>VGHO01000006.1 GCA_016868175.1 Betaproteobacteria bacterium
CTGGTCGATGCGCGACCGGCCGCCTTCTACCGCGGAGAAACCCGCCATGGGTCGGCGCTTGCCGCCGGAACCCTCAAGGGAGCGAGCAATCTCGAACACGACCGCTGGTTCGTGCCTGGCACCGCCCGGTTCGTTCCGGTCGAAGCAGCCCGAAGCATTGCAAGTGCGGAACAACTCAGTGCCCAGACCGAAACCGTTTCGTTCTGCAACACCGGCCACTGGGCTGCCACCAACTGGTTCGCGCTCTCCGAGGTCCTCGGCCACAGCAACGTCAAGCTCTATCCCGGATCCATGGTGGAGTGGACCCAGGACCGCGAGGCGCTTCCGATGGACCATGTGCCGAACCGGCTCAAGGCCCTGCTGATCGATACCAGGCTCTGGATGGAACGACGCTGATCCGGTCAGCGCGCGTACCCCGGTCGGTTCGGGGCCGAACCCAAAACCCGCTAACGATCGGAACCTTCGTGGCAGATTCAGGTTGATGCAGCGCTGGTTTGTCCCTGGGCTTTCGCTTGCGTTCTTTCTCCTGCTCGCAGCCGAAGTCTCGATCCGTCAGGCCTTTCTCTTTCTGATCGGACTGGGACTCGGCGCAGCGCTCGCAGGTGCGCGCTTTGGCTTCACCACCGGATGGCGCGATCTGGTGGAGCGCAGAGACCCCCGCGGCTTTGCTGCCCAGGTGCTGCTGCTCGGCCTCGCCACCGGAGTGGCTTTGCCCCTTCTCGCAAGTTTCGATGAACTGCAGGCTGCACTCGGGCCGGTAAGCCTGAGCCTCGTCCTGGGTGCCTTCGTGTTCGGCGCAAGCATGCAGATCGCCGACGGATGCGGTTCGGGCACCCTCTACAAGGCCGGACTCGGAACTCCGCTCAACATGGCAATCCTGCCGCTTTTCGCGTTCGGAAGCTTCCTCGGCGCCACGCATCTTCACCACTGGCTCGCCCTCGGAGAGATCGGACCTGTAGCGCTTGCGGAGCAGTTTGGCACCTCCGGAGCGCTCCTGCTTTCCTTTGCGCTGCTCATCGTCCTTCTGGCGCTTGCCCGCCTGTACGTGGGAGCGGGCAAGGCCTGGCTCGGAACCCGGTGGCTGCGCGGCGCAGCGCTGCTGGCGGCACTTGGCGCCTTGCATCTGATCCTTGCCGGGCAACCCTGGGGCGTGGTCTACGGCTTCGGACTCTGGGCTGCCAAGCTGTCGCAGGCCGCAGGCGGGTTCGATACAGCGTCCAACCCTTTCTGGGGGCTCGAGGGACAGCAAATCCGCCTCGAGCAGAGCCTGCTGCTCGATATCACCTCGATCACCAACATCGGTATCCTCGCAGGCGCATGCGCGGTGGCCAACCTGCAGGCATCCGACAGCCCCCCGAAGCCACTGAGCCCGACACAATGGATGATTGGGCTCACAGCGGGCTTCGTGATGGGCTACAGCGCAAGGTTGGCTTTCGGCTGCAACGTGGGCGCGATGCTCAGCGGCATCTCCACAGGAAGTCTGCATGGCTGGATCTGGATGCTTGCGGCCTTCCCGGGCACGCTCCTTGGCATCGGCCTGCGGCGTCGCTTCGGTTTCTGACGCGACCTTGCCCGCCCCGAGGTTTCAGTGAAGGCAACGGCATGATCGATCCCGGTCAATCAAGGCGGATCTTCTGGGTTGCACTGCTGATTCTGGTTTGCTGGGATTGGCAGCGCTCGCCACCGGTCGACCTTCGCTTTGAGCCTCCACTGATTGCAGCGGGTTCAGGCAAGATCAGCGCAGGGGGGCACTGCGCCTTGCCTCGCTGAACGCAGCGGCGGCCCGCTCCAGAGGCATCTGGAGCGGGCACCGGGTAGGCTCCCGGGCGCTGGCCCACGGTAGGCACGCGGTGCTGCAGGCGGTAGTCACGCGGCGCTGCAGCCGGTAGTCACGCGGCGCTGCAGGCGCTATAACCACAGTTGCGTGCAGCCATCTTCGTGTGAAGCCTGGATGCGCCGTCATTTGGGACTCCGTTGAACGCTCCATTTCAGCACGATCAGGCGCTGCGATTCCCGGCGGGCGAAACCCGCGCGAGCGATCGCCGACGGGAACTCATTGAGTCCGAGCGCTACCGCTACGCCTGGGACAGTTTCCCACTCTTCATCGCGGCGCTCTGCGGCGGATCCGCGCTCGAGATCGCGGCGTCGTGGAAAACGAGCGATTCAGCGGCCGTGCTGGTATGGGGCGGCTTCATCACCGGCTGGATACTGTGGGGTATCTGGCTACTCTCCTACGGTCGCAAGCCCGATTTCGAGGCACTCGGACGCGCCGGGCGCGACCCCCGGATGCAGACGCTGCTGATTGCAGTGGGTACGCTGGTCGGCGCGGGCTGGCTGGCGCTCTTTCCGGAGAGCGAAAGCAACTCGGTGAGCTTTGTGTTCTTTCACACGGGCTACATGGTGATCAGCCTGCTGTGTTTTGGGGGTGTCCAACGGCTCTTTCTGCTCGCGATTCTCCCAACGCTGGTTCCCATCCCGCTCGCGCTCCTTCTCACGCTCGACACGGTTCGCCTTCCCTTGCAGGTGGCCGTCGTGCTCACCCCGGGAATCATCCTGGCGTTTCAGTTGCGCTTCCGGGCGATGGCCAGCGAGTTGCTCGAATTGCGTTTCAGGAACGTCGACCTTCTCGAGGATCTGCAACGCCAGCGCGACGCCGCCGAATCCGCCAATCTGGCCAAGTCCACGTTTCTTGCAACCGCAAGCCATGACCTGCGCCAACCGATGCATTCGCTCAATCTGTATCTCGCCTCCACTGCCGCCTATCCGCTCAGCGAGGATCTGCGCGAGATGGTCCAGCGCATGCAGCAGTGTGCGCGCTACATGAACGAGATGTTTGATTCGCTGCTCGACATCGCCAGGCTCGATGCCCAGGTGATTGCCCCTCGCCTCGAGGCGCTGAGCCTGCAACCGATCCTCCTGCGGCTTCAGTCGGAGTTCACGCCGGTGGCGAGCGCGAAGGCGCTCAGCCTCGAGTTCGTGAGCGAACCCCACCTCTATGTGATGAGCGACGCCGGAATGGTGGAACGTATCCTGCGCAACCTGCTGGCCAATGCGCTCAGCTACACCCGCCTTGGAGGGGTACAACTGGTGGCCAAGCGCCGGGGCAACCGGGTGCGGGTGGCGGTGATCGATTCAGGTCCGGGCGTGCCGAGGGCGCTGCGCGGATTGATCTTCGAGGAGTTCGCCCGCGCGCCCGAAGACAATCAGTCGGGCTCGCGCGGTTTCGGGCTCGGTCTTGCGATCGCCCGAAGGCTTGCCCAGATCCTGCGTATCCGCTTGCGTCTGCGCTCGAGCGCCTTCCGCGGTTCGAGTTTCTCGATCAACATGCCTGCCGCACCCTTTGCCCAGTTCAGGCTCGAGGATCGGGTCGAGCGCAGCGCAGCTTCGCTCTCGGGCCTGCTGGTGCTGGTGGTGGATGACGATCTGGAGGTGCTCACCGCGATGACGCTTTTGCTCACCCTGCAGGGCTGCCGCGTGCTGGCGGCCGGCAACTCGCAGGAGGCCTTGCAGCAGGTCGAACGCATGCGGGAGCCGCCCTCGCTTCTCATTTGCGATTTCGCACTTGGCCCGGCAGATAATGGCCTCGAGTTGATCGAGCGCATCCGGGACGAATTCAACGAGGATCTGCCCTCACTCCTGATCACCGGCGACACATCTCCTGCGCAGGTGCAACTTTTTGCCCGATCCAACGTGGAGGTGCTGCACAAGCCGGTCGATGGGGACGCTGTGGTTCAGGCCATGCAGCGGGCAATGCATCGCCGGGGACTTCACAAGGAACTGGCCAGCTGATCCCAACCCACCGGGTTGCCGGGCCGGCGCACCGGGTCGCAGGGCTGGTGCACCGGGTGGCAGGGCCGGCGCACCGGGTCGCAGGGCCGGCACGAGCGGCGCGGCGACGCCACACTCAAGTGCGCTCCCGCTCAACTCAGCCGCCCGATGCAAACGGAAAGAGCCGCCCGATGCAAACGGAAAGTTGCGTCCCGGCGCGGCGGCAAAGAGTGCCTGTGTGTAGGGATGCTGCGCCCGGCTGAAGATCGCTTGCGTTTCGCCGTACTCCACCACTTCGCCTTCGGACATCACCGCGATGTCGTCGCAAACCTGCGCAGCCACCCGCAAGTCGTGGGTGATGAAGATGATGGCAAGGTTGAGTCGCTGGCGGATTTCCTCGAGCAACTCCAGCACCTGCGATTGCACGCTCACATCGAGTGCAGACACGGCCTCGTCGGCGACCAGCAACTCCGGTTCCATGGCGAGCGCACGCGCAATGCTGATGCGCTGGCGTTGGCCCCCCGAGAACTGGTGCGGATAGCGCACCAGAGCCGCAGGATCCATGCGCACCCACTCCATGAGCGCCTGCGCCCGACGCATCGCCTCCGCACGCGGGAGTCCGAAATTCATCGGACCTTCGATGATCGCATCGCCAACGGTGCGTCGCGGGTTGAGCGAACGATAGGGATCCTGGAACACGATCTGAACCCGTCTGCGCATCTGGCGCAGTGCAGCGCCACCAAGGTGCGCCAGGTCCCGCCCGTGGAGTTCGATGGCGCCCCCCGAGGGTTCGATCAGCCGCACGATGCAGCGCGCAACGGTTGACTTGCCCGAACCCGACTCGCCGACGATCCCGAGTGTCTCACCCTTGCGCACGGAGAGGGTCACCTGGCTTGCCGCGTGCACTGGCGCACGCTTGCGCAACCACCCCTGGCCGGGGTAGGTCTTGTCGAGCGCGCGAACCCGGAGTACGGTTTCAGCAGAGGTGTCGCGCGGCCGCAGCCTGGGGGTCATTCCCGGCACCGCGCCGATCAGCATGCGCGTGTAGGCATGCTGCGGAAGCCTGAGCACCGCATCCCGTGTTCCCACCTCCACCAGTTCACCCAGTCGCAGCACCGCGACCCGATCGGCCACCTCGGCCACCACACCGAAGTCGTGCGTGATCAGCAACACCCCGGTGCCGTGCTTGCGTTGCAGCGCGCTGATCAGTCGCAGGATCTGGGCCTGGGTGGTGACATCGAGCGCCGTGGTGGGTTCGTCGGCAATCAGCAGGGCGGGTTCGAGCACCAGCGCCATCGCGATCATGATGCGCTGGCGCTGACCCCCGGAGAGTTGATGCGGATAGGAGGCAAACATCCGCGCGGGGTCGGGCAGCGCAACCTCGTCGATGATCTCCAGGATGCGCTGCCTGCGTGCGCCCTCGGTGAGGCTTGTGTGCGCGCTCAGCACCTCGTCGATTTGCTCGCCACACCGCATCACCGGGTTGAGTGCGGTCATTGGCTCCTGGAAGATCATCGACATCCGTGTGGTGCGCAAGGCGCGCAGGCGGCTCTGCGCAACATGCGTGATGTCCTCGCCCTCGAGCCGAATCGTTCCAGCGCTCACCGGCAGCGACTTGGGGAGCAAACCCATCACCGCCTGCGCGATGACCGACTTGCCCGATCCCGACTCACCCACGAGGCACACCACCTCACCCCGGCCCACCGCGAGGCTGACGCCGCACGCCGCCTCGTCGCGGTCGCTTCCCTTGGGCAGCGCAATGCGCAGACCGATCAGTTCGAGGACCGGCCGGTTCACCACTTGCGCTGCCGCAGGATGCTCCTGAGGCGCGCCGTGGAGGGCATCGGCAACCACGCTTCGATCAGACCCGCTTGGCCATCTTCGGATCGAGCGTGTCGCGCAGCCCGTCTCCAAAGATGTTGACCGCGAGAACGGTGAGCGCAAGAAACACGCCGGGAAAGAAGATGTTGTGCGGATACTGGATGAACTGGGGTCGACCCTCGGCCATGATGTTGCCCCAGGTCGGAATGTCGGGCGGCAGCCCCACGCCGAGGAAGGAAAGGATCGCTTCCACCAGGATGGCCGAAGCGCAGATGTAGGTCCCCTGCACAACCAGAGGTGCAACCGTGTTTGGCAGGATGTGCATCAGCAGGATCCGCCAGGTGGGGGTGCCCAGCGCGATGGCTGCCTCCACATAGGGCTCTTCCCGGATCGAGAGCACGAGCGAACGCACCAGTCGCGTTACCCGCGGAATCTCCGGAACCGTAATGGCGATGATCACGGTGAGCAGACTGCCGCGCCACATCGCCACGAGCGCAATCGCAATCAGGATCGCCGGAATCGACATCAGGCCGTCCATGAAACGCATGATGAGGTTGTCGGCCCAGCGCAGGTATCCCGCAAACAGGCCCAGGAAGATGCCAACCGCGAGTGAAGCCAGGGCGGTGAAAAAGCCCACCAGTAGCGACACCTGGGTGCCGTAGAGGACCCTACTGTAGATGTCCCTGCCGAAGGAATCCGACCCCATCAGGAACACATGCGCGATGGTTTCGCCCTCGAGCGTGATGATCTCGCCTGCCTTGCCCGGCAGCAGATCGCGGCTGGCGGCATCAAACAGCGTTGGGTCGACGGTGCCGAGCCACGGGGCGAGCAACGCGATCAGCGCAAGCAGCAGCATGAAAGCGCCGCCAAACCGTACCGAGCCGCTTGCACGCATCCGCTCCCACACCGAGGGCTGCCGCCGCACGGTGGCAGGTTCCACCGCGGGCGGGATTTCGTCAGACGTGGCCACGGTGCACGTCAATAGCGGATGCGGGGGTCGAACACCACATAGGAGAGGTCGACCAGGAGATTGACAAACACATAGAGCAGGGAAAAGAACAGGATCAGGCCCTGTATCGTTGGAAAGTCCCTTGCGAGTACCGCGTCCACCGTGAGCCTGCCGAGGCCAGGGATCGCATACACCGACTCGGTGACCACAACACCGCCTATGAGAAGCGCCACGCCAATGCCAACCACCGTCACGATCGGGATGGCGGCGTTGGCAAGCGCATGCCGCACCAGCACCTGCGACTCGCGCAAACCCTTGGCTCTGGCAGTGCGGATGTAGTCCTCGCCGAGCGCCTCGAGGACCGAGGCTCGGGTAACCCGCGCAATGAGTGCGATGTAGATCACCGAAAGCGTGACCGCGGGAAGGATCAGGTGGTAGAGGAAGGGTCCGAAACCGTCCGACAGCCGCTTGAATCCCTGCACCGGGAACCAGCCAAGCTTCACCGAAAGCAGCCAGATCAGGATGTAGGCCAGCACGAACACCGGCACCGAGAAACCCATCACCGAAAAACCCATCAGACTTCGGTCGAGCCACCCGCCAAAGCGCCAGGCCGCGAGGGTACCGAGCGGCACCGACACAAGCACCGCCACCACGATCGTGAGCAGGGCAAGCGACAGGGTCGGCTCGAGGCGCTGGGCGATCAGGTCGACAACGCGAATCTTGAAGTAGAACGACTCGCCCAGGTCCCCGCTTGCGATCTGCTTGAGCCAGATGAAGAACTGCACCAGGAGCGGCTCGTTGAGCCCAAGGTTCTCACGGATTCTTGCGATCTGCTCCGGCGAGGCTGCGTCGCCTGCCAGGATTGCCGCAGGATCGCCGGGCGTGATCCGCAGGAGGAGGAACACCAGCACAGCCACCACAGCCACCGCCGGAAGGGTGGCGGCCACGCGGCGAAGCAGATAGCCGAGCATGGGGCGGCGCAGCGGCGCGGCAGCGCGCCCGTCGGGATTTCGGCGGCGCCTCCCTGAATCAGTCCTTGCGTATGCCCCAATAGATGTTGGCGAGCCCCGAAACGTTCAACCCGGTGATATTCTTCCGGAGGCCCACAGGCTGCACAAACTCTCCCACCGGTGCGTGCGTTGCGACCTCGAAAGCCCTCGACTGGATTTGCTCGGCGAGCTTCTTCTTGCCTTCATCGTCGGTGGCACGCAGGAATTGCGCACGCAACTCCTCCAGCTTCGCATCTTCGCCCCAGCCAAACCAGCCGGACTTCTCGCCGCGCGAATCGAGCGCGGCGTTGTTGATCGGCGACCAGATGTCGGGCGATACCCAGGCAGTGCAGAACATGTTCCAGCCTCCCTGAGCCGGTGCGTCCTTCTTCGCACGCCGCGATACGAGGGTCTGCCAGTCCATCGCCTGCAGGTCAACCTTGAACCCGGCCTGGCGCATCAGCTGCGCTGCAACATCCGGAAGTTTCGTGATCGACATGAGGTCGGTTGGCTTCATCACGACCACCGGGGTTCCGTCGTAGCCGGATTTCTTGAGCAACTCCTGCGCAAGCTTCATGTTTGACTTGGACTGGACATCCGTCCCGATCGCGCTCCCGTAGGGCGTGCCGCAGGTAAACATCGAAGGGCAGGGCTTGTAGAGTTCCTTTACGCCCACCTGAGCCCTCAGGAAAGCCTCCTGGCTGAACGAGGCGAGCGCGGCCCGCCGCACTTCAGGCTTGTTGAAGGGCGGATGCAAGTGGTTGAACCGGCACATGTACTGCAAACCGATCGTGGGCTTGAGCACACTGATCGCACTTTCCTTCGTTGCCGACTCGTAGAGGTCGAAGGCAACCTGCTCTAGAATGTCGACCTCCCCCTTGATCAGGGCGCTCAGCCCCGCCTGCCCGTCGCGCAGGGCCAGATTCCACACCACCCGGTCAACAAAAACTTCCTTGCTGCCGGCAGTGCCCGAAGCCGGCTCCGGGCGCGGCTTATAGTTTCGGAACTTCAGATACACCGCCTTGTCGCCCGGCTTGAACTCGTCGGCCTTGAAGGTGTAGGGGCCCGAGCCAATGTGCTCGGCGATCTGCTTGAAAGGGTCGGTGTCGGCGATCCGCTTGGGCATGATGAAGGGAACGTTTGAGGAGGGCTTGCCGAGTGCCTCCAGCACGAAGCCGCAGGGTTCCTTGAACACGATGCGAAAGCGGTTGACGCTGATCGTTTCGAGGCGGTCGACGAAGCTGTACATTGCCACGCCCATCGCGTCGCGCTTGCCCCAGCGGTTGAGCGAGGCGATCACATCCTCCGAGGTCACCGGATTGCCGTCGTGAAACTCGAGACCGTCGCGCAGCTTGAACTCCCAAACCTTCCTGTCGGCCGAAACCAGCCAGGTCTCCACCATTTGCGGCTTCACTTCATTCTTTGCGTCTGTACCGAATAAAGTGTCGTAAATCATGTAGCCGTGATTGCGGCTCATGTACGCGGTGGTCCAGATCGGGTCGAGGATCGCCAGGTTGGAGTGCGGCACCACGTTAAGCACCTTCTCCTGCGCCTTCACAACTGCGGGGAGCGTGAGGGCGCAGGCGGCGAGCGCAAGGCCGGCCATCGAAACCACAGCAGCCTTGCCTTTCAGCCAGCCACCTGCCTGCGACAACCGGGAGCGCTGTGCAGAACGGTTCTGTCCCCCCGCACAACCGGTATCCGACGCCGCCGGAGGCGCGCCGAACCCGCCACCGTCCGTGTTTGTGTTGTTTAGCATCTGCTTACTCCTCATGGTTCAAGTGCAGAATAGCCGATCTTCGCTTTGCCGTGCAAGCGAAGGCGATTTGACGGTGCTGGCGAAACCCGGGAATGCGGCGCCTCACGCTGCAGTGCGCCCTGCACCGTCACCCTCGGCGCGCTTCGCCCCACCACTTCGCCCCACTACTTGGCCCCCTTGTGCCGCTCGCCCCAGGCAGAAACACCGCCAGTCGGTTTCCCGTGCTCGCTGATCCGATCGTTGCACGGTGGAACCAACCTCGCCCGTTTGTCCGTGTTAGCGTTCGGTGAGGATGGTTAGCCTCGGTCCACCGCGGATGTATTTCGGCCGATCGCGATCAGCCCTCAACCCAAAAAGATCCCAGGCAGTGCCCGTCGCAGCAATCAAGGAGACCAACCCCATGAAGACAACGCTGAGGACTCTTGGCGCCCTTTTTCTTTCCCTCGCGGTTCTGACTACATCTGCCCTTGCGCAAGACAAGAAAGTCCGTGCACAAATGGGCTGGGCCTTCCCCAGCAACACTGGATTGCTGGGCCCCGCCCAGACCCGGCTGGTAGAAACGATCCGCACCATGTCGGGCGGTTCGATCGATGTCCGGGGCTTCGAACCGGGGGCGCTCGTCCCCGCCAACCAGTACCTGGATGCTGTGGGAAACGGTTCGCTCGACATGGCTTTCACCGTGTCGGCGTTCTGGACCGGCAAGGATATTGCATTCGCCCTCTACGGGGCGGTACCCTTTGGCCCGGAAGGCGGCGAGTACATCGCATGGATCAAGCACGGCGGTGGCGAGGCGCTGATGAAGGAGCTCCACGCAAAGTACAACGTGGAAGTGATTCCCTGCGGCCTCATTTCACCGGAGGCATCGGGCTGGTTCCGCAAGGAAATCCGTTCGCTCGATGATCTCAAGGGCTTGAAGATGCGCTTTCTTGGACTCGGCGCCAATGTGATGCAGAAGTTTGGCGTGTCCACGCAACTGCTGCAGGCTGGCGAGATCTTTCAGGCGCTTCAACTCGGCACGATCGACGCTACCGAGTTCTCCATGCCGGTCATGGACGCCACCCTGGGCTTCCATCAAGTGGCCAAACATTACTACTTCCCCGGCTGGCATCAGCAGTCCACGCTCAACGAGTTGATCATCTCGAAGAAGAAGTGGGCTGAGCTCAGTCCGACCCAGCAAGCAGTGCTGCGTACCGCTTGCGACGCCAACATGCTGCAGATGTTTGCCGACGGCGAGGCCGCACAGTTCTCGGTGCTTCAGGATCTGCAAAAGAACAAGGGCGTAACCCTCCACCGCTGGTCTCCGCAGATCCTCGCCGCGTTCGAAAAGGCCTGGGAGGAGGTGGCCGCCGAGCAGTCGGCAAAGAGCGCCGACTTCAAGAAGGGCTATGAGTCCTACACCAACTTTCGCAGGAACTACAAGATCTGGAAGGATCTGGGCTACCTGAAGTAGCCCCGACGAGCGCCTGCCGCGCCGCGTTGGGACGCGCTTCGCCCTCCCAGCCCAGCCAGCAAGTCAGCCGCCTTGAATTTTCTCCTCCAGTTCGCAGATCGTGTCGAAGACGCCCTGCGCCGGATCGCAGACCTTGGCGCATGGGCCTTCATCGCATGCATTGTCGTGATCACCTTTGACGTGATCACCCGGAAGATGGGCTTTCAACTCCCTGGCCTCGGATCAACCCGCCTGCAGGAACTCGAGTGGCACCTGCATGCGGTGCTCTTCTGTACCTGGCTCGGCTACGCCTATTTGCGCAACGGTCATGTGCGGATCGATGTCTTCTCAGCCCCGCTTGCTCCCCGCACGAAGCTTTGGCTCGAACTGGTCTGCTGCCTCGTCTTTGCCGCTCCCTACCTGTGGATTGCACTGCCCAACGCCTACGATTTCTTCATGGTGTCCCTGAGACAGGGCGAATCCTCCGACGCACCCACGGGACTCCCTTACCGCTGGGTGGTGAAATTCCTGCTTTTCGTGGCCTTCCTGACCGTTGCCGCTGCAGTGGCGGCGGTTGCGGCCCGCTGTCTTGTTGCACTCTACGGCACACAGGATCAGCAAAGGAGGGCTCAGGTGCCTTTTGCACGCCAAGACTGAGGGCACGCCCCGATGACCGACTGGCTCATCGACCACCTCGCGGTGATCATGTTCTTCGCGCTGGTCTTCGTGATGTTCCTAGGCTATCCCGTGGCATTCCTTCTTGGCGCCATTGGAATCGGGTTCGGATTCCTTGGAATCGCCTTCGAGGTGTTCAGCATGACCCAGTTTGCGAACCTTCTGCCGCGCATCTACGGCCAGGCTGCGCAGAATCAGGTGCTGGTGGCGATCCCGATGTTCGTCTTCATGGGAACCATGCTCGAAAGGAGCGGCGTGGCCGAAGAGCTGCTCAAGATCCTGCAGTCCATGCTGCGCAATGTACCCGGTGGGCTGGCCATCGCCGTCACGCTGCTTGGCACGATCATGGCAGCCACCACCGGAATCGTTGGCGCCTCGGTGATCATGCTCACGCTCATTGCACTGCCGGTGATGCTCCAGAGCGGCTACAACAAGTCCCTGGCGGTGGGCACGATCGCCTCGGCAGGCACCCTTGGGATCCTGCTCCCACCAAGCATTATGCTGGTGATCATGGGAGACTTGATGGGCATCCCCGTGGGAACACTCTTCACAGGAGCGATTGCCCCCGGGTTGTTGATGTCGTTGCTTTACGTGATCTTCATCGCTTGCGCTTGCTGGTTCAACCCCGCGCTCGCGCCGATTCTCAAGGGCAAATCCCCTGCCGAGGGGGATCGTCTGAGTGCCGCAAAAATCCTTCGCGGCTTTGTACCGCCCACGTTTCTGATTGCCTTGGTCCTGGGCTCGATCTTTGCCGGCTGGGCAACGCCGACCGAGGCTTCAGGGATTGGCGGCCTCGGCGCGATTCTCCTGGCAATCGCGAATCGACGCCTCTCAATGCAGACCTTGCGCGAGGTGATGCGTTCGGCTGCGCTCACAAACGCAATGGTGTTTTTCATCATTTTCGGAGCGACCCTGTTCTCCTACGTCTTCAGGGCGCTCGGGGGCGACGATGTCGTCGCCGAACTGCTCAAGGCAATGGGCCTTGACACGGGGTGGGAGGTCATGGTCTTCGTGCAGATTCTGGTCTTTTTTATGGGCTTTTTCTTCGACTGGATCGAGATCTGCCTGATCGTGCTGCCGATCTTTGCACCGATCATTGCCAAGCTCGACTTTGGCACCTTCATCCAGGGCAAGCCACTCATCCTCGCCTGGCTTGCGATCACACTCTCGGTCAACATGCAGACCGCCTTCCTCACGCCGCCCTTCGGTTTTGCGCTCTTCTACATGAAGGGAACCGTACCTCCATCCGTGAGCATGACTGATATCTACAAGGGAATCACACCGTTTGTGGTTGTGCAACTGATTGCACTCGCGCTGTGCCTTGCTTTTCCCGCCCTTGTCCTGTATCTCCCGCGTGAATTCGGATTTCTGGACTGACCCACTGCGGCAAAACGCCCGGAGCGTCGTTTGGGCGGCCGTTGGCCAAGCCCACCGGGCGCTGCAGGCACCCTGAGACGGGAACCTGCAGGCACCGTTGCCGATGCTCAGGCGCTGCGCGCTGCCCTTCGTGCAGGCCACCAGAGCATCGCAAGCGCCAGTGCGCCGAGCATCAGCATCAGCGCTGCGAGCGCAAACGACACCTCGGTTTCACGCGTCTCGAGGCCCATCCTGCCCTGCAGGCTGCGATAAGCAGCGATCAGCTGCTCGGCGCTCGCGGCGTAGAAGTACTCGCCCTCGGTGATCCGCGCCACCGCCTTGAGTGATTCCTCGTCGACCTTCACGAAAAAGGAGTAACCCTCATAACCTGGAATCACCCCGTTGGGCGTGCCGAACCCCACGGTGTACACCCGGATACCCAGGTCTGCCGCGCGCTGCGCCACTTCCACCGGATCGGGCCCGGTGGTGCGACGGCCGTCCGACAACAGCACAATGGCGCCGTCGCGGTGGCTGCCTGACGCCACCGGCGTGGGCCACGTCACTTGCGAGGGTGAGTACACCGCCTGCTCCAGATCGATCGACAGATCAGGCCTCAGCAGTTTCATCGACATCAGCAGTCCGCTACCCGTGGCCGTGGCCCGCTGGAGTTCGAAGCGATCGATCGCGGCAAGCAAGGCCTCGCGATCCTCGGTTACGCCCTGTACGACCTGCGCAGTACCTGCGAAGGTCACCAGCCCCACCCGCACGTCTGCGGGGAGCTGTGCCACGAAGGCGCGGACCGCAGCCTGGGCAGCCTCGATCCGGCTCGGCTCCACGTCGCGAGCCAGCATGCTCCGTGAGACGTCGATGGCGAGCACCAGGCTGCGGTGATCGGTGGGCAGCGTGAGATGCGCGCTTGGGCGCGCAAGCGCGACCACTCCTGCGGCGAGCGCAAGCCAGAGGAGGAAGGCGGGGATATGCCGCTTCCACGAGGGGCCTGGCCCCGCGGCAGCGCGCAGAATGCGGATCGTGGAAAATCGCAGCACAAGCTTCTTGCGGCGACGCCATGCCCAGCCATACACTGCCAGAGGCAGCGCAAGCGCCGCCAGTGCCCACAACATCTCAGGTGCCAGCCAACGCATGTCGATTACCCTCCTCGCACTCTCAATCGAACCGGCAAGCGCAGGAGCATCATGCCAGCATTCCTGAGGCATACCTTCGGTCGGGTACGGCCGCCCCATGAACCGCTGCCGCATCGGATCGGGCCGCGGCTGCGCCTTGCCGCTGCTGCGCTTTGCGGTGCGCTGATCAGCTGGCTTGGACTTGCCCTCTGGTGGACCTTCGGTTCGGGCCCGGAAACCATCCTCCCTGCCGCAGTGCGGCCGCATACGGATGGCAAGACCGGAAAGATCACGCGTCCGATGAGCTTTCCCGATCGCGAGAGCTTTCAGCGCGCGGTGGAGCGAAGTCTTGGCGAGGTCGACATCCCTTCGGTGGCCGAGCGTGCAGCCCGCCAGATGCTGCCCTCGGTTGTGCATCTGCGCATCGAGTCCGCTGGCGAACCCGGCAGCAGCCCTGCGTCAAAGCCCGGCGTGGCCGCGCCCGAGCCCGGAGCCCAGGGCAACAGCGGCTCGGGCGTTGTGATCCGCGAAGACGGCACGATCCTCACCAACCTGCACGTGGTGGCCGCAGCCGACAAGGGGCGGCTGGTCGTGAGCTTTGCCGACGGCTCGGAGTCGGAAGCGCGCGTGCTGCAAACCCTCCCCGCCAAGGACCTCGCGGTCATCCGCCCCTTGCGCATCCCCGACGACCTCACCCCGGCCACGCTTGCGAGCAGCAGGGATCTGCAGCAGGGCGATCTGGTGGTCGCCGTGGGGTTTCCCTTCGGCATCGGGCCTTCGGTGAGCGCAGGCGTGGTCTCCGGACTCGACCGGGAGTTCCGCAGTCCCGACGGCACCCGCAGTCTGAGCGGGCTGATCCAGTTTGATGCTGCGGCGAACCCGGGCAGCTCGGGTGGCCCGCTCGTGAACCGGCTCGGTGAGGTGGTTGGCATCGTGACTGCGATCCTCAACCCCGAGAAGTCGCGCACTTTCATCGGGATCGGCTTTGCCACCACCATGGAAAGCGCCGGAGCCGCCACCGGACTGCCCCCGTTTTGAACGGTTTCCTCACACCCACCACCCCTTGCTGAAGGCTGGCCCACGGCGGTCCACCCTCCCTGGTGAAGGCCTCCATCCCTCTGCCCAGCGCACCCGGTCCTGTGGCGCAATCTCCGGGATCGTTCCTGCAACCCCCTACTGTGGAGTACACGCGTATGCCTGTGATCGATCAGCGACTTGCCGATGCCATCGGCAACATCGCCAGACGCATGGAGCAAACCCTCTTCGAGGTCAAGCGTCTGATCGTCGGGCAGGAAGACTTCCTGGAGAGCGTCATGATCGCCCTGCTCTCACAGGGACACCTGCTGGTGGAGGGGATGCCGGGACTCGCAAAGACGCTCACGGTCAACACCCTCGCCCGGGTGCTTCAGGGGCAGTTCCGCCGGATCCAGTTCACGCCCGATCTGCTTCCTGCAGATCTGATCGGATCGCGTATCTTCGATCCGCGCGATGCGCAGTTCCAGACCATGCTTGGCCCGGTCTTTGCCAATCTGCTGCTTGCCGACGAGATCAACCGCGCACCGGCCAAAGTGCAGAGCGCGCTTCTCGAGGCCATGCAGGAGCGGCAGGTCACGATTGCCGGGCAGACCCACCCGCTGCCGCGCCCCTTTCTGGTGATGGCCACCCAGAATCCGATCGAGACCGAGGGCACCTACCCGCTTCCCGAGGCGCAGGTCGACCGCTTCATGATGAAACTGATCGTGGACTATCCAACCGAGGAAGAGGAATTCGTGGTGGTTGAACGGGTGATCGGACCACCGATCGCGGTGCAGGCAGTACTGTCGGCCGAGGACCTCGGTGGCATGCAGCGCTTGTGCCGCGAGATCTACGTCGACCCCGGACTCATCCGCTATGCCGTCAAGCTCTCTGCTGCAACCCGCAGACCCGCGGCCTTTGCGCTCGCCGACCTTGTGCCAATGCTGATGTATGGCGCCTCGCCAAGGGCAAGTATCGCGATGGTGGAGTCGGCCCGCGCACTTGCGGCCCTGCGCGGGCGCGCCTATGTGCTGCCCGAGGATCTCCAGGCGGTGGCGATGAAGACCCTGCGCCACCGCATCGGTCTCAGCGACGAGGCCATTGCAACGCGGGTCAATCCCGACACGCTGGTGCAGCGGGTGCTCGACACGATCCCGGTACCGCCCCGCCCGATGGCCTGAGCGTGTGATACCGCAGCGACTGCGCTGGCGCCTGATCCGGCGCATGCCGGGACTCATCCAGGGCGACTTCCTCAGCCTCTCGAGGGGGAGCGGCTTTGACCTCGTCAACCTGCAGCTCTACCAGCCAGGCGACGATGTGCGCCGCATCGACTGGAATGCGAGTGCCCGCAGTGGCGAATTGCAAGTGCGCCTGCTGCGCGAAGACCGCGACCTGAGCGCCTGGGTTGTGGCGGATCTGAGCGCATCGCAGGACGGCGGCACGGGCCGCCGCAACAAGCGATCGCAGTTGATCGATCTTTGTGAACTGGTGGTGGCGAGCATTGCGCATCGCGGCAATCGCATCGGCCTGTGGATCGACGACGGCGGCACGAAGACGCCCGTGCATCTTCCACCGCGCGGAGGACGCGCCCAGCAGCTGCGAATCGTGCATCAGTTACGCACCCACCGCGCGCCCCTGCCCCCTGAGCCGAGCGACTTGCGCAGGCTCTTTGTGCAACTGAGCGCTGCGCTGCGGCGACGCAGCCTGCTCTTCCTGCTGTCGGACTTCCTCGGTCATGGCCAGGCGCCTGCCGACTGGCAATCGCACCTGGCGGTTCTTGCGCGACGCCACGACCTGATCGCGGTTCACCTGGAGGATCCGAGCGAGTGGGAGCTTCCAGCGGAGGGGCCGAGCATCGTGGAAGATGCCGAAACAGGCGAGCAGATCTGGATCGACGGCGACGACGCAGGCTTTCGCGCACGTTATGCACAGGCGGTCGACGATGAACGGCAGGCGGTTCATCGGGCCCTGCAGCGCTCCGGCGCGCGCTATCTCGCCTTGAGGACCGACCATCACCCGCTCGAGGAACTGGTACAGTGGCTTCGGCGTCCTGCACGAATCCGGACCGGCTGAGGCGGGCACGGCCGGCACCGATACCCCCACCAGGCGCGCGGTCGTTGCGGCTGCGGCGAGGATAAGGCCTATGCCCGACCTGCTCACCCTCAACGTGCAGTGGCCGCTCGCACTGCTCTTGCTGATCCTTCCGGGGATCGTGCTGGCACTCGGGCTTCGCAGGCGGCACAAGGGTGATCCGCTGTCGCGGCCCTCGCTCGCGCTATGGGTCCTTGGCATGGCAGTGCTGGCTCTTGCCTGCGCCCGACCGAGCGCGGAATGGATCCAGTCGGTGCCGCTCGACCGGCTGGTGATTGCGATCGACAGCTCGGGCAGCATGCGCGCCGACGACGTCTTGCCGAGCCGCATCGACCAGGCACGCACGATCGCGCGGCAACTGATCGACGCGATGCCCTCCACTGCCATGATCGGCCTGGTCAGCATGTCGGCCAACGCTGCGCTGGTTCAGGCACCCACCCGCCGCAAGGAGGAGTTGCACACCGCACTCGAGCGACTCGCCTTGCAGCCTGGAAGCGCGCTGGGCTCGGGCCTGGCCATGGGACTTGCACACCTGCTGCCGGAGGCAAAGATCGATGTGGAGCATCTCACCGGTGGAGTTTCACGGCGCAGCTGGGCCGCCAACGCGCAGGCCGACGGCGCCACGCCGAGCCCCTACGGCGTACCTAACCCCCCCGTCGAGGTGGGCTCGCGCAAGGACGCAGTGCTCGTGGTGCTCGCCGACGGCGAAAGCAACGTCGGACCTGCCCCGGCCAGGATCGCCGAGATCGCCCGCCTCTGGGGACTGCGGATCTACACCGTGGGGGTGGGTACTGCGCGCGGTGCGGTCCTGCGCGCCGAGGGCGTCGCGGCCCGGGTGAAGCTCGAGGAGCAGACGCTTCGCGACATCGCCTCGATCAGTGGCGGCGAGTACTACGCGTTGAGTGAACAGGCTGCACTGGCGCGTATCTTCTCCTCGCTGAGCGGGCGGATCGGGCTCGAGCGACGCCAGCGCAGCGAGATCAGCGCCTGGGTGGCGCTTTTCGGTGCGGCGCTGCTCAGCGCCGGTGCGCTCCTAAGCGTTGCCCGCCGAGGCAGAATTCTTTGAGTCTTTTTCAAGCTGTGTTTCAATCATCTTCGGCGTTGGAAGGCAGGTAGTACTCGAGAATTCCACCGCGCCATCAGGTCATTTCACACCTCTCATTCCAGGGCTATCTCATGTTCAAGAAGAGCGATCTCGCGCGTGGTTTCCTCAACCTTGTCACCATAACCGTCCTGAGCATCACTGCGGTGGCCGCCTGGGCGCAGGCCAAGGGCGGCGACAACCTGTACCAGCCCCAGGTGGGCCAAAGCGGCAAGGACGTCGTCTGGGTTCCCACTGGCGACGAACTCGTGACCAAGATGCTGCAAACTGCGAAAGTTACCAAGGAGGATCTGGTCTACGACCTTGGCGCGGGCGACGGAAAGATTGCCATCGCAGCAGCCCGCGAATTCGGTGCCCGCGCGGTTGGCATCGAATACAACCCCGACATGGCCGCACTTGCGCAGCGCAACGCGGAGCGTGCCGGCGTGGCCGACCGTGTGCGGATCATCCGGGGCGACATCTTCAAGGAGGATTTCTCCAAGGCCACCGTGATCACGATGTATCTGCTTCCCGACCTGAACCTGCGGTTGCGCCCCACCCTGCTCAAGCTCAAGCCCGGCACCCGCCTCGCCACGAACTCCTTCACCATGGGCGACTGGGAACCCGATCAGGTGATCAGCACCAGCGGCAACACCGGCTACTACTGGGTTGTCCCAGCGCAGGTTGAAGGCCGCTGGAATCTCAACGGGATGGACGGCAACGCATCGGTGCGCCTCGACCTTCAGCAGCGCTACCAGCGGGTTGGAGGCACGATCACGGTGGGAACCAGCGCGCCACAAACCATTCTCGGACCCGAGCTTGAGGGCGACCAGCTTCGCTTTCGCTTCATCGACGGCTCGAACAACCTTGTGAACGTGCGCGCCACGATCCGCGGCAATGCCATCGACGGCGAAATCGTTGGCACCTACAGCAACAACAAGTTCAGCGGCAAACGTTCATGACGCCCGCCACAGGCGCCCACCCCACTCGTCCCCGGCCTGCAGGCTCACTGCCCCCAGGCTCACTGCCCCCAGGCAACCCGTCCACCGCTGCCCAGCCCGAACGCATCGTGAGCATCTTCACGGCGGTTGCGATCATCGTTGGCATCGTGATCGGAGCCGGTATCTTCAAAACGCCCTCGATGGTGGCGGGCGTTACCGGCGACCCGGGCTGGATGTTCGCAGCCTGGATCGCAGGTGCGGTGATCTCGGTGGCGGGCGCCTTGTGTTACGCGGAGCTCTCGTCGCGGCACGCGCATGCCGGTGGCGACTACCACTTTCTCGAACTGGCCTACGGCAGGCACCTGGCCTTTCTCTACGCCTGGGCCAAGGCGGCCGTGATCAACACCGGATCGATCGCGCTCCTCGCCTTCGTATTCGGCGACTACATGAGCAAGGTGATCAGCCTCGGACCCCATTCGGCAGCGATCTGGGCGCTCGCGGTGGTGGTGGTGCTCACCGTAGTGAATCTGATCGGCATACAGGCTTCGGGCAAGGTGCAAACCACACTCACCATCGTCGAGGTGCTCGGACTCCTTGCGGTGGTGGTGGCGGGCTTCAGCGTCCAGGCCCCTGCAGAAGCCACGCCTGCCTGGTTCAGTTCCACGCCACCGATGGGCCTGATCGGACTCTCGCTCGTGTTCGTGCTGCTCACCTTCGGCGGATGGAACGAGTCGGCGTTCATCTCGGCGGAGGTGCGCGGCGGACCGGGAAAAATCGTCTTTGTGATCTTGGTGAGTCTGGCGATCATCACCGTGGTCTACCTGCTGGTCAATGCTGCGCTGCTTCACGGCCTCGGGCTCAAGGGCCTGGGCGACTCGAAGGCTGCAGCAGCAGACCTGATGGCGGTTGCCTTCGGGCCAGCGGGTCAGCAGGCGATCGGACTTTTTGTTGCGCTCGCGGCGCTCACCAGCATCAACGCCACGATGATCGTGGGGGCGCGCAGCAACTTCGCACTCGCAGCAAGCTGGAAGCCGCTCGGTTTCATGGCTTCGTGGCGGCAGGAGTCGGGCACTCCGGTCGTGGCCATGCTGGTGCAGTCGGTCGTTGCGCTTGCGCTCGTGGTGTTCGGGATGTTCCAGCACGACGGCTTTGAGGCAATGGTGGAGTTCACCGCGCCGGTATTCTGGAGTTTCCTCTTCCTGGTTGGGCTTGCACTCTTCAGGTTGCGCGGCCGTGGTGCTCCCGAAGGCTTTCGCGTGCCTCTCTATCCCTTCACCCCACTATTGTTCTGTGCCGCAAGCGCCTACCTGGCCTACTCGAGCATCAACTACGCAGCGAGCAAGAACGCAGTACACATTTCCTTCGCAGTCATGGCCGTGGGTCTTATGGTGATGTTGCTGCTCAACCTGGGCGAACGCAAGCTCACTCAGTCGCGCAGCACCGCTTCCTGAGCCGAAGTCCAGTCTGGCCTGCGGAAGCCCTCCGCCACGATCGCCCCGAGATCGAAGGCCAGGCCGAGGCGACGCGAGGTTTCGGCAGCCACCTGGGTAAAGCTTGCGGAATGAAGGCCGAGTACCCGGGCGCTTGCCAGCACAATCCGGTTTTCCACTCCGGCAAGCTCAACCAGGTAGAGATCCGCAAAGACCGCTTGGTAGGTTCGCAGCATTGGTCCAAACAGCGGATTCATCGAAGGGCCCCAGAGGTTGCTCACCACGAGTCCCTCGGGATGCGTGGCCCTGAGCACTGCAAGCAGAAATTCACGGGTTGCAAGGTGCACAGGCACCGCCTCGGCGCTGTAGGCATCGAGAAAGATCAGGTCGTAGGCCGCTGCAGGCGCCGTTTCCACGAACCGCCTTCCGTCCACCGCATGACTGCGCAAAAAGGGATCTTCGCGAAACCCGAGGAAACGACGGGCCACCTCGATCACCACCGGGTCGATGTCAACCGCATCGATCTGCACAAGCGGAAAGACGCTCCTCAGAAACATCGGCAGGCTGCCCCCACCGAGTCCCACAACCAGTACCCGCTGCGGCGCCGGAACGAGCGCCAGGCCGAGCATTGTCGCCCGGGTGTAGCGCAACACGAGCTCCCGCGGATACCCCGGCCTCACCACCGACTGGCGCGGCCCCCCAATCCCGAAGCGCAGGGTTCGAAGCCCGTTGTCCTCCTCGGTTACAACCACAAGACCGAACATGCCCCTTTGCTGATGGACCAGCCTTGCGCGGCCTGCCTTTGCCTCAGACTTTCCTTCCGGCGGGGATTCCCCGGGCGAAGCCGCCAGATCTGCCGAGAATCCGAGCAGTGCGCCCCCCGCACAAACCATCTTCACGAGGCGCGCCCGGGAGTGCGCGGTGCGCTGTGCCGCAGTATCGCGGCTGTGGTCCTGGTGACTGCGGCTCTCGTTGTGCAGAGCGCCTGCCCGCTCCCGGCTTGCTCCGGTGCCAGAAAGCACCTGCGCGCCGGAGGGTTCGCTCTCGAGTTCGCCTGGCCGCTCGCCAGACCGCTTGTGGTGAATCCCGTTGCGCTTCACGCTTCATCCATGCGACAGTGCACTTCGCAGGCCAAACGCCAAACCTCCCACGCAAGCAAAGCACCAAAGCTCAGTTCTCGAGGAGCACGATCATGCACACCCCCCAGCGTAGCGCATCCGGAGAACACAGCGCTCCCGATGCGCCCGAACGGATGACCCGGGAAATGCTCGTGCGCGATGGGGAGGCGCCGGCCGCCGCAAAGGAGTCCGCATGAACATGCCTGATCGTGCATCCGACGACGTCTCGAATCCGATGGGACTGATGGGGTTCGAGTTCGTGGAGTTCGCATCACCGCAACCCGGGGTGCTCGAGCCGCTCTTTGAGCAGATGGGTTTTGCACAGGTGGCGCAGCACCGGAGCAAGGACGTCGTGCTCTATCGCCAGGGTGAGATCAACTTCATCGTGAATCGCGAACCGCGCAGCCTCGCCGGCTACTTCGCGGCCGAGCACGGTCCGGGAGCCTGCGCGATGGCTTTTCGGGTGCGCGACTCGCACCACGCCTATGAACGCGCACTTGCACTTGGTGCGCAGCCGATCGAGGTGCCCACCGGGCCGATGGAACTCAAATTGCCTGCGATCAAGGGGATCGGCGGCGCTCCGCTCTACCTCATCGACCGCTTCGAAGACGGCAGGAGCATCTACGACATCGACTTCTCGTTTGTCGGCGAAGCCCACCGCCGGCCTGCGGGCCACGGCCTGCTGCGGATCGACCACCTCACGCACAACGTCTACCGGGGGCGGATGGCGCACTGGGCATCCTTTTACGAGAGACTCTTCAACTTTCGCGAACTGCGCTACTTCGACATCAAGGGCGAGTACACAGGTCTGAGCAGCCGCGCGATGACCGCGCCCGACGGCATGATCCGCATTCCGCTCAACGAGGAGGCCGGACGCGGTGGCAGCGGCCAGATCGAGGAGTTCCTGATGCAGTTCAATGGCGAAGGGATCCAGCATATCGCGCTGCTCTGTGAGGATCTGCCAACCGCGGTGGGCGCACTGAGGCGAGCCGGAGTACCGCTCATGCCGGCGCCCAATGCGCACTACTACGCGATGCTGGAGGAGCGTCTGCCGGGTCATGGAGAGCCTGTCGACGTGCTGCGTGCGCACGGCATCCTGCTCGACGGCACCACCGCAGGCCACGAGCCACGGTTGCTGCTGCAGATCTTCAGTCAGCCGGTGCTCGGGCCGGTCTTCTTCGAATTCATCCAGCGCAAACGCGACGAAGGATTTGGCGAGGGCAACTTCAAGGCGCTTTTCGAGTCGATCGAACGCGATCAGATCCGGCGCGGGACGCTACAGGTCTAGCGCCGGCGGGATCCGGCGTCGCGGCCGGTAGTCCCACCGGCCGAAGTACGCGGCCACCATCAGAAACACTGCGGCCACTGCAAGCATCAGCATGAGCGGGGTGGCCCAGTTGCCCTCATAGGCTCCGAACATCGAGGCCTTGAGTCCCTTGACCACCCAGGTCATCGGCAGCCAGGGGCTGATCTCCGCGTAGAAGCTTCCGCTCAATTCCACCGGAAGGAGACCCCCTGAAGACGCCATCTGGATTGCGAGCAGGATCATTGCAAGCGCCTTGCCTGCGTCGCCCCAGATCCTGCTGAGGGCGATGACGATGAGGAGGAAGGCCAGCACCGAGACCAACATGCAGGCCGCGAAACCGAACGGGTCGGCAATCTTCACATCGAGTACACACACGAGCACAAGAGCGAGCACCACAGCCTGCATGCACGCGACCAGCGCAGGGATCGACAATTTGCCGAGCAGCTTCGGCATGCGTGCAAAGGGACGAAGCGCGAGAGCGATCGTTCGCGACCGCACGAGGAACGCAGCCACCCCAACGCCAAGCCACAGGCCGATCGGAACGATGTTGGGAGCCATACCGCTACCGTGGTTGGCAACCGGTGCGATGAGTTGCACTTGCGGAACCACCGACTGCGCAAGCCCCTCGGCGCTCCCCACGATGCGCGACCCCTGCGACGGCAGCGCACCCGCGAGCGCGTCAACCCCGGCCCCAAGGAGCACCACTTTCTGGCGAAGTTCCGCAAGTGCGAGTTCCAACTGCGCCTGCCCCTGACTCAGGGTGCTCCCCGCCAGAAGCAATCCGTTGGCACCCGCGGCCTCGGCGGGTATCGCCTCGGCAAGGCTGCGCAAACTGGCACGGTGGTCGCGGATCCTCGAGGCGAGTTCCCGCGCCGACGCGTTGAGATGCGCGCTACCCTCGAGCAGCCTCTGGTGCATGCGAACGCTTCGATCGAGCCTGCGCTGCAATTCCTCGGTGTCGCTTTGCAAGGGATCGAAGGCGCCTGCCTGCAGCCCGGATTCGAGCTGCGAAGGCTCAAGTTCCTTGCGCAGCCCCTGGGCATGCCCCTGAAGCCTTCCGGCAATCTGCTCGAGTGCCACGATCTCCCGGTCGAGTTCCTGCTGTTCGCGGCTCAGACCCTCGGCCGCAAGGCGTACCAAACGCACCTCGGCAGGCGGAGGCATCGTGGATTCGGCTTCCCGGATGCCGCTCGCCGCACGTGCATAGTCCTGGCTGAGGCTGTCAACGCCGCCGTAGAGCTGGAGCGACGATTGGCGCGCAGCACCCAGGCGCTCCTCCAGAGCGTCAAGCGCCTTGCGCATCTGGGCACTGGCCTGCTGAAGCTGCGCAAGTCCTGCGACAAGCCGACCGAGGGTTGCCGCCGACTCGGCAGACTCCTCGAGCACCACCGCCCAACGCCTTGTGTTGAGCGCGACGTTGATCTCCTCGCCGAGCGCCTTGGCAAACTGCGCCGCCAGTAGCGCACCCTCATAGTTGTTGCCCGCAGAGCTCAAGACCCTGAGTTCGGCGTCTCCAGCCCTTCGTCCTGCGATCGACTGCGCACTGAAACCCCCGGGAATCACGAGCGCAAAGGCAAGTTTTCCGCTGCGCACCAGCGCCTGGGCCTGCGCTTCGCTCTCGGGCTCAACGTAGGCGAACTGCTCCCGGGCGCGCAGTCGCGCCGAGAGTTCGGCGCCCAGGTTCACGCCCTGCCCCCGGGTGCTGCTGCCGAGGTCGAGATTCACGATGCCCACTGGCAGCGCGCGGCTGTTGGCCGCCGGGTCCCAGACGCCGCCTAGATAGATCAGGATGTAGACGCTCGGAATCAGCGCAACCAGAATGGCAGCCCAGCGCAGCCTGGCATCCTTGAAGTAACTGGCCGCCTCAACCGCGATTGCGATGCGACACTGGTCGAGCCAACCAGGCCGCGTCTGGCCACCCGGTCTTCTCCAAGGTTTTCGCACGGAGGGTGCGGGCGAGGATCGCATGGATCGCGGTAGGGTCAATTGGCAAGCGCGCTCTGAAGTCGTCACACTCCATCGTAAACGTGTAGTAGACCGCAGGTATCCGGCCTGGGTCACGTGCAAACCTCAACATACCGCGCCTCGTTGGTAAAGGACGCAAACGCTGGGCGGGCCCTTTCCTCAATCTTTCCACGATCAAGGAGTTCCGTATGAAACGATCCCTCGTTGCCGCATCGATCTGCCTGTTCTCGGGTGCCGCTCTCGCCGGCGACTGTGGTGGCGGCAAGATGAAGCCCACCGGAGTTCCGTATGAAACGATCCCTCGTTGCCGCATCGATCTGCCTGTTCTCGGGTGCCGCTCTCGCCGGCGACTGTGGTGGCGGCAAGATGAAGCCCACCGACGCGCAGGCCCCGGCCGCCACAAAAGTAGCCGAAGCGCCGAAGGTGAGGGTTGCCGCGAACCCCACGGAGCGTGAAGGCGCTCGCCTCGTTGCGCAAAACGCTGCCACGCCCGCAAGCGCGTCCCAGTCCGCCACGCGCTGACGCTCAGCGAGAGCCCGTGGGTTCCGCCCCGGGCTCGTTCCTGCGATGAGTCAGGCCTTTGCGCGATGGACGTGATCGTGGAAATCCACGAATGTCTTGTCCCCTGGATCACTTCCCCGCTGGTCCTTGCTAGTCATGCGTGCGAAGCGACCGTGACGCACCACGGGCCAGCAACCTTCCTGCCGATAGGAGCTTGACAGGGGGGTATCCGTCGCGAGTTGCGTGCCGGCGACCGATTCGGGTGCAAGAGCGGATAATCTCCGGATGCTACCCAGTTACGCCACGCTCGAAGCGCTTCGCCACGACCATCCTGCGTGGCGTCTTCTGAGGTCGGACCATGCCTCGTTGATCAGCAGCTTCCTGCACCGTTGCTTCATCGCGCCCAACCAGCGCACCATTGCCGCGGTTGAACTTGCCGAAGCACTCGACGACGAGCTCTACACGCTTCGACTCCATTGGGGCGAGGATGCCTTTCCGCGCAGTGCCGCCGATTACCTCAACGACTGGTCCGCGCCCGACCGGGGATGGCTGCGCAAGTTCTACAAGTCCGGCACCGACGAGGCTCAGTTCGATCTCACGCCCGCGACCGAAAAGGCGATCGGCTGGCTTTCCCAGCTGAGCGAGCGGCAGTTTGTGGGGACCGAGTCGAGGCTGCTGATCCTCTTCGATCTTCTCAAACAGATGAGCGAAGGCAGCGAGGCCGATCCCGGGAAGCGGCTCGCCGAGTTGCAGCGAAAGCGCGCTGCGATCGACGAAGAGATCGCACGGGTATCTGCGGGCGAGATCGTGCTCCTCGAAGACAGCGCACTCAAGGATCGCTTCCAGCAATTCACACAGGGTGCCCGGCAGTTGCTCGCCGACTTTCGCGAGGTGGAATTCAACTTCCGTCAGCTCGACCGGAGGATCCGCGAGCGCATCGCGCAGCGGGACGGCAGCAAGGGCGCACTGCTTGAGGACATCATGGGCGAGCGCGACGCAATTGCCGATTCGGACCAGGGTCGGAGCTTTCGTGCCTTCTGGGACTTCCTGCTCTCGAGCCGCCGGCAGGAGGAACTCGGTGAACTGCTCGACCGGGTACTTTCCCTGCCTGCAGTGGCTTCAACGAACCCAGACCCCCGCACCCGCCGGGTGCACTACGACTGGCTGGAGGCGGGTGAACACACCCAGCGCACTGTTGCAGCGCTTTCGCAGCAACTCCGGCGCTTCCTCGACGATCGGGCCTGGCTCGAGAATCGCCGGATCATCGAGCTGCTCCATGCGATCGAGGTGCATACGCTTGCGGTGCGCGAGGCCCCCCCGCCCACGCCTTTCATCGGGCTTGCCCCAGTGCATGCGGAAATTTCCCTTGCCACCGAACGACCGCTCTACACGCCTTCGACACGGCCCACACTCGAAGCCCTCACGGTGATGCTTGCTGCGGAAGACCTCGATCCTGCAGCGCTCTTCAACGCGGTGACGGTGGACCGCGATGCCGTGCGGCAACACATCGAGCATCGTCTTCAGGGAAGTAGCCAGGTCAGTCTGTGTGAACTCGTCGCGTCGAGACCGCTGCAGCACGGACTTGCCGAACTGCTCACCTACCTTCAACTCGGTACCGACGCCTTCAAGACCATCACCGACGAGCGGAGCCTCGAGCGGATCGCATGGGAATCGGTCACAAGCGCAGGCGAGCCGGTCAACCGTACCGCCACGCTTCCACGCGTGATCTTCGTCCGCTAGGCTCGGGTTTGCCATCAACCGCCTCGGTCCCGTATGCGAAGAACCAGCCGTGCGCCCGCACTCCGCCCAAGCCCGCAACACCCCGAGGCAAACGCGGAATTTGCCGCACCGCACGATTTCGCCGCCCTCGCGCAACACGGTGGCGCAGCGTCCCACCTCCGCACGATTTCGCCGCCCTCGCGCAACACGGTGGCGCAGCGTCCCACCTTTTGGGCGCAAGAGCGCAATCCACGGCGGCGGCTTCGGCTTCGGGCTCGTCATCGCCCGAAGCGCCCTGGGGGCCTGCCGCCGGTTTCGGGGCTTCGGAACTTCCGGGGCTGTTGATCCGGTTACTCAAGACAGTGATCTATCGCGACGACGACGAACGGACCTGGTCGGAGTTGCTCCGGAGGCAGTCGGCGGTGCGCGACTTCATGGGCCAATTGCACCTCGAACTCGCGATCGATGAGGCGGAGGGCTACGCATTCCTGCGTTCGCGCGAGGACGGCCCCGAGGAGCCCGAGCGCAAGATTCCGAGGCTGATCGCCCGGCGGCCCTTGTCGTTTCCGGTGAGCCTCCTTCTTGCCCTGCTGCGCAAACGGCTGGCCGAATTCGACGCAATCGGCGGCGATACCCGCCTGATCGTGAGCCGCGACGACATCGTTGAATTGCTGAGGATCTTCCTTCCGGAGGGCCCCAATGAGGCGCGCATGATCGATCAGATCGAATCGCATGTTCAGCGGGTGGTGGAGCTTGGTTTCCTGCGCAAGCTCAAGCCGGGGAGCGACGCATCCTCTGCAGCTGCGCATTTCGAGGTGCGCCGTATCCTCAAGGCCTTTGTGGATGCGCAGTGGCTGGCCGAGTTCGACGTGCAGCTTGCGCGCTACCGAGCCGTGCTCAGCGATGGCGCGGACACCCCGGTGGCCCACAACTTAGCACCCGCTGGCGCGGGCGCACCAGCGGCTGCCCACGACGAGCCCGGTGGCGGCGACCCTCGCCATGCTTGAGGCCACCCTCCAGCTCGATTTTCTCGGCGACGACACCCGATCGGGATTCCGCCTCGCGCGGCTCGAGGTCCTCAACTGGGGGACTTTCGATGCACAGGTCTGGACCCTGGTTCTTGACGGGCGCAATGCGCTGCTCACCGGCGATATCGGCTCCGGAAAATCCACCCTCGTCGATGCGATCACCACCTTGCTGGTTCCCGCGCATCGGGTGGCCTACAACAAGGCGGCCGGCGCCGATTTTCGCGAGCGAAGCCTGCGCTCCTACGTGCTCGGGCACTACAAGTCCGAACGGCTTGAAACTGCAGGTTCGGCCAAACCCGTTTCGCTGCGGGATGCGCGCAACTACTCGGTGATCCTCGCGGTCTTTCACAACGCAGCGTACGACCAGACGGTGAGCCTGGCGCAGGTCTTCTGGCTCAAGGAAGCCCAGGGGCAGCCCGCGAGGCTATACCTGGGAGTCGATCGAGCGATCTCGATTGCGGGCGAACTTTCCGGCTTCGGTCCCGACGTGCAAGCGCTTCGCAAGCGCTTGCGTGGCCTTGGCGCGGAAGTGCACGACAGCTTTCCGCCCTACGGCGCCTGGTTTCGGCGTCGGTTCGGTATCGAAAACGATCAGGCGCTCGAGCTGTTCCATCAAACCGTCTCGATGAAGTCGGTTGGGAATCTCACCGACTTTGTTCGGCTGCACATGCTCGAGGCCTTCGAGGTTGCGCCGCGAATCCAGGCGCTGATCAGTCACTTCGACGACCTCGACCGCGCGCATCAGTCGGTGGTGAAGGCGCGCCAGCAACTGCAGCTGCTCACGCCAATGGTCGAGGACTGCACCGCGCACGGTGATCTTCATGCCGCAATTGCCCATGCGCGGCAGTGCCGGGATGCAATAGCCGCCTACTTCGCAGGTCTGCGGGTCGTTTTGATCGACGCCCGCGCAAAGCAGCTCACTGCGGAACTCGAGGAAACAGCGGCGCATCTGGCGCAGCACGAAAAGTGGCGCAGCGAGCATGCCGAGCGCGTCGAGGAACTCCGCCGCGCGATCCTTGATCAGGGCGGAGATCGGCTCGAGCGTATCGCCGCCGAGATCCTCCGGCGCCTGACCGCGCAGCGCGACGCACGCAGGGTGAAGGCAGAGCGCTACGCCCAACTTGCGGGCCTCCTCAATGCGGCGCTGCCCGAAGATGCCCTCAGCTTCGCCACACAGCGCACCCGGATCACGAGCCTGCGTGCGGCGATGCTGCAGCAGGAGGCCGAGCTCCACGGCACGATCACCGAGCAAGGCGTTACCCTCCGACAGGCGCGCAACGACGAGGAGGCTCTCGGCAGGGAGATCGAAGGCTTGCGCCGGCGCCGCAGCAACATCGAGGAGCCACAGATACGGATCCGCGAAATGCTCTGCAGCCACCTTGGATTCCCGCCGGATGAGCTTCCCTTCGCGGGTGAGCTCATTCAGGTGCGTGAGGAGGAACGTGACTGGGAAGGGACCGCCGAAAGGCTTCTGCGTGGGTTCGGGCTTTCGCTGCTGGTGCCTGAGGCGTTATACAGGCCGCTTGCAGAATGGGTGGATGCACAGCACCTCGCTGGCCGGCTCGTGTACTTCCCCCTTCGGCCACGCAAATCGGGCACCATGCCGGCCTTGCATCCCGACTCGCTGGTGCACAAGCTTGCGGTGCGCAGCGAATCACCGCACAAGCCCTGGATCGAGCGCGAGCTTGCGCAGCGCTTCGACCTTGCGTGTTGCCTCAACCTCGAGCAGTTCCGTCGTGAGGCGCGCGCCATCACGAGAGCGGGTCAGATCAAGGACCCGGGCGGCCGTCATGACAAGGACGACCGCTTTCACATCGATGACCGCAGTCGCTATGTGCTGGGTTGGAGCAACCAGGCGAAGGTCGAGGCGCTTCTGGCGCGGCAACGCGGCGCAGCGCTCCGCAGCGCCGCATTGGCGGGAACGCTTGCCGGGCTGCAGGAAGCCGGGCGCAAGCTGCGTGGCCTGCTCGATGCGGCAACCCGCCTGGAGGAAGTGTCGAGTTTTGAGGAACTCGACTGGGCGGGCGCTGCTGCCGCGATCGCAGGACTCGAGGACGAGCGAAGGGTGCTCGAGGCGGCCTCCGATCACCTTGCGCGGCTTAACCGCTTGCTCCACGCGACGCAGCGAAAACTTCAGCTTGCCGAGTCGCAACTCAATACAACCCGCGAGAACAGGGCGCGCCTGCAGCAGCGTCTGTCGGATCTCGAGGAGACACGCAGGCAAGCCGTGGCTGTCGAGTCGAGTCTCGTGATCAACGAGGCGCTGCACAAGGCGCTCGAGGCGATGCGCGAGGAGGCGCTCGGCGCGCAGATCCTGAGCCTTGAGCATTGCACCGCACGCGAGCAGGCAATGCGTGATTGGCTGGTGGCGCGAATCGACCGCCAGGAGGTGGCCCTCAAGGGACTGGGCGAGCGCATCGTCCGCGCGATGGTGGCGTTCAAGGAACGGTTCAAGCTCGAGACCTCCGAAATCGATGCGTCTGTCGAAGCGGGATTCGAGTACGCACGGCTGCTCGAGCAACTGCGGCGCGATGATCTTCCGCGCTTTGTCGAGCGCTTCAAGGAACTGCTCAACGTGAACACGATCAACGAGATCGCGCACTTCAACGCCCAACTGGCCCGAGAACGCGAGACGATCCGCGAGAGGATCGCGAAGATCAACGCGTCGATGGGCATGATCGACTACAACCCGTCCCGCTATATCGTCCTCGAGGCCCAGGCGAGCGGCGATCCGGAGATTCGTGACTTCCAGCAGGACCTGCGTGCCTGCACCGAGGGGGCGCTTGGCGGCGCCGAGGATCTGCAGTACTCGGAGATTCGCTTCCTGCGCGTGAAGGCAATCATCGATCGGCTGCGTGGTCGCGAAGGTCTGTCGGAGCAGGACCGCCGCTGGACGGCCAAGGTCACCGATGTGCGCAACTGGTTTGTCTTCGGCGCAAGCGAGCGTTGGCGCGAGGACCACACCGAATACGAGCACTACTCCGACTCGGGGGGAAAATCGGGCGGACAGAAGGAGAAACTCGCCTACACCGTGCTTGCGGCAAGCCTTGCCTACCAGTTCGGCCTCGAGTGGGGCGCGGTGCGCTCGCGATCGTTCCGTTTTGTAGTGATCGACGAGGCCTTTGGTCGAGGCTCCGACGACTCGGCGCGCTACGCGCTGAGGCTCTTCGAGCAACTCGGACTCCAGTTGCTGATCGTGACACCGCTGCAGAAGATCCACATCATCGAACCCTTTGTGGCGAGCGTGGGCTTCGTGCACAACGAGAACGGGCGCAACTCCAGGTTGCGCAACCTCAGCATCGAGGAGTACCGCGCCGGACGCAGCACCTCCCGGATCCCGACCTTCGGGGCAGTCACGACGACGCAGGAGGGTTGAGTTGCCTGCCGGTTCGGGTACCCTCCCAGCGGACTGGACCACACCTGCGCAACTGCAGGCGCTGGCGATGCGGCGCTGGGAACGCGGGGAGATTCTGCGCAGCGCAGTCAACGGCGAGACGCTCTTTCCGATGCGGCTGCGCTGTACGGTGCCGGTGGGAGCCGACCTCGCCACCCGCTTCAACGAAATCCGACACTGGATCGCGGCGCTCGAAACCACAGCGGCCTTGCGACTCGAGTGGAAGGAGGTGCACCACCGGGTTCAGGGTTGGCAGCGGATTCCCTCGGGCGTGTGGATTGAAGCCTGCGAGGATCTGCTCGGCTGGATCGGCAGGGCACGAGACTTCCAGCGCTTTGCAGGCCTGCTCGCCATCACCCGGGCGCAGGCTCCTCACCTGCTGCACTGGCTCGGAAGGCGTCCGCTCGAAGCGCTTGCGCACGCTGCCCACTGGGAGCATCTGCTCGCCGTTGTGGCGTGGATCCGCGCCCATCCGCGCCCCGGTATCTACCTGCGCCAGGTGGATCTGCCGGGAATACACAGCAAGTTCATCGAATCGCACCGGGGAATACTCACGGAACTTCTCGACGCATCCCTTCCAGAGGACGCGATCGATCGCTCGCATGCCGGTGTTGCGGCCTTCGCACCGCGCTACGGCTTTCGTACGAAGCCGCTCCGGGTCCGGTTCAGGCCGCTCGATCCGGAGCTCAGGCTACTGGGGTCTGTGAAATGCCCGGACGTGACGCTCGATCACGCAAGCTTCGCACAGCTGGATCCACCGGTCACAACCGTGATCCTGTGCGAAAACGAGATCAATTTTCTTGCGCTTCCCGAATTGGAGGCAGGCCTGGCGGTGTTTGGCGCAGGCTACGGCTGGGATGCTCTTGGAAACGCCACATGGCTCCACGCCAGGCAGATGCTCTACTGGGGCGACATCGACACCCATGGCTTTGCCATTCTCGATCAGCTCCGCGCAGTCTTTGGCCATGCACGGTCGCTTCTCATGGACCGCGCTACGCTTCTGAATCATCGCGCATGGTGGGACCGCGAACACAGCCCCTTCACGGGACGACTCGATCGCCTGACCGCTGAAGAGAGCGATCTCTTCCACGACTTGCGTCATGACCGGCTCGGCGAGGCAGTGCGACTCGAACAGGAGCGGATACGCTTTTCCTGGGTGCGGACAAGGCTTGCCGCGCTGGCCTGCCAGCCCCCTTCCACCGCCACGCACGATCTGGCACCGGCAGCGCTGGGCTGTCCTCTCCTGCCCGCGGGCCTCGGCGATTCCAGTCCCCCTGGCCCAAACGGCTGATCTCACTGGTGCATCGGCGTAGAATCCGGCGCAGACACAGCGGCGGGCGCACGATGAACAAGCACGGAAAAGTGGCATTGATCACCGGAATTACCGGGCAGGACGGATCGTATCTCGCAGAGTTTCTGCTCGAGCAGGGGTACGTGGTCCACGGCATCAA
>VGHO01000007.1 GCA_016868175.1 Betaproteobacteria bacterium
CTGGTCTGGTGATGAAGACCGGCGACATCTGGCTGGCTCAGCTCGACCCGGCAGTGGGCAGTGAGATCCAGAAGACCCGACCCTGCGTCGTGATCTCGCCCGACGCCATGAACGCGCACTTGCGCACGGTTATCGTGGCACCCATGACCACTGGGTCGCAGCCCGCGCGGTTCCGCGTTGCGCTTAGTTTCCAGGGCAAGCAGGGCCTGATCGTGCTGGATCAGATCCGAACACTCGACCGTGTGCGCCTGGTCAAGCGGCTGGGTGCCCTGCGCCCGGCAACGCTGGCTTCAGCGCTGCAGACTTTGCAGGCCATGTTCGCGCCCTGACCCGATCGTTGGCCCCTGCACGCAGCGAGCCGAAGGCACTCAGAGCGAGGCCTGCACCGGTTTTTCGCCCAGCAACCCCGATGCGCCTTCCGTCGGATTCAGGTCGGCCGCCGGAGAGGGTGCCCACTCCACTCCCGCCAACAATTCGAGTCCCGTCAATGCTTCCAGCCCCGTCGATACCTCCGGCCCCATCGAGTACCTTCGGTGCTGCATCCGCAGCATCTGCATGGCGCGATGCTGGTGCTGCTGATGCAGGCGCAGGATCGTGCGTTGCTCCGGCGAAAGTTGATCGACGAGGGTCTTCAGCAGTTTCGCTGTCTCATCCAGCACCTGCGCCTGCTGGCGAAGGCGATCCGCACGTTCGCGCATGGCTTCATCGGGACTATGCTCAACGCGCGAACGACTTCGCATGTGGTCAACGCGTGACTGGGCCTGCACCGTGATCCGATCGCGCAGCGCTTCCCACGCGGGTAGTTGCTCTGGCTTGAGGTGGAGATCTGCCTGCACCCGGTCAAGCCTCCGGGCGACCCGTTGCATCGGATCATGCATTGCACGATAGCGCATGGATTCGCCACTGCTGGCCGGCTGCCGCTGAGCCTGTGCCATGGCCGGCTGCAGCAAAGCCGCGGGGCTGCCCGCCTCCTGAGCGTTCGCGAAGACGCCGCCAAAGCCTGCGCTGGCCAAGGCGAGCATCACCGCGAGGCACCGAACCCGCAAGCCAGTTCGCGCACCCTTGCGCAACCGGCTTTGGCTCCACACAGGAAGGTTCAACGCATTGTGATTCAGCGCCGCCTGGTTCGACGGGCGCCAGATCGGCGAAATGCGGCTTGGCAAGCCTTGTTTCGGCATGCCGCATCCGGCGAAAGCGCCGCCGCCTTGTGCAGCCCGGCCAGAGGGTTGATCCTGGTCAGCGAGGTTGCAGCCGAACAGCGGGGGCAGACATGGGTTGTTCATGATTTATCCTTTCGTTGGTGGGAGGGGTCGTGAAGAGCGTCTTCAACAACAGACACCGTCTGCATGACACCCGCTGCCGTGGAAAGTTCCCACGCACGCAAGCCGAGGCGCACATGCATCCTGCCGAGCCCCGCTCTGGAGTGGATCACCATGCTTGATCACCAAACGCTCGCGTTTCTCGGCGCCCTTGAAGCGCGCGCAGGACAGACCATCGGGAGTACCCGGGCGGCAGTGGACGACAACCTGAAGCGCAGCGCGCATCTCGCCACCCTCATCCGACAGGATATCCACCGGCACCCTGAGCTCGCATTCGCCGAGACCCGAACCTCTGCAATGGTGGCAGCGCTGCTGCGTATGTGGGGCATTGAAGTCCACGAAGGAATCGGGCGGACCGGGGTGGTTGGCGTAATGCGTTTCGGCAATCACCCTGAAGAAGGCCCAGGACTCGGACTGCGCGCCGACATGGATGCTCTGCCAATCGAGGAGCAGACCGGCAAACCCTACTCGAGCGTACGGCGCGGGTTGATGCACGCCTGTGGACACGATGGACATACCGCAGCCCTGCTGGGCGCGGCACGACACTTGTCTGGGCTCAAGGCACAAGGCGCTTGCAGCCAGTGGAATGGCACGCTGCACCTCATCTTCCAGCCCGCCGAAGAATGCGGACTCGATGGCGGCGGTGCGCTCGCGATGATGCGTGACGGGCTCTTCGAGCGCTTCCCTTGCGAACGAATCTTTGCAATGCACAATGCTCCCTCGCAGCCCGTCGGCAAGGTACTCACCCGGGCCGGGCCGATGATGGCATCGAGCGACCGGGTGGACGTGACGATTCGCGGAGAAGGAGGGCATGCAGCCTTTCCTCACCGTAGCGCGGATCCTGTGCTTGCAGTGGCAGCGCTGGTGATGAGCCTGCAGAGCATCGTGTCGCGCAACGTGGATCCTCAAGACACCGCCGTGATCTCGGTGGGCAGGATGCTTGCAGGCGAGCGCGGGACTTACAACGTGATTCCGGCGCTGGCGCGCCTCGAACTGAGCGTGCGCGCGCTCGATGCGCAGGTGCGCGTGCTGCTTGAGCGCAGGATCGGGGAACTTGCGCGGCTGCAAAGCGAGAGCTTCAATTGCAGCGCCCAAGTGAACTACATGCACGGCTATCCGGTGCTGGTCAACGATGCATCGTGCAGCGCATTGGTCGAGAAGGTCGCACGGGAATGCTTCGGCAGCACCATGGTTGACGGGCAAACTTCGGCCATCACCGGAAGTGAGGACTTCGCCAGCATGCTCGAGGTGCGCCCGGGATGCTACTTCCTCATGGGCAATGGCAACGCCCCCGGTTCCTGCATGGTTCATCACCCGGGCTACGACTTCAATGACGAACTTCTTCCCGCCTCGATCCGCATGTGGATCGGACTCTGCCGCGAGGTGTTCAACGGTGCCCGCTTCCCATGATCGGCTGCCTTGCAGGCCGCGCCTGCGTTGGTTTACTGCAAAGAGCTGCCGCGAAACCGGACCGATGCACGCTGTGCTCATCGCGCTTTGCGCGTGGCTTGCGCTGTTGAGCGCGCCCGCTGCGATGGCGATCGAAGAGCCCCGCTTTGAACTTCTGTTGCAGGAGGACCGCAAGGAGTTGCGGGTGTATGCGCCTTTCACCGTGGCCGAGGTGCGGGTGGATGGAGGTTTTGACGAGGCATCGCGCCGCGGATTTCGACTGATCGCCGACTACATCTTCGGCAACAACCGTTCCACCACCCAGTCGGACCGCTCGGAAAAGATCGCCATGACCGCGCCGGTGACTGTCGAGCCTGAGGGAGGACGGTGGCGGATGCATTTTGTGATGCCCTCAGCGCATTCGTTGCAGACGCTTCCGCAGCCCAACAACGCGGCTGTCCAGTTGCGCAACGTGGATGCCAACACCGTTGCGGCCATCCGTTTTGCCGGTTTCACAACCGAGTCGGCGATCACCGAGCGCACAGCCCAGTTGCGGCAGTGGATCGAATCCAAGGGCTGGCAAGTCTCGGGCGCAGCGCAGATCGCGCGCTACAACGACCCCTTCACGCTGCCCTTCAACCGGCGAAACGAAATCCTCATTCCGGTCAGCCTCCCAACGAATCGTTAGGGCTTCAGGCCGAGGCCTTCAACGCGAGGCGCCAAGCGCAATGCGGTGCGCGCCATGCAGTGCACGCAATGCGATGTGCGCGATACGGTGCGCGCCATGCGGTGCACGCAATCCGGTGCGCGCGATACGGTGTACGCCATGCGGTGCACTAAAGGCGCTTGACGCATAGCGCAGAAGCAGGGTCTGGATGGTCCGCCATGGCACGTATCGTTGCCCACCTCGACATGGATGCCTTCTTCGCGTCGGTCGAGTTGCTGCGCTACCCGCAGCTTCGCTCTGAACCGGTGGTGATCGGCGGTCGCTCCGCCGCATCGATCGAAAACCTCTCCGGGTTGTTGCGTGAACACAAGGCCGCCGAAAGCATTCCAGTGCAGGCCTTTACGCAACTCTCGAGCTACAGGGGCCGCGGCGTGATCACCACTGCAACCTATCCGGCCCGAGCCTTCGGCGTTGGTTCAGGGATGGGACTCATGCGTGCGGCCCGGCTCTGCCCACAGGCGATCCTTCTGCCCGCCGACTTCGAGCAGTACCGCGCCTATGCGCACCGCTTCAAGGCGATCATCGCCCGGCTTGGTCTGCCGGTTGAGGACCGCGGAATCGATGAGGTGTACATCGAACTGCGCTCCTGCCAGAACCTGTTCGAAGCGCAGATCCTCGCCCGGAAGCTGCAGGTCGAGATCCGCAAGGAACTCGGTCTGAGTTGTTCGATCGGGCTCGCGCCCAACAAGCTGCTGGCCAAGCTCGCAAGCGACCTCGACAAACCCTGCGGACTTACGGTGCTCCCGCATGAGGCGGTGGCAGAACGGATCTGGCCGCTCCCGGTGATCCGGCTGCACGGTATCGGTCCGCGCTCGGCCGAACGCCTCGAGGCTCTTGGCATTCACCGCATTGGGGAGCTCGCGCGCAGCGACCAAACCCTGCTTGCGGGGGTCTTTGGCGCTCGTCTTGCCGCTTGGCTGCAGGCCGCTGCGATGGGACTCGACGATCGCCCGATCGTGGAACACACCGAGCCGGTGTCGATGAGCCGCGAAACAACCCTCGATCGGGATATGCACCCGGTGCTCGACCGCGAGGCGCTGGGAGCGATCTTCACCGCACTCTGCAAACGGCTTGCGGAAGATCTTCGCGCAAAAAACCGCATGTGCCGTGCTCTCAGCGTGAAGTTGCGCAACGATCAGTTCATGACCACCACCCGCGATCTGAGCTTTGCGGAACCTACCGACGATGCGCAGAGTATCCGCAGACTCGCCGGACACTGCCTCAGGCGGCTGCCGATGGGCAGGCGGATACGCCTTCTGGGCGTCCGGGCAAGCCGACTCGTGGCGCGTCCGGACGCAAAAGCGATCAGCTCGCGAAGACCGAGCGATTGTTCTTGACGGCGATCGTCTGGAAGTAGGGGCTGAACTGCTCTTCGCTCATTCCCAGCGCCGATAGCAGGCGTCCAAACATTGCCTGCTCCTGAGGTGCTGCCACGCCGTCGGCGAGAAGCGAGTCGCAGGCGTTGACAAGCAGGCAAAGGCGCTGGGCATCGTTGAGCACTGCGGGCGCTGCCTGCAGGAATTGCTCGAAGGGCACTCCGCGCAGATACTTGAGTGCGCCCTCGAGGAGCGCCCGGTCACCGCCCACGACGCTTTGCAGCTGGCCGATTTCCTCCTCTTCGATCTGGCCGTCAGACGCGATCATGTACAGCAAACCCGCGGCGAGCGCCATCCGGGGACTGAGTTTCGGGGGCTCGCTCTTGAACATGTCGAATAGACCCATGAAAGGCTCCTGGCTGAAGGGGTTGAGGATCCGAGAGCCATCCGCACTGCTGTATCCAGGGGAGTTCAGAAACAGGTACGAATTGCCTCGACAACATTGTAGGCATCGTCGATGACCCAGATAAGTCGCCACTTGTCGAGGGTTGTGCAGGGATGAGAGATGCCGAAACCGAGCAGATCGCCCACCTCGAGCACATCCGCAGGGTCCACCACCAGATAAGCATGCTGGTCGTTCATGGCCCTCACCTCCCAGTGTGCGGGCGCACGCCTGACGCTGCCTTCGCGTGCATGCAGCACGGGCATCGGCAGCCCGGCATCAGAGCCGGCATCACGTCGGCCCATCGTAACGAGCGCAAGGCCAGGCTCAGGTCGCGACTGCACCGCAGCCCAGACCTCGAGCGCGGGCTGAAGTCCGCCCTGCCTCGATCCACGCCAATGCTCCGGGCAACAGGAAAAGCTCAGGCCCTCACGGATGGTTCGACCGAGCCCTCTTTGTTCCATGGCCTGCTGCATGCGCATGTAGGTGCCGTCGTCGTGTGTGATGTAGCACCCGGACCGCAGGACGATCCGCCAGGGGCGTCGCGACTGCACCGCAACCTGCTCCGTCCGCTGAGCCGTTCCCGGCCCTGGATCGTTCCCAGGATCCCTCCTCTTGCCCTGAACCCTTGGCATACGATGCCCCTGCCCGATGTCCCGCGCTGGATCGAGTGCCCGCGCCGAACGCTCGCGCGCCTTCACCAGCGCATCGGCCACCAGATCAAAGACCGACGATCCGCCGGCCGAAACCAGGATCTCCTCGTCGTTGCTCCAGAAACCGTCGCGTTCGAGCCGCTGGATCAATGCCTCGAGATCGCCCATCCATGCGGCAACGCAGGCAGCGTCGCGCGCGGAATCACCACTCGCAGCCAATCCTTCGTAGGCTTCCACCCCCACCACACGAACCCCGGGCGTGGCCGCTGCCAGATGCGCAAGCGCCTGCGCAGCCTCGACGCTGCGGCAGCCGGTGCGTCCGCCGCTGCGCCCGAGCTCGATGAGGACCTCGAAGCGAGGCTGGCTGCGGGGCGGTGCGGTTTCGCGGGCGCGGTTGAGGCGCCCCTGCGAAGTACCTGCGGAGTCGCTGTGCACTACGGCTTGCGCCAGCAGGGCAAGTTGCGGCTGCGAATCGAGCAAGCTGATCATGCGCAGCCCCGGATCCTCTGCGAGCATCCCTAGCCAGCGCCGCGCCTCGCCCGGAGTGGCGATCTGATTGGCAAGCAGGATGCACCGCACCCCCGCGCTCGCCGCCACCCACGCCTGTTGCACCGTGCCAACGGTAATGCCCCAGGCGCCATCGCGCAGTTGCCGTGCAAAGAGTTGCGGGGCCATCGTGGTCTTGCCATGGGGTGCAAAGTCGATGCCCAGTTCGCGGGCGAAGGCCGCGTACCAGCGACCGTTGTGGTCCAGTGCCCTGGCGCGCAGGACCGCGCAGGGGAAGGGAAGGTCGCCGCGCAGCAGGTGCAGATGCTGGCCCGCTGCGTCACCCACCCGGAAGGGCGCACGTTCGATCGGAAAGCCCTTGAACCCGGGATCGAGCCAGGTCTCCTCGAGCGCCAGGGGACGCGCCATCGCCCCTCAGGCCCGCGCCCTGATCGGGTCGATCGCAGCGTGCACCAGATTGGAGAGCTGGTTCATGCGTTGCGAATGCCAGGGCTCGGGACTTCGCGCATTGCTGAGGTAGGCAAACGACACTCCACTCGTGGGATCGCCCCAGCAATACGAACTACCCACGCCGCCGTGCCCGAAGGTCTGCGCCGGTGCAATGTCGCCAAGACCGCGGATCGCCACAGATTCGCCACGCAAATGGGGACCAAGTCCGCGATGCATGGGCATGCCCATGAAGGCGTCGGGTCGATCGCCGGTGTAGTTACGGATTGCATAGTCGAGGGTGCGCGGCGACAACCATCGCGCACCGCCAAGCCGGCCGCCGAGAAGCAGGGCCTGGTAAAGCGCTGCCATCCCGCGCGCGGTCCCGTACGCACCGCCGCCAGGCACTGCGCTGCGCTGCCACAGAGCGCTCAGGCTTTCCGCACGCAGGCGCAGCGTGCCGTCACGCAGCGGATCGGGCTCGTAGAGAAAGGCCATGCGCTGCAGATGCGGCTCCTCAAGTCCCATCACCAGTTCGTCCTCGAGCTTGAGCGGCCTGATCACCTGCTCGCGCACCGCAGCGCGGTAGCAATCCCCCGTGACCGCCTCGATGACGAGGGCAAGCACCCAATGCGCACTCAGCGGGTGGTAATGCACCTGCGACGCCGCCTCCCATGCAGGCACCACCGCGTTGTAGAAGGCGAGCACCTTGCGCATGTCCGACCACATCGCCGCTGGCACCTCGGCCTGCGGGAATCCCGCCTGGTGGGTGATCAGGTGACACAGCGTGATGCCCTCCTTGCCATTCTGGGCAAAGCCCGGCAGATACCTTGCGACCGGATCGGCAAAACGGATCTCGCCCGCCTCGGCAAGCCGCCACAGGCACGCGGCGATCAGCATCTTGGTGTTGGAGTACAGGACCCAGAGCGTACGCGATGAGGCAGGCAGTACCCGGTCGTCCAGACCCTGGACATCGCCAGTGCCCCAGGGGTCCTCAGAAGCGCTGAGACCCTCTCCCGTTCTTGCAAGACCGTAGCTTCGATCGAGCAGCAGGGTTCCCCTGCAGGCGATGGCCACCTGGCAACCCGGGTATCGGCCGTCCTCGAGGTGCCTTGCAATGACTCGATCAAGCCGCTCGAGGGTCTCCGGGCACAGGCCGATTGACGCCTGCGCCTGTGCATCGCCGGATGCGTCGATCAGGGGAAAATACATCTTCCATGCTCCATCGTCCGTTCCTGCTCCTTATCGTACACAGTCGCACCGGTGGCAGCCAGGCGATGGCCGACTCCTTTCACGAGGGGGCACGCTGCGAGACCGTGATCCAGGTCGAGACACGTCAGGCTGCAGCCTGCGGGCCGCAGGACCTGGGCAGGGCTGCAGCCCTTGTGTTTGCCGGCCCCGAGAATCTCGGCACGCTGTCGGGTCCGATGAAGGACCTTCTGGACCGCTGCTACTACCCGCTTCTCGATCGCATGCAGGGCAGACGCTATGCGCACCTTGTGTGCGCTGGAAGCGACGGGGAGGGTGCAGCGCGGCAACTCGCGCGCATCCTTGGCGGCTGGCGCATGGTGCCGATGGCCCCACCGCTGATCGTGCGTACCGGTGCCCAGACGCCCGAGGCGATCGAGGCGCCCAAAGTGATCGGGGCCGCCGACCGTGTTCGCTGTTTCGAGCTCGGCCACGCGCTTGCATCCGGCCTTGCGCTCGGGGTCTATTGAGCCTGCGCCAGGCGCGCGGCCTACCCGGGAACTTTTCGCGGAGTCCAAGGCCATGACTCAGTGAAAGTCAGCGACCCTCACGACGATCACCGCGGCCTTGCCCTGCTGCGTGAGGGCCGCGTGCAGGGGCTTGAACCGATCTACCGACGGCACAGTGCAGCGGTGTACCGATACCTTGTCGTGCTCGGCGCAAGCCGGGAGGCGGCCGACGACGCCATGCAGGAGGCGTTTCTGAGCCTTGCGCAGCAACCGCAGGCCTACGATCCGGCGCGCGGCCAACTCGGCGCATACCTTGCCGGCATCGCACGCCATGCCTTGCTCGCCCAATGGCGGCGACAGGGGCGGGAGGTGGATACTCGCGATGAGGAACTTGAGCAGTGGAACGAGGAACGCATGCACGCCCCATCCGCAGAGGAGCAGCACTTTGCCCGCCACGCCAGCGAAGCGTTGTGGAATGCGATCGGTCAGCTGCCCTTCGTGTTTCGTGAGGCGCTGCTGCTGGTGGACATCCAGGAACGAAGCTACCTCGAGGCCGCGCAGATCGCAGGCATCGAACTCAACACCTTGCGGACCCGGGTTCACCGTGCCCGCACCCGTCTGCGCGAAGCCCTGAACCAGGCCAGCCCTCGCACCTCTGACCGCCCCTCTGACCGCACCGTGCCCGGCGCACCTCCCGTATCCAGAGCCAGAGGATCATGAGGACCCTGCCGGACCACGAAGCAGCGCGGGATCCGCTCCTACCCGGGCCCCTCGAGGAGATCGAAGCCCTCCGCGATGATCTCGAAGGTGTTCATGTGCCCCGCAGGCTCTGGTGGACGATCCGTCTACGGCTCTTCCTTTCTGCGCTGCGCCAGCCCGGTACGGCCAAGGAAACTTTGCCCCACCTCAACCCCGGGCCCGGGGAGCATCGCTTCGGCATTGCGCCGAGGCTGCACCGTGGCGGCACTGTCTCAAGGCTGCACCGTGGCGGCACTGTCTCAAGGCTGCATCGCTTCGGCCTCGCCAGCGCGGCGTGCCTCCTTGTGTTTGCGTGGGTTGGTCTGAGCGGGTCGATGATCGATCAAAGGCAGGTTCCAGCAACACGGGTGGAAGCGCTCGCCCCCGGGGGGGTTTTCGCGCGCGTGCAGGCGCGGCCGCTACAGCCAGGCCTGGGAAATCCGCTCGTGGAAACCCCACAGCCCGGAACACAATCCTTGGCTCAGGGGGCACACGGGCTGCAGACGGTGCCGGGGATACAGGAGGTACAGGGGTCGCAGCGCGGCGCGGGCGCGCTGTTGTCGGGGGGATACCGCCGCGACGGTTCGCCAAACCTCGTTTCGCTGGTGGGTATGGAATCGCTTGCGATGCTCGGGCTGCCCTACCTCGTCGGATCCGGCGATCTGGTCTCGAGCGCTGCAACCCGCAGTGGCGAGTGGATTACGCTTGCCGGAGGCGAGGTCCTCGCACTTCGGCTTTTCGACTGAGGAATGTTGTTGTCCACGTTCACACCACGGAGCCGAGCGGTGAACGGCTGCGAAGCGGATCCGGTGGCCCTGGTTCGTCGGCGGGCCGGTGGCTGCCGATCGGATCCAGACCCCGAGGCCCAGCCTGTCGTGTGCGCTGCAGGGTCCACGCAAAAGTCGACCCGGGCCTTCACCCAGGGCAGACCCCCCTCTTGGTTGCAGGAGCGAAGTGCGGTACTGATCAGTGCGCTACCGATCAGAGCGGCACTGATCAGCGCGGTGCTGATCAGTGCGGTGATGGCTCCGTTTTCGGTGTGCACAGCGCAGTCCGTCGTGCGCGGTGCGCCGTTTTGCGCCGAAGCTGTGCACGGCAGCCAGCAGTGGCTCGCCGACGGCAACCGGGTCAGTACCCAAAACCGCTCGCGCACCTGCCGCGACGCGGAAGGTCGAGTTCGTCAGGAGTTCGAGCGGGGTCCACGTGCCTGGGTGTTCCTGCGTGACCCCACACTGCGCGAGGTGTGGCTGCTCGATCCCGAACGCAGGGTCGCGCGTCGCCTCAATCCTCAGCGGCCGCATCCCTTCGCGCTTGACCGTGATCAACGCGATACCGCAGAGGCGATGCTGCGCCATGGCATCGAGCAGCGCGGAGCCGGCGACCGTGGCGACCTGGGATCCCGGCTTCACGAGGGTCTGCTTCTTGTTGGTGAACTCACCACCTGGACGATTGAGCCAGGGCGTATGGGAAACGAGAAGCCGATGGTGATCACCCGTGAAGTGTGGCGCAGCCCGGAGTTGTCGATCCCGATCTCGATCCAGGACCGCGACCCGCGCTTCGGTGAGCGCTACCTGCAGGTATTCAACATCCGCCGGCAGGAGCCCGACCCGGAACTGATGCGCGTTCCGGCAGACTTTGCCCGTCAGGATCCGGACGCCCGGGGGCGTCGCCTGATGCCGCCCTGAGCGGCCAGGGGGTGATGCGTCGGCCCGACGGTGCGCGCATGCTGCTGTGGACCGTAGTGAACCTCGGGCACCGGAGCATCGACCGCGTTATGCCGCGCAGCCTGGTTTCGCCTCCCATGGCGCAGGGCGCCGCCCGGGGGCTGCTCCGGAGCAACCCTCAGTCCCCGCGAAGAAATCCGCGCAACAGACCGATCAGATCGGCGCTGCGCTCCATCGATGCGATATGCCCACAGGGATCGAGCACTTCGCATCGGGAACCAGGGGTGAGTTCGGCCATCCGCTGCATCTCGGCCGCTGGCGCACCGAGATCCTGCGCGCCGGCCACGTAGAGCACCGGAAGCGCAATGTGGGGCAGTTCGGCCTGGAGGTTGAGCCCCTGGATCGCGCGGACGCAGGCCTCGTAGCCGCGCTCGGAGTTGCCCGCGATCATCGCTCGCACCTGCTCCATCATCTGCGGTTGAGCCGCCTGGAAAGCGCCACTGAACCAACGCTCGATCGTGGGTCTGACCAGCAACTTCACGCCACCCGCGCGCAGCGCAGCGATTCGGTCTTCCCAGGCCTTGAACCCCGACTCATCCACCTGCGCACGGCAATTGCACGCCACGAGCCTGCGGATCCTTTCCGGATGCCGGAGCGCTGCATGCAGTCCCGTCATGCCGCCGAGCGACAGCCCCACCAGATCACACCGCTCAACCTCGGCTGCATCCATGACGGCGAAGAGGTCCGCAGCAAGGTCCGCAAGGGTTGCAGTTGCGCTGCCCGCCTCACTGCGACCATGGCCCCGGGTGTCGTAGTTGAGGATCCGATAATCCTCGGCCAAGGCTTCGACCACCGCGTCCCACATCGACCAGTTCGCGCCGAGCGAGTTCGAAAAGGCAATCGTTGGTCCTTCGGCTTGGCCTGTACTGCGCCAGGCGATCCGGCTTCCGTCGGGCCGGTTAACAATTGCAGGCACTTGATTCATTCGGGAACGCTCCAGGCGGGGAAGAGACGGATACTGCGCGAGGAAGTATGCGGCAAAATCCATTGCCCATGACTCCCCGCCAACCTGACCCGGATGCGTCCTGAAGTGACCCGGTCGTCTCCGTCTGCTGCGCTCGATCTCTGGCTTCGCGAGAACCTGAACCGCGGGTGCTCGCCCGGGCAACTGCTCCAGTCGCTGCTTGACGCAGGCTACGGGCCGGAGTTTGCAAGAGCGCTGGTGCACCGGACCGGTCCCGGACCTGAAGTCTTCCCTCACGATCCGCACACCCATCAGAATCGGCTCAAGCCCGAGGATCCGCACGCCCCCGAGGGTCTGCATAACCCCAACGATCCGCACGCCGGGCATGCAGGCCATCCTTCGCTGCAAGCCTGGTGGAGTCGCATCGATGCACTCGCCGGCACCCGACGACTTGACCTTGGAGACCGGGTGGCGCGGGTGGCAGCCCGGCAGATGGATCACGGCGTCGTCTTTGTGCGCGAGGTGCTCGCGCAGGACGAGTGCGATGCCATCGTGGAACAGTCCGCGCCGCGGATCGAGCGCTCGACCGTTGTGGACCCGGTGAGCGGGGCGTCGGTTCCCGACCCAAGGCGGACCAGCCACGGAACCTTCTTCGAGGCCGGCGCAAACCCGCTGATCGGCGCGGTGGAGGCGCGTCTGGCCCGACTCTCAGGCCTTCCCCGGGCCCATGGCGAGGGCTTGCAGATCCTGCACTACACTCTGGATGGGGAGTACCAGCCGCACTTTGATTACTTCGATCCCACGGTGTCGGGGAGCACCCGGCAACTCGAACGCGGTGGACAGCGGTTCGTAACGATCATCGTCTACCTCAACGAGGTCGAGGGGGGCGGAGCTACGGTTTTTCCTGAACTCGGTCTCGAATTCCTCCCGGAAAAAGGCGCAGCGCTGATGTTTGCCTCGCTCACCCGTGAGGGTCGGCTGCAGCCGCTCTCGCTCCACGGCGGCACCCCGGTCACCGCCGGCACCAAGTGGATCGCAACGCGCTGGATCCGGCTTGAGCCCTATGTCTGAACGCAAAGCCTGGGCGGCCGGCAGCCCCGCTGCCCCAACATTGCACGGTCATGCCATCAACGCCTCGTGGGCGCGCCCAATGCCGATTTTCGTTGGCTCTTCACCGGTGCAGTTTCAGTTGGGCGCTTTCGCTAACGGGTCAAAGAGGAAGCTGGAGTGGTGGCCAACCTGCGCGGTGCGGTTCCCGATGTGGCCTTCGCCGAGACGCTGGTCCTCGGACAACCATGCGGAGCCCCGGTCGAGGTTGTACGGGTGGTGGGGGACGGGGCGGAGAGCCGGGGCCTGCTGCGGGTCGCGGGCCGCTGATTTCCGAACGCCCCGGCAGGTCGCGCTAAAAGCGGATATCGGGCAAAACGATCCGGAGCTGATTGGCGAGGCCTGGCGCGAGGCGGGCGCAGCCGCGCCGATCCTTGCAGCCACGGTTCCGATCCCTATTGCGGCGCTGGCGCTCGGCCGGGTTCAGCTCGACACTGCCTTGGTTATGGCGATGCTGCACACGATGCCGGGAAGCGGATCGCGCCGGGACCGACGGGCGTGAGGGCCGCAGACGAGGTAGCGTTCCGACGCGCGCTCGCGCAGTTTCCCACAGGCGTCGCGGTCATCACCGGACTTTCCGCCCAAGATCAAAAGCCCGTTGGAATCACCGTGAGCAGCTTCAACTCGGTGTCACTCCACCCGCCGCTGGTGCTGTGGTCACTTGCCCGGTCCTCGCGGCACCTGGGCTCCTTCACTGTGGGCTGCCCGCATGTGATCCATGTTCTGGCCCGAAGCCAGGAGGAACTTGCGCGGCGCTTTGCATCCAGCGAAACCGACAAGTTCTGCGGCATCGACTTCGAGCACAAGCAACTCGAACTCGAGAGCGGCGCGCGCGCGCTGCCGTCACTCCTCGGCTGGACGGCACGTTTCTCCTGCGTGACCGAGACCGTCTATCCCGGGGGGGACCATTGCATCATCGTGGCACGGGTGGATAGCCATGAGGTGGGATCGGCTGCACCGCTCGTCTTCGTTCGCGGGCGTTTCGCGGGTCTGGACTGCGACGCAAGCAAGCCCGGTTAAGAGCCCCCGGGACCAGCCGCGACGAGATCCACCGGGTCTGCGGCCCACCGGCTGCAGGGGGCCGGGGACTCGCACCGTGGCCGCGTACCTCGCGTAGAAGTCATTGAGCCGGCCGCACAGCGGCCAGTCCGGGAGCAAAGGGCGCCTTCATTCCTGCACCCTCGGCATTCTGGAGTAGTCTTCGCCGCCCCAGTCCGCCACATCGGTCACGCCAAAAAAATTCAGTTCGATCATCAGTCCGTTGGGATCCTGGATGAAGAGTTGGTAGAGCTTCGACGCCGGAAGGAATCGCGGCCGGTACTCCAGGCCAAGCCTGCGGAACCTCGTGATGAAGTCCTCAGGGTGCTCGGCGAGAAACGCAATATGGTCCACCACACCGCTCTGGTCGGTCGCAGCGTGGGCAGGAGTACCCAGGTAATGGGTCTCACGCTGCGCAATGTTGTGGGGCCCCATGTGAACCTGGATACGCCCCCCGGTCCCGAGCCAATACCCGGGGAAGGGGAAATCGGGTCTTGGCATCTGTTCAAAGCCGAGCACTTCCATGTAGAACCTGCGCGTGGCCTCGAGGTCGTTTGCGCGCACGAAATAGTGGTTCAGTTCCACGATTGCCATGTCTGTCCCTCATCCGCTCCCGGATCCTGCGGCAGAATCGGCCCGGTAGTCTTTCCCTGCGGTCCCAGCACCTTACGTTTATGGAGGTTACACCACCCGTTGATCGGATGATCAACAAGGGCGCCCTCCAGGCAAGGCCATTCAAGCGACAGAAGACTCCACGGCGAGTACCCGTGAAATCCTCATTTGCCTCGCTTTCCGCCTTCCAACCGTCCCAGATCCGGGCGGGTACCCGCTCGATCGTGATGGGCCTGGGCGGCTTGCTCGCGCGCCCGATCCTCGCCATCGCGCGTCGCGAACCGCCGCACCGAAGCGTCGCTACGCGATCACTCCTGGAGGGTCAATCCAGCCTTGGTCACCACCGACTTGTGCGCATAGTCCGCGCGCGGGGGACGGACAACGGCAGGGCGAACCTTGAGGTAATCGATGAAGGTTTGCGAATAGAGGAGATAGGTGTTCACGAAACGACCCTCCTTGTAGATCGTTCCAAACGTGGTGTAGCCATCCTGCCCGCTCGCGATGAAGTCGTTGGTCACCACCACATAGTTGCGCGCAGGATCGATTGCCGACCACTGGCCGGTGGTCCGGTTTTTCACTTCCAGCTGGGCAATCCGCGAACCTCTTGCCTTCGACATGTCCAGATCCCACCGCAGGCCAGCGGCGTAGGGATGCGATCCGGTCGATCCGCCAGCGTCGAGATGGTTGGCGAGCGCATCTTCCAGCACCGTCCTGATCTGGGCTCCGGTCAGCGTGAGTTCCACCAGCACATTGCTGAACGGCAAGACCCGGAGCGCATCGTCGAAGGAGATGCTCTTTACAGGAAGGGCTATCCTCACCCCGCCACCGTTCTGGATACTCACATCGGCCCTGAGACTGCCGGCCAGAAACGCTTCCGCCACCACCTGCGAGATGTCGCTTCCGCGCGCGCGAAGGTTTGCACCCTCGCATCCCGCTACGCCAGTACTCCGATTGGTTGACTCGCCCGGGTCGCGCACAAGGCAAAGCGCCTCGTTGACCGACCCGATGACTTCTGCACGCTTGGCAGCAACTTGCGAGGAAAAACCTGTGAGCGCAGTGCTCGCGGTGCTGCTCGGGGCAAGTGCCTTTACTGCGGGGACTGTCGCGATTCGCGCAAGAATCGTTGCACGGGTTGCGTCGTCTACTGCCACAAAGCTACCCGTTGCGTTCGCCCGCTTGAACGAGGCATTCCCGATCAGCAGCGACGCCTGTCCCGAGCACCTGGCGAGCCGCCCCTGGGTATCGAAGGAAAGTTGCATCTCACCGATCGCTTTTGCATATTCCCAGGCCTGACCAATACAGACGAGATTCCCGTCCTTGTTGCGCGCCTCGGTGGGGTAAGGTCCTTCCGCACTCGTCAACCCGAGCGCGGTAAAGTCGCCAAGCAGTGAATGCGAGTCGCCGCCAACGATTGCATCGACGTCCGTCAACTTGGCCGCCATGGCCTTGTCGGCACTGTAGCCCTGATGGCTGAGCACAATAATGTGCCGAATCCCTTGCGCCTTGAGCGCATCGATGGCGCTTTGTGCGCCGATGACTTCGTCGAGAAACTCGGTTGTGGCAAGCGGACGCGACGACTGTTGCGTCTTTTGCTTGACGGTCACACCAACGATCCCGACTTTGACCCCGGAAAACTCCTTGATGGCGTAGGGTCTGATGTAGTCCTGCGCAGACCGGCTTGCAAGCGGAGTACCAACCCGCGGCACCACGTTGGAGGAGAGCACTGCGGTGGGAGTCCTGCAACCGCCCTTGGCGAGAGCATCCAGGAAGATCTTGAGCCCTGCGTCGCCCTCGTCAAACTCATGGTTTCCAAGGGCCATCGCGTCGAAGCAGATCGTGTTCATCAGCGCGGCATCGGCCTCGCCCTTGAAGAAGGTGAAGTAACTGGTACCCGTGATCGCATCGCCCGCGTGAAGCCGGAGTACATTGGGTCGGTTGTCGTAGGCTGAAAATGCTTGCGCAACGCGCGCCATTCCTCCGAGATCGACACGGGTCTTTTGCCCATCGACCGTTATCTCGAAATCGGCAAGCGGTTCCAGGTTCGAGTGATGATCATTGATATGCGCGACGGTAAGACTGAGCTCAGGGTAGGGGTCATCGTCGGAACACGAACCCAGACCTCCGGCTGTAAAGCAAAGACCGAGAACGAGCGCCACCTTGCGTGCAACCGGAGCAAATGCCTTCATTTCGACCACCTCCGCAGAACTGCAGTCGGATCCGGCGAGGAGTCAGGGCCTGCGCCGGGCATCGAGGGACCCTGTTGGCCCCTTACCACCGGGCGTATTTAGGCGAAGCAGATGAAGCTTTGATGACAGCGGCGCTCAGTGCCCGCTTTCGGAGGCTTTCGAAAGCATGCGGTCGATCCACGCGATGGAGAGTGCGGAGATGATGAAGGCAAGGTGGATCAGGGTTTGCCAAAGCAGCGTCTTGTCACTCAGGGCTTCGGCCGAAATGAAGCTCTTGAGCAGATGGATCGAGGAGATTCCGATGATCGCGGTGGCAAGTTTCACCTTGAGAATGTTGGCGTTGACGTGCGAAAGCCACTCGGGTTGATCGGGGTGGCCGTCGAGATCGAGACGCGAGACGAAGGTTTCGTAGCCGCCAATGATCACCATGATCAGCAGGTTGGAGATCATCACCACATCGATGAGCGAAAGCACCATCAGCATGACGACGATTTCCTTGCTGCGCGCAACGACACCCAGGGAAGTCGCGGTGTTGTCGAGGGCGTTGGGATCCCAGAGCACCGGCACCAGGTGGCTCAGTTCCTGAATGAACAGCACAACGTACACAGCCTGAGCGACAATCAGTCCGAGGTAGAGCGGCAGTTGCAACCAGCGGCTGGCGAAGATCAGCGCCGGCAAACCCCGCAAGGGCGGAGACGCCGGCGCTTCGCGCGGACTGCGTTCGGATGATGGGGTTTGCATGGGGGGTTCGCACCGGTGACTTCGGTGATCAATCGTAGCCAAGTCGCGCAAAGTCTGCGCGACAACCGGGTTATGCCGCGCAAGACCGGCGGCGCCATGAGCCTTGAGCGAACCGCACCCTGAGCCTCCGGGCGCGCGCCCGCGCGCGGGGGAACCGCACAAGGCTCCTGCTCCGGTTGAGACCTTCACGCGCTTCAGCACGCGGCAAAGGATCGTCTGGGCACTCCTGCTCGCCGCGCTTGCCTCGATCGGCCCCTTTGCGATCGACACCTACCTGCCTGCCTTCGACGGTATCGGTCGCAGTCTTCAGAGCACGCCGGTGCAAATGCAGCAGAGCCTGTCGATCTATCTGATCGCCTTTGCAGTGATGAACCTCTTTCACGGATCGATTTCAGACGCGATCGGCCGAAAACCGGTGGTGCTGACAGGGTTGCTGGTCTTTGGCCTCGGTTCGGCCGGCTGCGCGCTTGCGCAGAGCATCGAAGTCTTTCTCTTTTTCCGCTTCATGCAGGGGCTTTGTGCGGGGGCAGGAATGGTGGTGTCGCGCGCCATGATCCGTGATCTGTTCCCGCCCGACGAAGCCCAGCGGATGCTGTCGCTGATGACCGTCTTTTTCGGCGTGGCGCCCGCCATCGCACCGTGGATCGGTGGCTGGGTCTACGTCCGTCTTGGCTGGGAAGCGGTCTTCTGGTTCCTGAGCGCGCTGGGTTTCCTCCTTTGTGCACTCCACGGCCGTTTGCTTCCCGAATCGCTCGCACCCGCAGCGCGCAGACCGCTTGCGCCTGGCCCCATGCTGCGCGGATACCGGACCATGGCGGGTAGTCCGCGGTTCATTCTCCTTTGCCTGAGCAGCGCTGTGCCGTTCAACGGCTTCTTCCTCTACGTCCTCGGGGCTCCGCAGTTTCTCGGGGTGCACCTGCAACTGGCCCCGGACGAGTATTACGGGCTCTTCTTCGCCACCGTGGCCGGGATCATGCTCGGCTCGGCGCTGAGCGGAAGGCTCGCCGGACGGATCACCGATGCGCGACAGGTGCGCATCGGACTGTGGATCGGCGCGCTCGCATGCGCGCTCAATCTGCTCCTCACGCTGTGGCAGCCTGGCAAGCCGATTGCGGCGATTGCGCCGGTTGCGCTTTACACCCTGGGCTGGGCCTTGGTGGTTCCGGCGGTTACCCTCCGCGCAATCGATCTCTACCCTTCACGCCGGGGCATGGCCTCTTCGATGCAAAGCTTCATCGGCGGCGTGCTCAACAGCGTTGTGGCAGGTCTGGTTGTGCCGGCGGTGATGCACTCGCTGCTTGCGATGGCCATCGTGAGCGCCGGTTGCCTTGCGGTTGGCTGGATCACCTGGGTGCTGCATCATCACCTGCCCCACCGGGTGCTCCGCGACTGAAGCGGGAACTTCCCCAGCCCCACCAGGCCCCGCGCTAGGGCACGCCTTCCACCAGCACAAGTCGCGAACGCCCCGCCCGCAGACGCAACTGCTTGAGCGGCGCGTAGAGTTCCGAGTCGTAGAACGCCCGGGCCGTCGCGAGGTCGGGAAACTCCAGCACCACGAGCCGCGGCGGCACCCAGTCGCCTTCGAGGGTTTCGCATGCGCCGCCACGCACCAGGAATCGGCCCCCGAAGGCCTGCACCACCGGAGGGATCAGCGCGCGATACTCGGCCATCGCCTGCGCATCGACCGTTTCGATCTCGACAAGAAAGTAGGCGGACATTGTTTCAGGCTCCCAGAAAGCGCGCCGGCCTCTTTTCCACGAAGGCGCGCGCTGCCTCGTGGTGGTCGAGCGTGGACTGCGAGAGAACCTGCAGCGCAGTTTCGAGGTCGAGTTGGCTTCCCAGGCTCGCTTGCCCCGAGGCAAGCAAGGCGCGCTTGATGTGCGCGTACGCGAGGGTGGGCCCCTGTGCCAATTGCGCGATCAGCCGAGAGGAGGCGGCCTCGAGCGCATCCCCGTCGTGGACCTGATGCACCAGACCTGCGGCAAGCGCCTCGTCGGCGCTCAGCGAGGTTGACAGGAAAAGCAACTCGCGGGCACGCGCCTCTCCAACGATGCGCGGAAGAAAGTAGGTGATGCCGTAGTCGCCGGAGAGTCCCACCCTGGCAAACGCGGTACTGAGACGCGCACTGCGCGCCATCAGCCGGAGGTCACAGGCGAGCGCGAGCGCGAGTCCTGCGCCGGCGGCTGCACCGCCGATCATCGCCACGGTGGGTTTGGGCATCTCATGGAGCAGGCGCGCGGCTTCGCTGCGGCGGCGCAACGCCCGATTGCGCTGCGCAGGCTGCACCGCCTCGTGCGCAGCGTTGGCCATCGCCTTCACATCGCCACCTGCGCAGAAGGCCCCCGGGGCGCCGGTGAGCACAACCACCCGCACCGCCGGGTCGTGTTGCGCTGCCTCGAGCGCTTCCAGGAGCAGCTCGCCCATGCGCGCATCGAGCGCATTGCGCGCCTCAGGCCTGTTGAGTACCAGCGTGAGCGTACCGTCGACCAGCCCTGCGAGGAGCGGAGAAATGCCCTCCCCCGGGGCCGCAGGCATTTCAGCTGGCGCGGTCATCGTGACTTGCCAAAGGGCCCCCGGGGGCGGCCGCGGCATGCTGCACGGCTGGCGCGTCTGTGCGGCCTTTCCTTTTTCCGAGCGCCTCGGTGAAGGCAACAAGTGCCAGCGCATGCTCTTCGCTGTGGTGGGCAAGCGCCTGCATGCCAGCCGAGAGTTCAAGCAGGGTGTCGAGCCGCTGGTGCTGCGCCTCGCGCAACAGCCGCTTGCTCATGCGCAGGGCGGTCGCCGGGTTTGCAGCGATGCGTTCGGCGAGCGCCAGCGCTGTCGAAGCCAGCGCCTCGTGCTCCACCACCTGCGACACAAGGCCGCAGGCCAGCGCCTCGCCGGCATCGAGCGTATCGCCTGTGAAGGTGAGTTCGGCTGCACGTGCATAGCCCACGATCCGCTGCAGCAGCCAGGCTCCGCCGTCGCCCGGGATGATCCCCAGCTTCACGAAGCTTTCGGCAAAGCGCGCACGCACCGAGGCGATCCGGATGTCGCACATGCAGGCAAGGTCGAGTCCCGCGCCGATGGCGGGGCCGTTCACTGCTGCGATCGCGGGAACTTCGAGGCGCGCCATCGCAAGCGGGATCTGCTGGATACCCCGCCGGTAGGTCTCGCGGATCGCATACGGCGTGCCCGCCGCAATACCCTGACGCTGCTGCATGTCCTTGAGATTGCCGCCTGCGCAGAACGCCGAACCGGCACCACTGAGGACCATGCACCGAATCGAGGCATCCTCCTGCACTGCATCAATCGCCTCAACCAGCTCGGCCCACTGCCGCGGCGTGGAAAGCGCATTGCGCTCGGCGGGCGCGTTGAGGGTGAGCAGTGCCACCGCACCCTTGCGCTCGACCTTGACAAATGGCTCCGTCGAGGGCTCCGTCGAAGGCTCCATCGAACGCCCCCTCATCCCGTGCGCTGCGCGCAGACTGCGAGGCCATCGTTGCGGATGCGCTGCGAAAGCAACTTCACCAGTGCATACACCGCGTTGATATGCGGGGTGGATACCCCGGTTGCCTGCCCCAATTCGATGACGGCACCGACCAGCGCATCGATCTCCGGGTCGCGTCCCGATTCCACGTCCTGGAGCATCGAGGTCTTGTGCTTGCCCACCTTTTCCGCCCCTGCGATACGCCTCTCGAGCGATACCCGAAAAAGGATGCCGAGCCTTCCCGCCACCGCCTCGGCCTCGCGCATCATCGATGCTGCAAGTTCGCGCGAAAGTGGATACTGGCAGATGTCCACCAAGGTGGAGTGGGTAAGCGCGCTGATCGGGTTGAAGGTGAGATTGCCCCAGAGCTTGAGCCAGATCTCCGCGCGCACATCGGAAAGCACGGGCGCCTTCAGACCGCCCCGCACAAAGGCCTCGGACACCCGCTTGACCCGCTCGGTCTCGGATCCGTCGAGTTCGCCAAGCGGGAAGCGTTCGCCCTCGATGTGCCGCACCCAGCCCGGAGCCACCATGTCGCAGGCCGGGTAGACCACACAGCCGAGAATCCGCTGCGGATCGATCGCGCGCATGATCCGCCCCTCGGGATCCACACTGCGCACAACCCGCCCTTCGAGCGAATCCGCCGGAAGCGGTACATCCTCGGCTTCGACCGGGTGCTGACCGGTTTGCGGCTTCGGCAGTCGCTGGAAATACCACCACGGAATACCGTTTTGCATCGGTACGATCACCGTGTGGGCGTGCAGCAGGTGATGCAGGTCGTCAACCACCGCCTCCACCTGGTTGGCCTTCATGGCGAGAATGACAAGGTCCTGCCCACCCGCCTCGGCGAAGCTGTCGGTGGCCCGCAGCCCGCGGATCACCTGCTCAGACCCGTCGGCGTTGCGAAGGCGAAGACCGTTTCTGCGAATCGCCTCGAGATTGGCACGACGTGCAATCACCGTGAGTTCCTCGCCCGCTTCGGCAAGGCGCGCTGCCACAAACCCGCCGATGGAACCCGCCCCCACCACCGCGATCTTCATCGTTTTTCTCCTCGTTGTGCCGTTGACCGGGCGATGCCGGACGGGTTCCGCCGCACCGGCCCCGGCCAGCCTGCGATGGCTGACCCGGAAGTACAGCGCAGGCTCAGCATAGTTCAAGGTCCTTCACAACCCGGCCCGCGCGGTCACTGCGCGCGATCAGGCGCAACCGCGTACCCGGAAGGGCCGCCAGATCCCAGGAAGTACCGCAACGGTCTGCCCCCACCCCAGCGTCGGGGAGGAAGGCCTGCAGGGAACTGCGCGGCGCATGGCCTTCGAGACCCGGCGACTCGGAGCGCTGCCTTCCGCCGAGCAGGCGGGGCCGGATCCTGTCTGGCTCGATCGCATCGCGTGGACCTGCAAGGCTTCCTGCCTGGAGCCGCGCCTCGAGGGTGCCGTCGGTTCCCGGTTCGAGCGGGGCGATTTCAAAGACCACGCCGCGAACCGTCTTGCGCTCGAGCGCCCTGCGCGTGACGTAGGTGGGCAGGTAGCCGGTGTTGCGCACCGTCATCCGCACTCGGTAATAACGAAAGCCAGCGGGATTCGCCCCGGTGCCGTCTCCGGCGGCCGCCTCCCCGAGGCACTCCTGGGTTGCCTCCACCAGCTCGAGGCGCGGCAGCACTGCTGCGAGTTGCCTGAGCCAGGTGGAAAACCGCGCCACTTCGGCTTCGCGCAGTGCCGGCGGTGGGTTACGCCAGAAATTGAGACGGTCCCAGCCGCCGATCTCCACCGGGCCAAGTTCGGGATGGGCGAAAGGACGCCAGTCCACATGCGCCTGGCCGGCGCACTGCGCATCGCTCCAGCGCAGGAGCTTGAGGTCGTCGGAAGCGGGGTGCTCGCGGTACCAGTCAATGAAGGGATAGGCGTCGATGCCCGCAGCCCGGTTGGGCGACCAGAGTTCCACAACCCAGAAGAGCGCCCCCAGGTGCTCGTAGAACCAATCCTGCGTGCCGCTGATTACCTGCTGCGGGTGATAGCGGAACTCATGCCAGATACTGATCGCTGGATATCCGGTCTGGCGTGCACCCTCGTCGGACAGCCGCTTGATCATCCACAGGTCTTCGGGAATCATTTTCTCGTCGGCTTCGGTCCCCATCGGCCGCAGGATCACGCCGCTGTGGGTGTGGAAACTCACGGCTGCCCCGATGTTCGGATGCTGCACCACGAAGTCGAGCACCGCGCGCACCTCGGGCTCGCTCGCCGGGTAGGGACCCGCACCGAGCTGCTGGTACTCCTGCCGCCAGCCCGGGGGGAAGTTGCGGTTGAGGTCGAGCCCCTCCGCGTCGGGAATCATCGCAAACCCCTGGCCACGGTGGTGACGGAGCCGTCCCTCGGGAAGGATACGGTAGTAGGAGCCTCCGATTTCGCCGGGCGCCCTCGGGATCATCACCCTGGGATCCTCCGGGTGCGGCTTCCAGCCGCCATGGGGATCCGCAATCCGCATCGAAAGGATACGGCCATCGCCGTCAACATCCTCAACGCTCAGCCCCTCGAGCGCCTCGTCTTCGAGGGGATACCTTCGGGTCGACGAACGGATGTGACGCGGACGCTCGGCAAGCGCAAGTTCAGCGCCGTCCGGGCACAACCGTGGCGCAAGGTAAAAGCAGCGGGTATCGATGAGGTGGGTCACGAGCGGGTCGTTCCCGTCGCCACGCAAGAGATAGTCCATGAAGTGGAGTACCGCAGTACTCGCCAGCAACTCGCCCGCGTGGATATTGCCGTCCACCCAGAACGCCGGCTTGTCGCGCGGGTCACCGTGCGCAAAGCGCGTGAGCGTGAGGATCCAAAGCGCGCGCCCCTCATGGCTGCGCCCCATCGACGCAAGCCTCAGCAGCTTCGGCCGAGCCTGCACGAAGGCGTGCAGAAGGTCTCCAAGTTCCTCGTGGCGGTAAAAGCGGCTGAAGTCGATCTCCGGGAGCGGCGGTTCCGCAGAGTCTTCAAACTTCGGCCCGGCCGAAGCTGCTGGCGGTGGTGTCCTCACCTCATCTGGTCCTTCCGTGCCTTACCTGATTACCGCTGGTGGTCTTGCCTTCGTACACGTATAGTCTGCAATGTCGGAAAGATAGTCTTGGTGCTTCGCTTCCCCGGTTCCGGGGCTCGGCGGTTCATCCTGCTTGCAAGGTTTCCCCATGCGGGCGCGATCCGGATGCGGAGTGCGGTTCTTCAAGGCGTATCCGGCAAGCCGTATCATGCACGTGGTTGCGCCAAGGTCCCACGGCCGACGGAGCGCTGCATGCTGGTTCGGGAGCGGCCAGCGTAGCCATCCATTTTCAGGAGGAGCAATGAGCATTTCGATTTCCGTTCAAGTGAACGGCAGGTCCGTTTCCGCGCATGTCAACGCGGCCACCAACCTCGTGGATTTTCTGCGGGAAAGCCAGCGCCTCACGGGCACCCATGTTGGGTGCGACACAGCGCAATGCGGCGCCTGCACCGTGCTGCTCGATGGCCGCGCGGTGAAGGCGTGCAACATGCTGGCTGCACAGGCCGACGGTTGCTCGATCACCACGATCGAGGGTCTTGCGGCCGAAGATGGCACGCTTCATCCGATGCAGGCTGCGTTCCGCGATTGTCACGGTCTGCAATGCGGGTTCTGCACGCCAGGGATGGTGATGTCGGCGATCGACCTCGTGACGCACCACGACCATGCCAGCGAGCATCGCATCCGCGAGCATCTCGAAGGGAATTTCTGCCGCTGCACCGGCTACCAGAACATCGTGCGCGCCGTGCAGCAGGGCGCGCAGGCCATGGGCCTCTGAGAGGCCCGGAGGAAGAATCCATGAACGCTCCAGTTGCAGGTTTCATCGGTCGGTCGGTCCTGCGCCGTGAAGACCATCGCTTTCTCACAGGCAACGGCCAGTACACCGACGACATCATCCACTCCGGACAGACCTATGCGGTGTTTGTCCGCTCGCAACATGCACACGCCCGCATCCAGCGGATCGACCCGGCAGCGGCCCGCAGCGCTCCAGGGGTGGTGGGCATTTTCACAGGCGAGGAATTCGCCGCCGTGGGTGGACTGCCCTGCGGCTGGCTGATCACCAGCGTCGATGGCACCCCCATGAAGGAACCCAAGCATCCGCTCCTCGCCCACGGCAAGGTGCGGCATGTGGGCGATCCGGTTGCGGTGGTGATTGCCGAATCGCTTGCACAGGCCAAGGCCGCGGCGGCGCTGATCGAGGTGGACTACGAGGTGCTTCCCGCCTACGTCGACGCATCCACCAAACCGGGTAGCGTCCCGGTGCACGACGAGGCTCCCGACAATGTGTCGTTTACCTGGGCGCTTGGCGACAAGGCGGCCATCGACGCCACCTTTGCGGCGGCCGCGCATGTCACCCGGCTCGAGTTCCGCAACAACCGTCTGGTACCCAACGCCATCGAACCGCGCGCGGCCAACGCGGTCTACAACCGCTCGGACGACAGCTACACGCTCTACGTTGCCAACCAGAATCCGCATGTGGAGCGTCTGCTGATGGCGGCCTTCGTCCTCGGGATACCTGAGCACAAGCTGCGTGTGGTTGCGCCCGACGTGGGGGGCGGTTTCGGTTCGAAAATCTACCTCTACGCCGAAGAGACCGTGCTGGTGTGGGCATCGAAGAAGCTCAACCGTCCGATCAAGTGGACAGCCGAGCGTAGCGAGTCCTTTCTCACCGATGCCCACGGACGCGACCACAGCACCCTCGCCGAACTCGCCACCGACAGCCACGGCAAGTTTCTGGCCATGCGGGTGCACACCAGCGCCAACCTGGGAGCCTACCTCTCAACCTTTGCGTCCTGCGTCCCCACGATCCTCTACGCAACCCTGCTCGCCGGCCAATACGCCACCCCGCAGATCTTCTGCGAGGTCAAGGGAATCTTCACCAACACCACCCCTGTCGACGCCTACCGAGGAGCCGGCCGCCCCGAGGCCACCTATGTTGTCGAGCGCCTCGTGGAGACCGCTGCGCGCGAACTCGGTATCGATCCGGCCGAAATCCGCCGCCGCAACTTCATCCAGAGCTTTCCCTACGCCACCCCGGTCGGCCTCACCTACGACACTGGCGACTACGATGCGCACCTCACCCGGGCGATCGAGAAGGCTGACGTGGCCGGCTTTGCGGCGCGCAAGGCGGCCTCCGCAGCCAAGGGTCTGCTGCGCGGCATGGGCTACTCCTGCTACATCGAGGCCTGCGGAATCGCACCCTCGAACATCGCGGGCGCACTGGGGGCGAGAGCCGGTCTCTTCGAGGCGGGCGAAGTGCGGGTCCATCCCACAGGCAAGGTCACCGTCTACACCGGTTCGCACAGCCACGGCCAGGGTCACGAGACCACCTTTGCGCAGGTGGTGGCCGACCGGCTCGGCATTCCCATGGAAGACATCGACATCGTGCACGGCGACACCTCCAAGATCCTCTTTGGCATGGGGACCTACGGGTCACGCTCGATCGCCGTGGGGGGTACTGCCATCGTGAAGGCGGTCGACAAGGTGATCGCCAAGGGCAAGAAGATCGCAGCGCACCTGCTGGAGGCCTCCGACGCCGACATCGCCTTCGAGGGGGGAAGCTTCAAGGTGGCGGGCACTGACAAGAGCGTGCCCTTTGCCTCGGTGGCGCTCACGGCCTACGTACCGCACAACTATCCGCTCGACAAACTCGAACCCGGACTCAACGAGAATGCCTTCTACGATCCCACCAACTTCACCTTCCCGTCCGGCTCCTACATCTGCGAAGTCGAAGTCGACCCCGAGACCGGGGTGGTGCTGGTTGACCGCTTCACCGCAGTCGACGACTTCGGCAATGTTATCAACCCGATGATTGTCGAGGGACAGGTCCATGGCGGTCTGGCGCAGGGCATCGGACAGGCGCTGCTCGAGCACGCTGCCTACGACCCGGAGACCGGGCAGTTTCTCGCTGGCTCGTACATGGACTACGCGATGCCCAGAGCCGATGACCTACCGCATTTTGCAGTTGAGACGGTTGCAGGCACGCCGTGCACCCACAACCCGCTCGGCGTGAAGGGTTGCGGCGAAGCCGGTGCGATCGGCGCGCCGGTGGCACTCATCAACGCGCTCACCGATGCGCTCTGGCATCTCGGCGTGAAGGACGTGCCAATGCCCGCGAGTCCTTTGCGCGTATGGAACACCATCCAGCAGGCATCCAGAGCCTGAGCGGCGTCAACGAGGGAGAATCACATCATGAGCATCGCCTACCATCGTCCGGGCACCGTTGCGGACGCTTCGATCCTCGCCGCGCAGCATGCCGACGGCCGTCTGCTCGCGGGCGGCCAGTCGCTGCTGCCTGCCATCCGTCTGGGGCTTTCGGATCCCAGTGATCTGATCGACCTGGGCCGCATCGCAGAACTTCGGGGTATCCACCAGGAGGGCCGGAGCATCCGCATCGGCGCGATGAGCACCCACGCCGAGGTGGCGGCCTCTGCGCTGGTGCGCACCGAAATTGCGGCGCTTGCAGACCTGGCCGGTCATATCGGCGACCGCGCAGTACGCAACCGCGGCACGCTGGGCGGCAGCCTCGCCAACAATGATCCGGCAGCCTGCTACCCGGCAGGCGTGGTTGGCCTGGGCGCAACCGTGCACACCAACCAGCGTTCGATCGAGGCAGACCATTTCTTCACCGACGTCTACTCCACCGCGCTGGAAGAGGGAGAGGTGATCACTTCGGTGAGTTTCCCCATTCCGGACACCGCAGGCTGGCAAAAGTTCAAGCAACCTGCGTCGCGCTTTTCGCTGGTTGGGGTTTTCGTGTCGCGCGGCCAGGCGGGCGTTCGTGTGGCGGTAACCGGGGCCGGTGCGTGCGTCTTTCGCGCAACCGCCATCGAGGAAGCGCTGAGCGCCGAGTGGTCGGCGGCGGCGGCCAAGGCGGTGAAGATCGACGCCGCCAATCTCAACAGTGATCTGCATGCTACTGCCGAGTACCGCGCCCACCTGATTCCGATTCTCGCAAGCCGCGCGCTTGCAGCTTGAGGCGATCCGCGCCGGTCTGGCTCAGGCCGGCCACATCGCCAGCGAAGGTGCCCTCCAGGCCCTCACCCTGGCGATCCGGCTTCCGCGAGCGCTGTTGCTCGAAGGCCCGAGCGGCACTGGAAAGACGCACCTTGCCGCGTGCCTGGCAAACTTCCTCGGGGCGCAACTGGTCAAACTCGCGGTGTATCCCGAGATGGAGGCTGAGGATGCAGCCTTCGGATGGAATCACGCCCGTCAGTTGCTCAGCCTGCGGCTTCAGCGCGAGCAGGATCTCCACAGTGCCGACCACCTCGTCGAGCGGCCGCTGCTGCGCGCCTTGCGCGCCTCCCGGGGCAACATGGCGTGCGTGCTGCTGGTCGAAGGACTCGAGGCGGCGAGTCCCTCGCTCGAGGCGGTTCTCGACGAGGTCCTCGAGCACCATGCTCTGCGGGTGGAAAAGCTCGGGCGGGTGCAGGCAGCGTGTGCGCCACTCACGATCATCACCACGCACGACGCCCGACACGTCTCCGACCGTATCCGCCGGCACTGCATTCATCACCACTGCGACTACCCGGATGCTCTGCGTGAACGACACATCCTCCACGCCACGCTGCCCGATGCTGCGCGCGATCTGAGCGCCGCGATCACAGCCTTCGTGGGAAGCCTGCGGGTGTCCGACCTGGCGCACAGACCCAACGCGGAGCAACTGCTCGAGTGGACCCGCACGCTGCGCCAACTCGACGCCATCTCGCTCGACCCCCAGGCGATCCAGAGCACGCTGGGCGTTTTGCTCAAGCACCAGGACACCTTGCGCCGTAACCCGGCAAGCGAGGCGGGGCTCTGGCTCGAACGATTGCAACGAAGCCTCGAGACGAGCCGCGTCACATGACTGTCATCGGCACGGCTTAAGCTCCATCCGAAGTCAAGCCATGGGCGCACGCATCCTGATCATCGAAGACGAGCCTGCGATCCGCGAGTTGATCCAGGTGAATCTCCATCATGCCGGCTTCGAGGTGGTGAGCGCCGAACTCGCTTCCGAAGGCAAGCGCGAGATCGACTACCGTCTGCCTGACATGCTGCTGCTTGACTGGATGCTTCCGGACTACTCGGGGGTGGATCTGGCCAAGCAACTGCGGCAGGATATCCGCACCCGCAAGTTGCCGATCATCATGCTCACCGCGCGCGCGGAGGAGTTCGACAAACTCGCGGGCTTTGACGCCGGTGCCGACGATTACATCACCAAACCCTTCTCGCCGCGCGAACTGCTCGCCCGGGTGAAGGCTCTCCTTCGGCGAACCGCGCCCGAGGCCAGCGGAGTCCCGATCACGATCGGAAAACTCACGCTCGATCCCCAGTCGTTTCGTGTGAGTGCAGGTGCCGAGTTGCTGGCACTCAGCCCAACCGAGTTTCGCCTGCTGCATTACATGATGTCGCATGCCGACAAGGTCCTCAGCCGCGGCAAGTTGCTCGACGAGGTCTGGGGCGACCATGTCTTCATCGAGGAGCGAACAGTGGATGTGCATATCCGCCGGCTGCGCCTTGCGCTGCAGCCCTGCGGCTGTGACCACATGGTCGAGACGGTCCGTGGTGGAGGGTACCGCTTCATCCCGGGCTGAGCGCCGCGCACGGCGCAGGTTCCTCCGCGCTATGCTCGAAGCATGCCCGCACCGAAACTTCTGCTGATCCTGCTCTCGGCGATCGGCGTATCGGCCTGGCTGCTGTGGCGCGGCAACACGCTTGCGGCGCTAGCTTTGCTCGCCTTCCTGCTGATTCCCTGGGTGCTCTACGACCTCTGGCGCATGCGCCAGCTTGAATGGTGGCTCGCACTGCCCGAGCGACGCGACCTGCCGATTGCCCCGGGGAGCTGGGGCAGGCTCTTCACCCGAATGAACCTTCTTGCGCAACGCAGCGAAAGCGAACTGCGCGACATCCGCCGCGAGATGAACCATGTGTACAAGGCGGTCGATGAGTTGCCCGAGGGGGTGATCGTGCTCGACCGCTTCCAGCACGTCCTGTGGTCGAATCGCACCGCTCAGGCCGTGCTGGGTATCTTCGGCGATCGCAAACCGATTCATCACTTCCTTCGCGATCCTTCGCTGCTCGACATGCTCGACCGGGGCGCGGATGCCCCGGGATCGGACCGTCCGCTTTCGGATGTCCCGGGCGCGAACTCCAGCGAGAGGGCCCGGCTGCCATCCCGGGCAGAAGGCCAGGAGGAGTCCACCACCACCCATATTGCGAGCATCAGTGGA
>VGHO01000008.1 GCA_016868175.1 Betaproteobacteria bacterium
CCATCACCCTCACCACCCCCCACCCCTCAGACGCTTCCCACCCAAGACCTGCCGGGATCCTTCCCTACCGCACTGGCAAACACCCCGATGCACGTCCGCCCGCGAAGACATCTCTGCTGATTGCCCATGGAATGGCTCTTCATCGCGGATCCGATCGCCGGGTTTCAGATCAGGAAGGACAGCACCTATGCCATGATGCAAGCCGCTCATGCGGCGGGCCATCGGCTGTATGTGGCCGAGCCCTCGGATCTCGCGGCAGAAGACGGCCAGGTGTGGGTGACCGCGGGCGCACTCACGCTGCAGCCGCTTCCCCTTGGTGCCATGGCGCTCAAGTCGCCGCGCTGGTATTCACTTGCCGATCCACAGCCACGCAGGCTTGTCTCCTTCGATGCAGTCCTCATGCGCAAGGATCCACCGGTTGATCTGGAGTACCTGTATGCCACGCTCCTTCTCGAGCAGGCTGCGCGCGAGGGAGCCCGGGTCTTCAACCGGCCGCAGGCGCTGCGCGAGCACAACGAGAAGCTTGCGATTCTCGAGTTCCCTGCCTTCATCGCCGACACGCTGGTGTGCAGCGCTCCGGCCAGACTCCGGAAGTTTGTGCTCAAGCACCGGATCGCTGTCTTCAAGCTGCTCGATGGCATGGGCGGCGCCTCGATTTTTCAGGCCCGCGCCGACGATCCCAACCTTTCGGTGATCATCGAGACGATGGCCCGCTTCGGCGCGCGAACCGTAATGGCGCAGGCCTACATCCCCGAGATTGTCGAGGGCGACAAGCGGGTGCTGCTGGTGGGTGGTGAAGTGGTGCCGTATGCGCTTGCGCGCATCCCGCAGCCGGGAGAGGCGCGTGGCAACCTGGCCGCAGGAGGCAGGGCAGAGGCGAGGCCACTCACCGCGGCGGATCGCCGGATTGCCGCCCATCTTGCGCCGCGCCTGCATGCGCGCGGGCTCCTGCTCGTGGGGCTCGACATCATCGGCGATCACCTCACCGAGATCAACGTGACCTCGCCCACCTGCTTTCGGGAAATCATGGACCAGACCGGCTTTGATGTGGCGGGGCTCTTTGTCCGCAAACTCGAGGAGGCGTGCCGCACATGATCGGGGTGCTGGTGATCGCGCACGAGCCGCTGGGCACTGCGCTGATCCGCGCAACCCGCCATGTCTTTGGCCGTCTGCCTGCGCAACTGGCTGCGCTCGATGTGATCCCCGACGAGGATCCCGAGGGTGCCTTCAGGGCAGCGTGCGAACTTGCCTTGCGCATCAACGATGGATCCGGCCTTCTTGTGCTGACGGACTGCTACGGTGCCACGCCCTCGCGGATCGCAATGCGACTCGCCGAGCCTCGGCGGGTGCAGGTGGTGGCGGGCGTGAATCTGCCGATGCTGCTCAAGGCGCTCGGCAATCGCCGTGCCGAGCTGCCCGAACTCGCAGCTGCTGTGGAGTCCACAGGACAGCATGCGATCCGCGAAGTCCAGAGGGATGCCGCAGCGGCCAGGTGTGTCGGCAAGCTGGAGAAGCTGGACCACAATGCGGCCGCAGCGGGGGAATTCCTGCGCAGCCATCCAACCCTTAAAGGCGGGCAATGACCGAGGCTGAAATCGTTCTGGTAAACAAGCTCGGGCTGCATGCGCGGCCTTCGGCGAAGGTGTCGCAGATCGCGTCCACCTTCAAGTCGGAGGTCTGGCTCGCGCGGGGCACCCGGAAGATCAATGCCAAGAGCATCATGGGAGTGATGATGCTCGCAGCGCCGCAGGGGGCCAGCCTGCAGGTTTCGGCGCAGGGGATCGACGAGGTGCAGGCGGTTGCGGCGCTCTGCAATCTCTTCGCCTCGGGATTCGGCGAGGAGCGCTAGTGTTCAGCCTTCACGGCATCGGAGTCAGCGCAGGCATCGTCGTGGCGCGGGCGCGCCTGCTCGGCTCGGGCGAGCAGGTCGATGTGCCGCACTATCACATTGCTGCAGCGGAAACCGAAGCCGAGGTTGCCCGGCTCGAGGACGCGATGCGCCTTGTGCGCCAGGAAATGCGCGATGTGGCAGCGCAGCTTCCCGACGATGCGCCGCCCGAGTCGCGCGCGCTGCTCGAAGTGCATGCGATGCTGCTCGATGACCCTGCCCTCACCGGCGAGGCGGCAAAGGCGATCCGGCTGTCGCTCTGGTGTGCCGAGTGGGCGGTCTCGACCCAGGCCGCTGAACTCGGCATGCAATTCGAGGCGATCGAAGACCCGTACCTGCGCGAGCGGGGCAGGGATGTACGTCAGGTGGCTGACCGGGTGCTGCGCACGCTGGCCGGAATGCCCTCGGCGAATGCTGCGGGCGATGAGCCAGCAGTGATCGTGGCCTCCGACATTGCCCCGGCCGATATGCTGCAGCTGCGCCATGCGCTCGGATTCGTGATCGATCAGGGTGGTGTGACCTCGCACACCGCGATCCTCGCGCGCGGGATGAACGTACCTGCCATCGTGGGCGCCGGCCGGGCGAGCGAGTTCATCCGCGACGATGATCTTCTCATTCTCGACGGCCATCAGGGCGTGGTGATCGTGGCGCCCGATGAAGCAATGCTCGGCGAGTATCGCAACCTGCAGGCGCGGGAGGCGCTCGACCGCCAACGTTTGCTGCGGCTGGTGCATGTGCCTTGCATCAGCCTCGACGGTGAGCGGATCGAGCTGCAGGCCAACATCGAAACCCCGGGCGAGGCCCGCGAGGCGCTGGCCGCCGGCGCGCAGGGCATTGGCCTTTTCCGCTCGGAATTCCTCTTTCTCAACCGCAGCCGTCTTCCCGACGAGGAGGAGCAATACCAGGCCTATCGGGACGCCATCGAGGCGATGGCCCCCCGGCCGGTCACCATCCGTACGCTCGACGTGGGTGCAGACAAGGCCCTCGGGGGCTTTCAGGACGCGCATCCCACGCCCAATCCGGCGCTCGGTCTGCGTGCGATCCGCTTCTGCCTCGCCGAGCCGCAAATGTTCATCACGCAGCTCAGGGCGATCCTGCGCGCATCTGCGCACGGGCGCGCCCGCCTCCTCATCCCGATGCTCGCACACGGCTTCGAGGTGGACCAGACCATTGAGCACATCGAGCAGGCCAAGGCCCAGTTGCGCCAGCAAGGGCTGCAGTACGACGAGGCCATTCCGGTGGGCGGGATGGTGGAGATTCCTGCGGCAGCGATCTGCGCAGCCGCTTTCGCGCGGCAACTCGATTTTCTCTCGATTGGCACCAATGACCTGATCCAGTACACCTTGGCGATCGACCGCGCCGACCATCAGGTGGCTGCGCTCTTCAATCCTTTTCATCCCGCAGTGCTGCGCTTGATCCAGCAGACGATCCGGGGCGCGCAGCAGCATGGCAAGCCGGTCGCGGTTTGCGGTGAGATGGCTGGCGATCCGAAGGCGGCGCAGGTGCTGCTCGCGATGGGCCTGAGGCAGTTCTCGATGCATCCGGCGCATTTGCTGCGCGTCAAGCAAAGCCTGCTGCGAGCCGACAGCACATCGTTGCAGGCGCGCCTGGCCCGCGTGCTGGTTCTCGAGGATTTCGACCGTCTGCCGGAGTTTCTCGAGCAGTTGGAGGCTTGAGTGGCGCCGGAGGGGTCGTTACCGGGGGAGTCGTCGACGCGAGGGTCGCTTCCAGAAGGTTCGGCACCGACGGCAACGGTCGGCCGGGTGAAGGCAGTGCGCCAGCGCTTCGCCGCAGCGCTGCAACTGGCCTCGGGCGAACGCATCGCCGACTACACACTCGTCTACGAAACCTATGGCACCCTCAATGCGGCGCGCAGCAACGCGGTCCTTGTGTGCCATGCGCTCAACGCCTCGCATCATGTGGCAGGGCTTGACGCGAGCGGTGATCCGGGTTGGTGGGACAACATGGTCGGACCGGGCAAGCCGGTCGATACCCGCCGTTTCTTCGTGCTGGGCGTGAACAACCTTGGCAGCTGCTTCGGATCGACGGGGCCGATGTCGAACAACCCTGCCACAAACAGGCCCTGGGGACCCGATTTTCCGGTGCTCACGGTGGAGGATTGGGTACATGCGCAGGCGCGACTCGCCGATGCGCTCGGCATTTCCCGCTTTGCCGCAGTGATGGGCGGCAGCCTCGGTGCGATGCAGGCGCTCGCCTGGGGCCTGCTCTATCCGCAGCGCCTTGCTCACTGCGTGTGCATTGCCTCGGCGCCGAAGCTCTCGGCACAGAACATTGCCTTCAACGAAGTTGCGCGACGCGCGATCATCACCGACCCTGACTTCCATGGTGGGCGCTTCTACGACCATGGCGTGGTCCCGCGCCGCGGTCTGCAGGTGGCGAGGATGATCGGTCACATCACCTACCTGTCCGACGACGTGATGGGCGAGCGCTTCGGAAGGCTGCTGCGTGGGCGCAGTGAGGAGGAGGCCTACCGTTACACCTTCGACATAGAGTTCGAGATCGAGTCCTACCTGCGCCATCAGGGCGAGAAATTCTCCGGGTACTTCGACGCCAACACCTATCTGCTGATTACCCGTGCACTCGACTATTTCGACCCGGCCCGCGCTTTCGGCGGAGACCTGGTGAAGGCGATGGCGTCTGCGCAGTGCGCCTTCCTGGTGGTCTCGTTCACCACCGACTGGCGCTTTTCGCCGGAACGCAGCCGCGAGATCGTGCAGGCGCTGCTTGCCTGCGGGCAGCCGGTGAGCTACGCCGAAATCGACGCACCGCACGGCCACGATGCTTTCCTGCTCGAACACCCCCAGTATCACCGTCTGCTGCGCGCCTACTTCGAGCGGGTGGCGGCTGGATGCAATGCATGACGCTCCGCCCGGATCTGGCGTTGATCGCGCAGTGGATCGAACCCGGGTCGCGGGTACTCGATCTGGGCTGTGGCGACGGCACCTTGCTCGACGTGCTGCAACGCGAGCGCGGCGTGCGGGGCTACGGGGTGGAGATCGATGACGCTGCGCTCCTTGCCTGCGTTCAGCGCGGCGTGAATGTGATCCAGGCCAACATCGAAAAGGGCCTGTCGATGTTTGGTGAGGGCCGCTTCGACGTGGTGGTGCTTTCAATGGCGATCCAGGCCACGCACCAGACCGAGCGGGTGCTGCGCGAGATGTCCACCGTCGGCAGGCAGGCGATCGTGTCGTTTCCCAACTTCGGACACTGGTACCACGCATGGTCGATCCTGCGTGGGCGCATGCCGGTGTCGGGCGAGATGCCGTTCCAGTGGTACGACACACCTAACCTGCACCTTGCCACGCCGCGCGATTTCGAGGATCTGCTCGCCAAACTCGAACTCCGGGTTCTGGAGCGGAGTCTTCTCGCCGGCGGGCGTCGTGTTAGCCTCCTTGCGCCGCTGCGCGCCACCAAGGCGATCTACCGTTTTGCCCGACTTGACCGGCCAGGGTCCGGAGTGTTGCGATAATGAAGGTGGGCTGTGGATACTTCCCGTTGAGTACCCGCGGCTGAACCCTCACACCTCTGCGGAGACGGCCATGACCGACCTTTCCCTGCCCTGTGCCTCCACGCTCGAGCACGCCGGGTCGATACCCGCGAGCAACCCCGGCACCTCCCGCAGCCCGGTGAGGTTCGTGACCGCAGCCTCGCTCTTTGACGGCCACGATGCCTCGATCAACATCATGCGGCGCATTCTGCAGGCACAGGGCTGCGAGGTGATCCATCTTGGGCACAACCGCTCGGTGGGCGAGATCGTCAGTTGCGCGCTCCAGGAGGATGTGCATGCGATTGCGGTGAGCTCCTACCAGGGCGGCCATGTGGAGTACTTCCGTTACATGGTTGACCTGCTCAGGGCCGCCAGAGCCGGCCACATCCGGATCTTCGGCGGCGGCGGCGGAGTGATCGTTGCCGAGGAGATAAGGGCGCTGCAGGACTACGGCGTCGAGCGCATCTACGCACCGGAGGACGGCCAGAAGATGGGTCTGGTCGGCATGATCCACGACATGATCTCCCGGGCGCGGCGCGACCTCTGCGCATTGGCACCTTCAGACACGCTCGCGCTCCAGACCGAGGATCGGACGCAGGCCTTGCGCGCCCTCGCCCAGACGATCACCGCGATCGAGGGTTCCGGCTGGAGCGATGTGCAACGCGCGGCACTTCGCCGCGACGCCGCGGCCAATGCCGCGCGGGTTCCGGTGCTTGGCATTACCGGTACGGGTGGAGCGGGCAAGAGTTCGCTCACCGACGAACTCGTGCGCCGTTTCCGGCTCGATCAGGACGACGCACTTCGCATCGCGGTGCTTTCGGTGGACCCCACCCGCCGCAAGTCGGGTGGGGCTCTGCTCGGCGACCGGATCCGGATGAACGCGATCCACCATCCCAACATCTTCATGCGTTCGCTCGCAACACGGGAAGCGGGTCGCGAGATCAGTGCGGCGCTCCCCGATGCGATCGCCGCCTGTCGCGTGGCGGGATTTGACCTGGTGATGGTGGAGACCTCGGGAATCGGCCAGGGCGACGCTGCGATCGTGCCGCATGTGGACTTGTCGCTCTACGTCATGACTCCCGAGTTCGGAGCAGCCTCGCAGCTGGAAAAGATCGACATGCTCGACTTTGCCGACCTTGTGGCGATCAACAAGTTCGATCGCAGAGGTGCGGCCGACGCCCTGCGCGATGTGTCGAAGCAGTTGCAGCGTAATCGGGAGGCTTTCGACCGCCCGAGCGAGGCGATGCCGGTGTTCGGCACCCAGGCCTCACGCTTCAACGACGACGGCGTGACCGCGCTCTACCAGGCCCTGCGCGAAGCGCTGTTGCAGCGCGGATTGCGTCTTGCGCATCCGCAGGGACGACTGCCGCGGGTGGCCACGCGGTGCTCGACAGCGCAGGTCGTGATCGTGCCCTCCGAACGCAGTCGCTACCTCGCCGACATCGCCACGGCGCTGCGCGCCTACCATGCGCATACGCGGCTGCAAGTGCAGCGGGTGCGCGAGGTTCAGCATCTGCGTGAGGCGGCGGCGCTGATCGGGGACGCCGGGCTCCAGTCGGGTCGAGAGGCAGGGCTGGAGCGCGAGGAAGCCCCGCACCCGCAGGTGGATGGCGCAACGCATCGGCAGGGGGACGGCAGCGCAGCGGTGCGGTCTTCGGCGCGCGCAGCGCTCGCCCAGGAGCAGGCCAGGCGCGCCCGGCGGGTCGATCCGGCTTGCAGGGCGCTGCTCGAGGCCTGGCCGGCTATCGCGGAAAGTTACTGCGGCGAGGAGCAGTGCACCGTGGTGCGCGGCAGGGAGATCCGCACCCGGCTCACGACCACCACGCTCTCGGGGAGCGTCATTCCCAAGGTGGCGCTGCCCCGTTACGCCGATGAGGGCGAGTTGCTCTCCTTTCTGCGCCGCGAACACCTGCCTGGCTACTTTCCGTTCACTGCCGGAGTCTTTGCCTTCCGCCGCGAGGGCGAGGACCCCACGCGGATGTTTGCTGGCGAGGGCGACCCCTTCCGGACCAACCGGCGCTTCAAGCTCATCTCCGCAGGGATGCAGGCCAAGCGCCTTTCAACGGCCTTCGACTCGGTTACGCTCTACGGACAAAACCCCGATGCGCGGCCCGACATCTACGGCAAGGTCGGTAACTCAGGGGTGTCGATTGCCACCCTCGACGACATGAAGGTGCTGTATTCGGGCTTTGACCTGCTCGAGCCGTCCACCTCGGTGTCGATGACGATCAACGGCCCGGCACCCACCTTGCTCGCGATGTTCATGAACACTGCCATCGATCAGCAGCTTGAGCGCTTTGGCGAACGCGAGGGCAGGCAACCCGACGCCGAAGAGCTGAACGCGATCCGCGAGTCTGCGCTCCATCAAGTGCGTGGCACAGTGCAGGCCGACATCCTCAAGGAGGATCAGGGACAGAACACCTGCATCTTCTCGACTGATTTCTCGCTCAAGGTGATGGGCGATATCCAGGCCTACTTCATCGAGCACGGCATTCGCAACTTCTACTCGGTGTCGATCTCCGGCTACCACATCGCCGAGGCCGGTGCAAACCCGATTTCGCAACTTGCATTCACGCTTGCCAACGGCTTCACTTACGTCGAGGCGTATCTGGCACGGGGCATGCACATCGATGACTTTGCTCCAAACCTGAGTTTTTTCTTCTCCAACGGGATGGACCCGGAATACACCGTGATCGGCCGGGTTGCGCGGCGGATCTGGGCGGTGGCGATGCGCGACCGCTACGGTGCCAACGAACGCAGCCAGAAGCTCAAGTACCACTGCCAGACTTCGGGGCGGTCGCTGCATGCGCAGGAGATCGCGTTCAACGACATCCGCACCACGCTGCAGGCGCTGATCGCCACCTACGACCAGGCCAACTCCCTGCACACCAACGCCTACGACGAAGCCATCACCACGCCCACCGAGGAATCGGTTCGCAGGGCGCTGGCGATCCAGTTGATCCTCAACAACGAGTGGGGTCTGGCAAAGAACCAGAACCCCAATCAGGGCAGCTTCATCATCGACGCGTTGACCGATCTGGTCGAAGAGGCGGTGTTGAAGGAGTTCGAACGGATTGCCGAGCGCGGCGGAGTGCTCGGCGCGATGGAAACCGGATACCAGCGCGGAAAGATCCAGGACGAGTCGATGCATTACGAGATGCTCAAGCACGACGGCAGTCTGCCGATCATCGGGGTGAACACTTTCCGTAATCCGCACGGCGACCCGGTTCCGGCCAATCTCGAACTCGCCCGCTCCACGGAGGACGAAAAGCAGAGCCAGTTATCCCGCCTCGCCGATTTTCATGCGCGGCATGCGCATTCCGCGCCCGCGATGCTTCAGCGCTTGCGTCAGGCGGTGATCGGAAACGGCAATGTGTTTGCGGTCCTGATGGACGCAGTTCGCGTCTGCTCGCTGGGTCAGATCACCGAGGCCCTGTTCGAGGTGGGCGGACAATACCGTCGCAACATGTAGCGTCTGCGTTGCCCAGAACCCGCAGGAGATGTTCGGCGATCTCCGACGCAGACGCCGACCCGGCCGCCAGGGCCGCGCCGTGGACTGCGGCGCCCGGAGTGCCCGCGATTTCCGATGTTACTTCGCCAGGTGATCTTCCCTCGCCAGGCGGCGTCCCCTCGCCAGGCGGCGTGCCTTCGCCAGGCGGCGTGCCCTCGGAGGCGGAGGCCAACAAGTGCAATCGCACCGGGCCCGCCTCGCCGAGTGCGAAGCGCACAACGAAGAAGTCTTCGAAACCGGCCTCCGCCCCAAGGGCAGCAGGCGGGTATCCGGGAGCGGCGGGCGAGGGGGGGTCTTCCCCGGTCTGGATGCGCGCCCGGTGCAGTGCCTGCTGGGGGCTCATCGAGACCACGGTTCCATGCCCGAAACGCGACATGCGGCGGAACCACCCGTGCACTCCAGGCCAATCGGCAAGTACCCTCGCATCTTCCGGGTTGCCCCGAAGCTGCCACACCCAGGCGTAGAGCGCAAAATCCGACCTGGAAGGGGAGGCTCCCCACACGAAGCTTCGGTGGTCGGCGAGTTGGGATTCGAGTGCGTCCAGGCTTGCTGCCTGCCCTCGTGCCGGGCCCCCCAAGGAAAACTGGGCGACCGCCGCGGGCATGAGGGCGCGGTGCAGAAGTTCGTCTGCGAAGCGCACGAGTGCCGCGTCACCGATCCGGCCAGCGTCGATGAGCAGGGGGTCGGGCATCAGGCGGTGGAGCGTGGCAACGATGCACGCGTTGCCCGCGAAGAAGCTTCTGCCGATCTGGAGCACCGGAATCCTCTTCCAGGTGCGATCGGGCACGGAGGACCAGAGGGCGCGCTTGTAGCCCAGGAAGACGCGGATCCGCTCCGAACCGGGCGAGCCCTCGTCGTGATGAAGGATGAGATCGGACATCATGGGCAGCGCTTGCGCCCGTCACGATACACTGCCCGAAGGTAGCCCTCCGTCGCGCCGCGTGCCCGGCGCAGCATGGGTTGACCGCCTGCAGCGTCGGGCCCTGAACCACGGGCTGCTGCATCGCCACAGCCCACACCGGCACTCCCCGATCCCATCGCTCCCATACCGTCATGAAGCGGACCCGCGAGCCACACAACCCGCATGTGTATGCCTTGCTTACGCCGGAGTTCATTCTCGGCCTTGTGCAGAAGCTCGGACTTTGGCCCGACGGTCGGCTACTTGCCTTGAACTCCTTCGAGAATCGGGTGTACCTGGTCTGGCTCGACGAGGCAGTTCGCGATGCACAGGGTGCATCGCATGCCTCGATCGTGTTGAAGGCCTACCGACCCGGCCGATGGAGCGCCGAACAGATTCTCGAGGAGCATGCCTTCGCCCGTGAACTGGCGGAGGAGGAATTGCCGGTGGCCGCTCCGTGGGATCTGCGGGCCCTCACGCAGGATCGGCCCGCCTCGATCATGGCGCCTGACGGCCAACCGCCTGAATCGGTGCACTTTGCGGGTGACACGCTGGTGTGTGCAGGCCCGTTTCAGGTGGCGATCTGGGCGCGTCAGGGCGGGAGGGCTCCGGAGATCGACCGGCCGGAAGTGCTGCGCTGGATCGGCAGGCTGGCTGCGCGAATGCATCGGGTGGGCCGTCGGCGCGCCTTTGTGCACCGCGCGGGCTTTCGCGGAGTGGCGGGTGTGCGCGACGCAATCGCGCGGGTTGCTGCACTCGGCCGGCGAATGCCGCCCTCGCGGGATCGATGGTTGGGGGTGGCGGAACGCACGCTCGATCTTGCCCAGATGCGGGTAGACGCGCTGCCCGCCCCACAGCTGCTGCGGGTGCACGGCGACATGCACTGGGGCAACCTGCTCTGGACAGAGGCCGGGCCGCACCTGGTCGATCTCGACGATTGTCGGATGGGCCCGGCCATCACCGATCTCTGGCCGCTGCTTTCGGGACAGGGTGAGGAACTCGAGGCGGGTCTTGCGCAACTGCTTCAGGGTTACGGGGCGATCGAGGATCTGGATCGCAGCGAACTCCATTGGGTGGAGGTGCTGCGGAGCATGCGCCTCATCGAACACACCGCATGGATTGCCGCCCGCTACGATGATCCTGCGTTTCCGCGGGCGTTTCCCGGTTTTGCAGAGCCTGATTTCTGGGATCGCCGCAGCGCAGAACTCGGACAGCAATGCAGCGTGCTGAAGGATCTTCCATAATCAGGGCTCGGAGGATCGGGGTGGTGGAGGGTGCGATGCATGGGGCGAACATAGTAGTTTCGGGGATCAGCCCTGCGAGCACGCGCGCGGCGACACCGTCGGTTGCGTCCGCGTCCCGGCCGGCCATCCCATCCTTGGCCTCGCCGGCCATCCCATCCTTGGCCTCGCCGGCTATCCCCTGCGTAACCAGGCCGGCATTTCCGCGGGCGGTCAAGCCTGCGCTCGGACTCTTGGCGGGCCTGCTTGCTGCAACGCTGCCGCTTGCGCCGAGCGCGGCTGGCAACACTTCGCCCTCAGCGATGCAACGCATCGAGACTGCCGAGGGCAGCGCCTTCTGGATCGACACGACCGAGGTCTCCATCGCGCAATACCGACGCTTTCAGGATGCCACGGGCTACCGCTCCCTCGCCGAACGCGAAGGGGGCGGGTTCGAGTGGGGTGCGGGATGGACGCGGCGGCCGGGCTGGACCTGGCATTCGCCTTACGGCAAGCCCGGGTCTGACGACGAGCCTGCGGTGCATCTGAACTGGAGCGAGGCGAGGCAATACTGCCAATGGGTCGGCAGGCGACTTCCGACCGACGCCGAATGGATGCGTGCGGCCTACACCGAGACGCGCGAGCGGCCTCCGGACGGCTTTGTGAGGCACGAGTGCTATCCATACCCCACGGGTCACTCGCCCGAAGGCGCCAACCATCGCGACGCTCCGGGCGCCACAGGTCGCCATTTCCCGGTGGGGCGAAGCAAGGCGGGCGTTAACGGGCTCTACGACATGGGCGCCAATGTCTGGGAGTGGGTGGACTCGGGCCCTGGGTCCGAGCAGGTCACCCGTGGCGGGTCGTGGTGGTACGGGCCAGCGCCGATGCACCACGACCATCGGGCTCTCAAGCCGGCTGACTTCTACGTGGTGTATATCGGCTGGCGGTGTGCGGCTGACAGAAGGCCTGCGGTGGCCGCGACAGGCAAAGAGCAACCTTGAGCGGGGAAGTTCCGCGTCAGCCCACCTGATTTGCCATCCCCTCCTCCAGCCCCTCTTCAAGGAGTTTGCGCATGAGCCCATCGACTACCCCTGCAGTTGCAAGCGCTCCGGACGCTTCCCGGGAAGTATCCCCGGAAGCGTCCCCTCCTCCCGCCTCGGCGTCGGCTGCCTCATCTTCTCCTCCAACCGCCACCGGTGCCCCGCCTGCAGAGCCTCCGGAGCCTCTGCTCGTCGGCATCGACCTTGTGGGTCTCATTGGCGCCGGAGCCATGGGGCAGGGTATTGCGCAGGTCTGCGCCCAGGCAGGTCTTCGCGTCGTGTTGCACGACGTTGCGCAGCCTGCTCTCGACAGGGCGCTGAAGGCGATCGGTACCAACCTCGACCGGCTGATCAGGAAGCAGTCGCTCGACGAGGAGGGTAAGGCGGCTGCGCTTGCACGGATCCGCACCAGTACCGATCTTTCCGCTCTGGCGTCGAGCGACCTGATCGTCGAGGTCGCCACCGAAAACGAAAGCCTCAAGCGCACGATCCTGAAAAACCTGGATGCGATGCTCAGCCCTTCAACCATCGTCGCCACCAACACCTCGTCGATCTCGATCACTGCCTTGGCGGCAATCGTTTCCCGCCCCGAGCGCTTCGTGGGCATGCACTTCTTCAACCCGGTGCCGGTGATGCAGTTGGTGGAGATCATCTCGGGCCTGCAAACCAGTGAAACCACAGCGCAGACCGTGGCTGCACTGGCGCGCAAGCTTGGCAAGACACCGATCGGCGTGAAGAACAGCGCCGGCTTTGTGGTGAACCGCCTGTTGTGTCCGATGATCAACGAGGCGGTGTTTGCCCTGCAGGAAGGGCTCGCGAGCGCCGAGGAGATCGACGCCGGCATGCGTCTGGGCTGCAACCATCCGATCGGACCGCTTGCACTGTGTGACCTCATTGGGCTCGACGTGGAGCTCGCCGTGATGGAAGTGCTCTGCAACGCCTTCAACGATTCGAAATACCGTCCCGCTCCGCTCCTCCGGGAGATGGTGGCTGCGGGCCGGCTGGGCCGAAAGACCGGCTGGGGCTTTTACCGCTATTGAGTCCGATCCAGGGCGCGCTTCCCGCCCATCCGGCATCCCCGTGGCACGTACCTCGTGATGGTGTCGGGAGCGAAAGGGCCAGGATGCGGTGCTGGGGCAGGCCCGAACCCGCTCAGGCGTGTTCGAAGCTGCGCAGTTCCTCGGGGTTGAACACCCAAAAGTCGACGCAACTTATAGCGCATAGCGCCGAGGTCAAAGAGTCGAACCGAGCGGCTGCGCTTTATAAAGGGGCAACTGAAAGGTAAACACCAAACAAAAAGCGGCTATGCGCGGTGACTTCCAACAAACTGCTGCATCGGACGCTTGACACCGTCGCCCGCCCGCTTCCGCGGTCAGACGCCGGCGTCGAGCGCCGCTGAGCGTCATCGTTGGCATACGCATCCGACCTCTCGACACACGCCCATAGTGTAGCTACACTAAAGCGTGCGATTCGAGTTCGACCCCAACAAGGACCAGCTCAACCTCCACAAGCACGGCGTATCCCTCAGTCTCGCCCGCGAGCTCGACTGGGACGCCGCGCTGCTGTGGATCGATGACAGGCGGGACTACCGGGAGACGCGAATCCTGGCTCTCGCGCCTCGGACGTCTATCCTGTACTACGTCGCCTTCGTCGATCGCAGCGACGTGCGCAGGGTGATCAGCCTGCGGCGCGCCAACCGACGAGAGGTCAGACGATATGTCCAAGTCTTCGAACAAGACGCCGATCCAGATGCCTAGCGTGGCCGAGGACCGCAAGATCACCGCCGCCGCCAAGGCCGACCCGGAAGCGCGGCCCCTGACCAACGCGCAGCTGGCCCAGATGGTTCCTGCCAAGGCGTTGCGCGGGAGGCCTCCTCTGGCAACAACGAAGCAGCTTGTCTCGGTACGCTACAGCCCAGAAGTGCTGGCCTACTTTCGGTCCACGGGCGAGGGTTGGCAGGCGCGCATGGATGGCGTACTCAAACGCTACGTCGAGTCCCAGAGCCGGCGCAGGCTTCGTGGCAATGCCTAACGCCGCTCAACATGACGTGCAACAGCGTTTCTCGCCCGGGGCTCATTTCACTCCGGGATGGTCGCCGCCCCCTGCCGCCTGAGTTCTAGCTTTTTTGAGACGGTATGAAGCACGCGACTCCTTCATCACTTCAACAGGTCGCCGAATTACTTGTGGCGCTTCGCTCATTTGGGGAACTGAGAGAAACCAAGACGGGCACCTTCTACCGTGGCCGCTCAGCCTTTCTTCACTTCCACGAAGATCCAGCGGGGCTGTTTGCCGATGCAAAACTGGACGGGAGGGAGTTCACCCGGTTTGGTCTTTCAGAGTTGAACGGTAAGGACAAACTTCTCAAAGCGGTAAGCAATGCGCTTGCGCCGCCATCAAAGTCGAGTGACCTCAATGTGACGCCCCAAGTAGAGCTTGCGCATTAAGGTAACTGCATCACGAGCATGGCTGCGGCTCGGTTGGGATGAGGGTCCGCTCGTCTTCTAGCGAGGGATAAGTAAAGTAACAACGAAAACTTTTTTCAAAGGGAAGGAACATGCCCCGCGAAGCTATACCGATTCTTCGCGTGAGCGATGCGCCAGTATCAGCACAGTGGTACCAGCGCCTGGGTTTCCAAGAAGATTGGCGTCATCAGCATGAGCCAGGCTTTCCTTGGTTTATCTCAATCAGCACAGCAGCCGGGGCAACACTGTTTCTAACCGAACACAGTGGCGATTGCGAACCAAGAGGTAGCGTCTTTCTTGTCACCTCGAATATTGCAGCGCTGGAGTCCGCGCTCAACATGCGCGCTGAACTGATGCCTTGGGGAGACACCGAGTTTGTACTCACAGATCCTGATGGCAATCGGATCAGGGTTAGTCAACCGGGATCGGGCGTAAGCGTAATGGCCCAGATTAAACAGACGAGGTAAAGCGTCGCAAATACGCTCAGCGGCAGATCCCAAAAGAGAAAGGCATGAATGATTCGTGCGAAAAATTATCCCTCGATTCGTTCATGCCTTGATGAGGCTTCCAGAAGTGTCATTGGACAGTGATGTCCGAGCAACGTTTGTATCGCGATAAAAAGCATCATGAAAAGATGTAACTATCGTATCAGTCGATGCCGTACCCAATGCCAACGACGTCTTCACCAAGGTCAGGGCTCAGCAGACCTTCGTTTTCGACGGTGGCGATGAATTGGCCGAGGCGCTCGTCGAGTTGGACCAGGAGGTGGCGATTGAAGCCAATGCTGCGATCGAGCAGCGCACGGAAGAGCCGCCTGGGCAGAAAGGCGATCTGGCTTTCGCGCAGTGCCACCACATCGTAGCGTCGGGGCTCATCCTTGAGCATCGAGTCTTCGCCCTGCGGCACACAAAGCCCTGCGCCTCCAGCCGGCGCACCATCGTATCGCGGTGGGCCAGGACGGTCGCCGCAATCGTCGAGGCCCCGATCAATGTCGCGGCCAGGATTGCCGCTGCGGCGACAATACTGGCAAAGCGACAACCGGGGTCGACGAGAACCCTTTACACTCGGGAGCGCAGGAAATGAAAACTCCCTGGTCGGCTCACGGGCTCGCGCCCTTCGACGTGCAGGCCAGGTGATGCATGGAGTGGCGGAGACAATGGCGGTAGTTGGTACAGCGGTGCATGCTGCGCAGTCCGGTGAGGGGTTGCAGGACCTCACCTTTCCACAGCTGCTGCTCGAGCACGCCCGCACCCGGCCCGATGCGCCCGCCTTGCGCGAGAAGTATCTGGGTATCTGGCAAACGATGAGCTGGGCCAGGCTCGCCGAGCAGGTGATGGCGCTGGCCGGCGGCCTTGCAGCGCGAGGCGTGCGCCGTGGCGACCATGTGGCACTGATTGGCGACAATCGTCCGAACCTCTACGCAAGCATGATTGCCACACAGTGCCTGGGAGGCATTCCCGTGCCGATGTACCAGGACGCAGTGGCCGCGGAAATGGTCTATGTGTTTCGCGACGCCGAGATCCGGGTGGCCGTGGTGGAGGACCAGGAACAAACCGACAAGCTGCTCGAGATCCGCAACCAGTGCCCGGAACTTGCAACGATTCTCTACGACGACGAGCGGGGTTTGCGCCACTATTTCCAGTCCGGGGTCGAGTCCCTGCATGCCCTGGTTGCTGCGGGTCGCAACTACAACCAGGCGCACCCCGGCGTCGTGCAGCGGCACCTCGAGGCAGGGGGCTTTCACGACGATTGCGCGATGTTCTACACCTCGGGCACCACCGGTAGTCCGAAAGGGGTTGTACACACCCACGCCAGTCTGATCCTGCCCTCGCGCACCGTTTCGCGGCAGGAGGCGCTCGGCCCCAACGACGAAGTGCTCGCCTACCTGCCGATGGCATGGATCGGCCAGAACATCTTCAGCTACGCGCAGTGGCTGATCAACGGCTTCACGATCAACATGCCCGAGTCGCAGGAAACCGTGATGATCGACATGCGCGAGGTTGGACCCAGCTACTACTTCGCCCCACCACGGGTGCTCGAAGCGCTGCTCACCACGGTCACGATCCGGATGGAGGACGCCGCCGGCTTCAAGCGCGGACTCTTCCGGCACTACATGGAGGTGGCGAGGAAGGTTGGTGGACGAATCCTCGACGGTGACCGCTCGGTGGGCCTGTTCGAGCGGCTGCAGTACCAGCTTGGCGACTGGTTCATCTACGGGCCGCTGCGTAACACTCTCGGCATGAGCCGGGTGCGCCTGGCCTACACCGCCGGAGAGGCGATCGGGCCCGATCTCTTCGCCTTCTACCGCTCGCTGGGCATCAATCTCAAGCAACTCTACGGATCCACCGAGACCGCGGTCTGGGTCTGTGTTCAACCCGACGGACAGGTGCGCGCCGACACGGTCGGCAAGCCGGTGGAAGGCGTTGAGGTGCGGGTTAGCGAAAGCGGTGAAATCCTGGTGCGCAGTCCGGGCCTGCTGCGCGAGTACTACAGGAACGCCAAGGCCACCGCAGAGGTCAAGGACAGCGAGGGGTGGTACCGCACGGGCGATGCCGGATACTTCGACCAGGAGGGCCACCTGCGCATCATCGACCGTGCCAGGGATGTGGGGCAGCTTGCCGACGGTTCGCTGTTTGCGCCCAAGTACATCGAAAACAAGCTCAAGTTCTTCCCCTACATCAAGGAGGCGGTGGCCTTCGGTCAGGGCAGGGACCAGGTGTGTTGCTTTGTGAACATCGACTTCGAGGCCTGCGGCAACTGGGCCGAGCGGCGCAATCTTGCCTACGCGGGCTACAACGACCTCGCCACCAAGGCGGAGATCTACGCGCTGATCGGCAGTTGCGTGGATCAGACCAATGCCGACCTTGCCAGGGACCCCAAACTTGCCTCGTCGCAGATCTGCCGTTTTCTGATCCTGCACAAGGAACTCGATCCCGACGACGACGAACTCACCCGCACCCGCAAGGTGCGTCGGGGATTCATCGCGCAGAAGTATGCAGCGCTTGTCGAGGCGATGTTTGCGGGTAAGGACAGCCAGTTCGTGGAAACCCAGGTGAAATTCGAGGACGGCCGCATGGGTTCGGTCAGGGCAACCGTGGCAATTGCGCAGGCCAAGCGCCATGGCTCGCTGGCGGGGGCGGCATGAGGAGGGCGGGCCGGACGACCGCTCGTGGCCAGGGGCGTAGCTGAATGGAGGGCCATAAGCTTGAAGGCCGCAGGATCGGCGGGGTGATCCTCGATGTGCGCGACATCTCGCTCAGCTTCGGCGGCGTGAAGGCCCTCACCGACATCAGCTTCGATGTGCGCGAACACGAGGTGCGCGCGATCATCGGCCCGAACGGGGCCGGCAAGAGTTCGATGCTCAACTGCATCAACGGCGTCTACTCCCCGCAAAAGGGCAACATCACCTTTCGCGGCCAGACCTTCGATCACATGAATTCGCGGCAGGTGGCCGAGATGGGCATCGCGCGAACCTTTCAGAATCTGGCGCTTTTCAAGGGCATGAATGTGGTCGACAACATCATGTCGGGTCGCAACCTGAAAATGAAGACCAACATCCTGCAGCAGGCCATCCGCATCGGCGCTGCCGAGCGCGAGGAGTCCGAACACCGCGCGGTGGTGGAGAGCATCATCGATTTTCTCGAAATCCAGGCCTGGCGCAAGACCCCGGTCGGACGACTGCCCTATGGACTGCAAAAGCGGGTCGATCTCGGCAGGGCGCTCGCGATGGAGCCGCAGGTGCTGTTGCTCGATGAGCCGATGGCCGGCATGAACCTCGAGGAGAAGCAGGACATGAGCCGCTTTGTGCTCGATGTGAATGACCAGTTCGGCACCACCATCGTCCTGATCGAACACGACATGGGCGTGGTGATGGACATCTCCGATCGGGTGGTGGTGCTCGACTACGGCAAGAAGATCGGGGACGGAACGCCCGAAGAGGTGCGACGCAACCCGGAAGTGATCAGCGCCTACCTGGGAACCTCCCACTGATGCCATGGGTGGATGCACTCCGATGCTGAGGGGCAGGGCGATTGCGCCGAGGCGGTTTTCTTCAAGGAGCAGGTCATGGGACCCTTTATCGAAACCCTGATTGGCGGCCTGATGACTGGCATGCTGTACTCGCTGGTCGCTCTGGGTTTTGTGCTGATCTTCAAGGCCTCGGGTGTCTTCAACTTTGCCCAGGGCGCCATGGTGCTCTTTGCGGCGCTCGCGATGGCGCGCTTTGCAGAGTGGATTGCTGCCTTCACAGGGCTCGACAGCAAGCTGCTGGTGAACCTGATCGCCTTCGTGCTGGCGATGGGCGTGATGGTTGCGCTTGCCTGGGTGGTCGAGCGCTTTGTGCTCGGCAGACTGGTGAACCAGGAGGGCGTAACACTGCTCATGGCCACGCTCGGAATCACCTACTTCATGGACGGCTTTGGCCAGACCGTTTTCGGGTCGGACATCTACAAGATTGACATCGGATTGCCCAAGGAGCCGATGTTCCTGTTCGAGAGCACCTTTGCAGGCGGGCTGCTCGTGAATCAGGAGGAACTCAGTGCGGCGATCATTGCTGCGGCGCTGGTGGCCCTGCTTGCGGCGTTTTTCCAGTACACCGGAACCGGCAGGGCGCTGCGGGCGGTGGCCGATGATCATCAGGCGGCGCAGTCGATCGGCATTCCGCTCGAGCGCATCTGGGTGATCGTGTGGAGCGTCGCCGGATTCGTGGCGCTCGTGGCGGGCATCATCTGGGGGAGCAAGCTCGGGGTGCAGTTTTCGCTCTCGCAGGTGGCGCTCAAGGCCTTGCCGGTGGTGATCCTGGGTGGGCTCACGTCGGTCCCGGGCGCGATCGCCGGGGGACTGATCATTGGCGTGGGCGAGAAACTCTCGGAGGTCTACATCGGGCCGATGTTTGGCGGAGGCATCGAGATCTGGTTCGCCTATGTGCTTGCGCTCATCTTCCTTCTGGTGAGACCGCAGGGCCTCTTCGGCGAGAAAATCATCGACCGCGTCTGACGCGCTCGGGAACCCAGGACAACCCCGCCATGCTCTACCGCGAAAACGGCCAGTTCAAGACGAGCTACACCGCCGATCAGCAGATCTTTCCGATCGCTCAGGACCGCTACCTGATCGGCGCACTTGTGGCTGCCGCTTTCGTGATCGTGCCGCTGATCGCCTCGGAATACGCCTTGCGCGCGCTGCTCATTCCCTTTCTCATCCTTTCGCTTGCCGCACTCGGGCTCAACATCCTCGTGGGCTACTGCGGCCAGATCTCACTCGGCACCGGTGGCTTCATGGCAGTGGGAGCCTACTCGGCCTACAACCTTTTCGTGCGCATCGACGGGATGCCGGCCGTGCTGGCCATCCTGCTCGGAGGGGTCTTTGCCATGGCGTTCGGGGTGCTCTTTGGCATTCCGTCCTTGCGCATCAAGGGGCTTTACCTCGCGGTGGCCACGCTTGCGGCACAATTTTTCTGCGATTGGGCATTCCTGCGGATCAAGTGGCTCACCAACGACTCGTCCTCGGGGTCGGTGAGCGTGCCGGATCTGGTGGTGGCCGGCTGGACGGTCAACAGCCCGATCGACAAGTATCTCTTCTGCCTGATCTTCGTTGTGGTGTTTGGCGTGATGGCGAAGAACCTGGTGCGGGGTCACACCGGGCGCGAGTGGATGGCGATCCGCGACATGGATGTGGCGGCTTCCGTCATTGGAATCCGTCCGGTCTTTGCGAAGCTTTCGGCTTTTGCGGTGAGTTCCTTCATCGTGGGTGTTGCGGGTGCCCTGTGGGGTTTCGTGCATCTGGGTTCCTGGGAGCCTGCAGCGTTCAACATCAACCGTTCTTTTGATTTACTTTTCATGGTGATCATCGGAGGGCTGGGGTCGATCATGGGTAGTTTTTTCGGCGCGGCGTTCATCGTGATGGTGCCCATCGTGCTGGATAACCTGCCCAACTGGTTCGGAATTCCGATCGACACCGCGCTCGCCTCGCATCTGGCTTTCATGATTTTCGGGTCGTTGATCGTGTTCTTCCTGATTGTCGAACCGCATGGCCTTGCCCGCCTGTGGTCGATCGGGAAGGAAAAGCTCAGGCTCTGGCCATTTCCCCATTAGATTTCAAGCAGGTTCACCTTTGGAGGCTGACATGAAATTCAAATCCCTCACCCTCGTTGCCGCCTTTGCCGCGGTATCCCTGGGTGCAACCCTTGGCGTCACCGCCGCAAAGGCGCAGGCCAAGGAGCAGTTCTTCCCAGTGCTCGTCTACCGCACCGGGGCCTATGCGCCCAACGGAGTTCCATTTGCTAACGGCTACGTGGACTATCTGAAGTACATCAACGCCCGGGGCGGCCTCAACGGGGTGAAACTCACCTTCGAGGAATGCGACACCGGCTACGCCACCGACAAGGGCGTGGAGTGCTACGAGCGCCTCAAGGGCAAGGGCGCCACCTTGTTCCACCCGCTCTCCACCGGGATCACCTTTGCGCTGACCGACAAGGTGCTCGCCGACAAGATCCCCCTGATCACCGCAGGCTATGGCCGCTCCGACACTGCAGACGGGATGGCGTTCCGCTGGAATTTCCCGCTTCTAGGCACTTACTGGACTGCGGCCGATGTGCTGGTGCAGCACATCGCCAAGAAGGAGGGGGGCGCCGACAAGCTCAAGGGCAAGAAGATTGCCCTCGTCTACCACGACTCGCCCTACGGCAGGGAGCCGATCGCGCTGCTCCAGGAGCGCTCAAAGCTGCACGGCTTCGACCTCAGCCTGCTGCCGGTGGCACATCCCGGTGTGGAGCAGAAGGCCACCTGGCTTCAGATCCGGCAGTCCCGCCCCGACTACATCTTCCTCTGGGGTTGGGGCGTGATGAACTCCGCAGCCCTCAAGGAGGCGGTGGCCACCGGCTATCCGCGCGACAAGATGTATGGCGTGTGGTGGGCGGGGGCCGAGCCTGACGTGAAGGATGTGGGCGTCAACGCCAAAGGCTACAACGCGCTCGCGCTCCAGCATGGCGCTGAGAAGGATTCGAAGATCGTGAAGGACATCCTGGCGTTGGTGCACGGCAAGGGCCAGGGCACAGGACCGAAGGAGGAGGTTGGCGAGGTGCTCTACATGCGCGGCCTGATTTCGGCAATGCTTGGTGTGGAGGGCGTGAGGGCGGCACAGGAGCGCTACGGCAAAGGCAAGGTGATGGACGGCGAACAGGTCCGCTGGGGCCTGGAAAACCTGAACCTCGACCAGAAGAAGCTCGACACTTTGGGCTTTCAGGGAGTGATGCGGCCGATCTCTACGAGCTGTGCAGACCACATGGGGTCCTCCTGGGCGCGCCTGCACACCTGGGACGGCAGCAAGTGGGGCTTTTCCTCCGACTGGTACCAGGCCGATGACCAGATCATCCGACCGATGGTCCGCGCCTCGGCCGACAAGTACATGGTTGAGAAGAAGCTCCAGCGGCGTACCTCGGCGGATTGCCAGTAATCGTTTCGAACTCTCCGTGCACGGTCGATCCTCCGGAGCGAGCCGCGGTCAATGACGAACATCCTTTTGAACGTGAGCGGCATCGAGGTGATCTACAACCATGTGATCCTGGTGCTCAAGGGTGTTTCGCTGCAGGTTCCCGAGGGCAAGGTTGTGGCGCTCCTGGGTGGCAACGGCGCAGGCAAGACCACCACGCTTCGCGCGGTCAGCAATCTGCTGGCCGGCGAGCGTGGCGAAGTCACCAAGGGGTCGATCGAGTTGCACGGCGAACGTATTCAGAACCTGACGCCCGCGCAAATGGTTGATCGCGGCGTGATCCAGGTGATGGAAGGCCGACACTGCTTTGCGCACCTGAGCATCGAGGAAAACCTGCTTACCGGGGCCTACACCCGCAAGGATGGCAAGGCCGCGATCGCTCACACGCTCGAGAAGGTCTATCACTATTTCCCGCGACTCAAGACGCGCCGCAACGCGCAGGCGGCCTACACCTCGGGCGGTGAGCAGCAAATGTGCGCGATCGGGCGTGCGCTAATGGCCAAACCCCGCATGGTCTTGCTCGATGAACCGTCGATGGGACTTGCCCCGCAGATCGTCGAGGAGGTGTTCGAGATCGCGAAGGATCTCAACACCAGGGAGAAAGTCACCTTCTTTCTGGCCGAGCAAAACACCAACATGGCGCTGCGCTATGCCGACTACGGGTATATCCTGGAAAGTGGGCGGGTGGTGATGGATGGCGAGGCGCGCATCCTTGCGGAAAACGAGGATGTGAAGGAGTTCTACCTCGGCATCAGCGGCGAGGGCCGCAAGAGCTTCAGGGAGGCGAAGTTCTACCGACGCCGCAAGCGCTGGTTGTCGTGAAGCATGGCTGACGGGGCTCACTACGATCGGCGCGAGACGCGCTCGGCCGAACAGCGCGAAGCCGAACTCATGGCCGCGCTTCCCGGTCTGATCGCCCACGCCAAGGAACACGCACCAGGATGGTCGCGGCGCCTTGCGCCATTCGATGCACGCGAGGTGCACTCGCGCAAGGCGCTCGCCCAGTTACCGGTCTTGCGCAAGTCCGATCTCAAGGCCTTTCAGGAAGCCGATCCGCCCTTTGGGGGTTTCAACGCCACCCCGGTCGGGCGTCTGAGCCGACTCTTCATGTCGCCGGGACCGCTGCTCGATCCCGAGGCCTGCGGGCCCGACCCATGGCGTGCCGCACGGGCGCTTTGGGCTGCCGGGATCCGTCCAGGCATGATCGTGCACAACTGCTTTGCCTACCACCTCACGCCGGGAGCCTGGATGGTCGACGCCGGGGCGCGCCAGATTGGTTGCGCGGTCATTCCGGCGGGCGTGGGTCAGACTGAGCAGCAACTCGAGTTGATCGCACGCTTCAAACCGGATGCCTATGTGGGCACGCCATCCTTCTTGCGCATCCTGATTGAAAAGTCCAACGAGGCCGGAGCGAGTCTCTCCTGCCTGAGGCGCGCGCTCGTCGCCGCCGAGGCGCTCCCGCCAAGCCTTCGCCAGTGGTTCCATCAACACGGCATGGAGCAGGTGCTGCAGTGGTATGGCACCGCCGATCTCGGCCTGATCGCCTACGAATCGCCGGCGCTTCACGGCATGATCCTTGATGAGGACCTGATCCTGGAGATTGTTCGCCCCGGCAGCGACGAGCCGGTCGCTGCTGGCGAGGTGGGTGAAGTGGTGATCACCTCCTTCAACCGGGACTACCCGCTGATCCGCTTCGGAACTGGCGACCTTTCAGCGGTGATGATCGGGCATTCGCCGTGTGGCCGCACCAACGTTCGCATACGCGGCTGGCTGGGCCGTGCCGACCAGATCACCAAGGTCCGCGGAATGTTCGTGCACCCGGCGCAGGTGGCGCAGGTACTCGCGCGTCACCCGGAGCTCGCGCGTGCCCGACTGGTGGTGAGCGGTGCGCTGGCACAGGATGAACTCAGCCTGCACTGCCAGCCTCAACCGGGGGTCGCGCTCGGCGCCGAAGAGCAAGACGGACTTCGCGCTGCGCTGATCCAGAGTCTGCGCGAGATCACAGGCCTGAGAGCCGGGGTTGTGTTTGTGGCACCGGGAGCCCTGCCAAACGATGGCAAGGTCATCGCCGACGAACGCAACTACAACTGAGCCTGGCCGCGCCCGCTTCCCGCCATGTTCAAGCCTGATGTCCTTCGCGGCAAACGTGTTCTGGTGAGCGGTGGCGGCACCGGCCTGGGCCGGGGCATGGCCGACCACTTTCTTGCGCATGGTGCAAGCGTCGTGATCTGCGGTCGGCGCGGTGCGGTGCTCGACGCTACCGCAGCGGAGCTCGCAGCCCGCCATGGTGCAGGCGAAGGTCGCATCCAGACGCGGGTGCTCGACATCCGTGATGCCGAGGCGGTCGATGCAACCGTGGAGGATCTCTTCCGGGACGCAGACCTCGATGGACTGGTGAACAATGCGGCGGGCAACTTCATCAGCCCCACCGAGGCGCTTTCGCATCGCGGGTTTGACGCGATCGCAGCCACAGTCTTTCATGGCAGCTTCTACCTCACCCATGCGGTGGGCAAACGATGGATCGAGCGCGCCAGGGCGCGCGGCGGCTGGAAACCCGGGGAACCCATGAAGTCGGTGCTCTCGATCTCGGTCACCTGGGTGGAGAACGGGGGTCCCTACACCGTACCCAGCGCCATGAGCAAGGCGGGTATTGCCACGATGACCCGCTCGCTCGCGGTGGAGTGGGCGCGCCATGGGATTCGGCTCAATGCCCTCGGCCCTGGCGAGATTCCCACCGAGGGCATGAATGCCCGGCTCAGTCCCGGGGAGATCCCCGGAGAGCGAACCCGCCGCAGCAATCCGCAGGGAAGGCCTGGAAACCTCTCGGAGCTGCAGCATCTGGCCACCTTCCTGATGGCCGACGGCTGCGACTGGCTATCCGGGCAGTGCCTCTATCTCGACGGTGCCGGAGCACTCGCCCACGGAGGCAACTTCTATGCGCTTCGCGAATGGGACGATGCGCAATGGCAGCAGGCGCGCGAGCGCATCCGTGCGCAGGACGCCCGCGACCGGGCCGCGCGCAGCGGCTGAGGCGATGCTGGCGCAGATCTACGATTTCGAAGGTGTGGTTCCCGTTGTGGATCCCCGCGCCTATGTGCATCCAGGCGCAATCCTGATCGGCGATGTGTTCGTCGGGGCGCGTTGCTACATTGGCGCAGGCGCGGTGCTGCGCGGCGACTTCGGCCGGATCGTTCTCGAAGATGACTCCAACGTGCAGGATAACTGCGTGGTGCATTCGCTCCCCGACTTCGACTGTGTGATGGAGCGGCGCAGCCACATCGGGCACGGAGCGGTCATCCATGGCTGCCGGATCGGGGCGGGCGCGCTCATCGGAATGAATGCAGTCATTCTCGACAAGGCCGTGATCGGTGAAGACGCGCTCGTGGCTGCGATGACGCTGGTGAAGGTCTCGCAGGTGATCCCGCCTGCAGTGATGGTGACCGGAATCCCCGCCAAGGTGGTGCGGGAACTCAACGCCAGGGATCTGGCCTGGAAGCGTGAGGGCACCGACGGGTACCTCGAACTTGCGCAGCGCTCGGCAAGCGGTGTGCGCGCCGTGGTGGCGCTTGACCACGCCGATCCTGCACGGCTCGCCCAGCGTACCGCGTGGCAGCACCTGTTTTCCGGAGCCTAGGCGGGCCGGCGGTTGGGGCCGGGAAGCGGGCTCCCGCCCAGCAACCTCAGAGGCGCGTGCGCTCGGCGTCGATGCCGGGCGCCATGTTTCCGGGCCCGAGTGCAGCTTGCATCAGCACCGTGTCGAGCCAGCGGCCGTGTTTCCAGCCGGTTGCGTGCAACACGCCGGCGAATCGGAATCCGCAGCGCGCATGGAGTGCGATCGAGGCCACGTTGGCCGAATCGCCAATCACCGCGATCATCTGCCGAGCGCCCCATTCGGTACAGGCGAGGAGGAGCTCGCGCAACAGCAGCGTTCCGAGTCCCCTGCCGGTGAACGCAGGATCCAGGTAGATCGAGTTTTCCACGCTGAAGCGGTACGCAGGTCGCGGGCGAAAGACGTTGGCATACGCGTAGCCCGCGAGGACCCCGGCCTGCTCCACCACGAGATAGGGCAGGTCCTTCGCGAGTACCTCATCGCGGCGTCGCCCCAACTCTTCCACCGTGGGCCCTTCGAGTTCGAAGGAGCCGCTGCCGTGGAGTACATGGTGGGCGTAGATCGCGGCCACTGCGGCAAGGTCTTCGTCGCGCGAAGCCCGCACGCGCGCGGAGCGCTCGGTGAGGCCTGGGCTCGAGGAAGCCCTCGATCGATGCTCGAGGGTGAAGCTCGGGGTGTCATCCATTGGCATCGCCGCAGTCGTGGCCTGCCTCAGCCTCGAAGCACGAGGGTTCAGCCCGCGGCATCGTTGCTGTTGTGGAGCACCTCGCCCGCACGACGCGCAAGGCCTTGCGCGCACAAGGCTTGAACCGCCCAGCGCAAGGCATCGTTGCGATCCATTCCGGCAAGGCGGGCCGCACTGTCAAACAGTCGCGCGTCGGCCAAATGCGCATGCAGCGCATCAACGTGGATGAACTCGAGGTCGAGCAGCAGGAACTTGACAAACACCTTGAGTGCGTGCCGCGCGTTGCGTGCCTTGTCGGAGCGCAACGCGGCAAGGCGCTCCCGCGCAAAGGCGATCGCCCGCTCGCTGTCGTTGAAGGCCGGCCCGTGGCCCGGAAACACCCAGCGAGGGGCCAATTGTGCGATCTTATCGAGCATCGCTTCCTGCTCGGCAAAGCCGCTTTCGCCCTCGAGTTCGGGGAAGATCACCCCAAAGCCTTCGGACCACAAGGCATCTGCCGAGATGAGCAGCCGGTGCTGCGGCTCAAGAAGCACGATCGAATGAGGATCATGGCCAGGCGCACTGTGCACTTCCCATCGCAATGCCCCGGTGTTGATGACATCGCCGGGTGCAAGACTCGCGTTGGGGCGAAAGCGTGGACAGCGCTGGCCGGTTGCGCGATAGCTGAGACGCTCCTCATCCCATGCAAGGGCGGTGTGCCAGCTCGCGCGCGGCACCGCGATTTCGCAGCCGTAGGTGCGCTGCAGCAGGGCATTGCCGCCGCAGTGGTCTGAATGCAGATGGGTGTTGACCAGCTGTCGAAGGGGTAGTTCACCTAGATGCTGCGCGAGTACTTCGCGGGTTGTCACTGCATGCTTCACATACCCGCTGTCAAAGAGCGTTGCACCCGCATTCCGATCGCAAACGAGCACCGAATTGCACGAGAGCCAGTCGCGCTGGATGAAGCGCAGGGTCGAGGGCCAGTCGCCCTGCGGCGGATCGTTGACACCCCTTTGCAAGCCCTGTGCGCCCTTCCCGGCGGGTGCGGTCGTTGCGGGTTCAACCCTGCTGAGCAGGGCGGCACGCGTTTCGATTTCGGCGAGCACTCCTGTACGGGCACCCTCGGTCATGTCGCCCCAGGCTGCAATTTCGTCGATGGTTCGAAGGCAACCCTCGCAAAGCCCGGTGCGCGGGTCCATGCGGCAGACGGAAACGCACGGGGACAGGGCCCGCGCAGCCCCGGCCTGCGCAGCCGTGGCCTGATCGCGTTGCACCGCAACCATCAGAGAGCCTGCTGTGTTGCCGGCTCAGGCTTGCGGGCGGCAAGCGCGTTTCCGGCACGGGTCTGCGGACGGATGCCGA
>VGHO01000009.1 GCA_016868175.1 Betaproteobacteria bacterium
TTCAACGCACTTTCGATGAGCTTTGTGGTCGGTGAACAGTATTTCATCGACTCGCTCAAGAAGGCGCTGCCGTTGATGAGCCAAGAGGATCGGAAGCGCCTTGAACCCGCAGTGCGTGGTTTTGTGGGCCAGGAGGCAACACACCGCCACCTTCACGGTCTCTACAACGCGCAGTTGGTGGCTCAGGGATTCGACAATGCATTTGAGCGGCGCGCGGCAGCGAGAATCAAGGCCAACGCGCAGGTAAACCCACGCAATCACGTGGGGGCGACTGCAGCGACTGAGCATTTCACTGCCGTTTTCGCAGCCTGGCTGATGCGCCACCCGGAGGCTCTCGAGGGCGCAGACGAGCGACTGAAGACGCTCTGGCTGTGGCACAGCGCGGAGGAGGCCGAGCATCGCGCGATTGCCTTCGAGGTCTACAAGGCTATTGGGGGTAACCATCGCTGGCGGCTTCGCACTTACCGCTACGTCACGTTCACCTTTCTGAGCGACGCCTTGCGCCAGACGGTCAACAATCTGCAGCGCGACAAGGCACTCTGGAAGCGTTCAACCGGTAACCATCGCTGGCGGCTTCGCACTTACCGCTACGTCACGTTCACCTTTCTGAGCGACGTCTTGCGCCAGACGGTCAACAATCTGCAGCGCGACAAGGCACTCTGGAAGCGTTCAACCTGGGCGAGTTGCTTCAGGCACCTTTTCTCGCGCGACGGATTGATCCGGGGCAACCTGAGTGCATGGCGGGATTACCTCAGGGCCGACTTTCACCCGCTTCACCACGACGCCTCGGCGTCAGAACGCTGGTTGCGTGACCACGAAGCGCTTTTTGTGGAGGTCTCGCGGCCGGGGATGCTTCGCGCCGCGTCCTGAGCGGCCGACCAGAGCTCGAGGGTGTTCCTGCGTGCGCGGTACCGTAGCCACCCGGCGTACCGCCTCGGGATCCACGACATGGCTTCGGTCGCCCCCGGCATCGCCGCATGGGGCTTGATGACCGGAGTGGCAATGGCCAATGCCGGAATGAGCCAGCCCGAGTGCGTACTCATGGCGCTGCTCGTTTTTGCGGGAAGCGCGCAACTCGCGGCGATCCCCCTGTTTGTTGCCGATGCGCCGATGTGGGTCATTCTCGCAACCGCGTTCTGCGTCAACCTGCGATTCATCGTCTTCAGTGCGCATCTTCGCGCCTACCTGCTCGCTCTGCCGCGCGCGGAGCGTCTGATCAGCGGATATCTCACCGCAGACCTGAGCTACGTGCAGTTCGTGCGACGCTACCCAGCACCTGCGGCCAAAGGCGACCCCACAACACTCGAAGAGCAGCAGGCGTACCTTGCCGGTAACGGCGGGCTCAACTGGGCAGCGTGGGTCAGTTCGAATCTGCTCGGGGTGTTGTTTGCGGCGTCGGTCCCGGAGTCGCTGGGACTTGGCTTCGCAGGAATCCTCGGCCTGCTCGGCGTGTGCTTATCCCTCCTTGGCGGGCCCCAGACAGTGAGCAACGGATTGCGGGTTGTGGCAGCACTCGCCGCTGGCACCTGCGCGGTGCTCGCAGCGGGTCTACCGCTCAAGCTCAACATCGTCGTTGCAATTGTGATTGCGGTGGCAGTTTGTCTGGGCCTTGAACGCGCAACAGGAGCCCCGACCCCGTCCTCGGACGGGTAAGCGAGACCCCGGAGAATGCCCGCAGCGGCAGGCGAGTGCCTCGATCAGATCCACCTGCCCGGCTGGCTGCAGGAAACTGATTTGTTCGGCTGGCTGAAGGAAACTGACTTGTCCGGCTGGCTGCAGGAACTCGGTCGGTCCGACTGGCTGGGCGCAATCGATCCGCTGCACGCAATCACGATCGTTGCAATGGCGCTCATCACGATGATCACCCGATCCTTCTTCCTGATCCCCGAGCGCCAACTCACGCTTCCAGGTTGGGCCCTTCGCGGCTTGCACTACGCGCCGATCGCAGCCGTAGTCGCCGTGATCGTTCCCGAGATCATCATGACCCAGGGAATGCTCATCGACACCTGGAAGGATGCAAGAATCTTCGGTGCCCTCGCAGGTTTGCTCTATTTTCTCGTACGACGGGGCCGTGGGCAGGTTGTGCTGGGCACCATGCTGAGCGGTATGGCGGTGTTTCTGCCACTTCGGCTCGGATGGGGGTGGTGAATCCTCAATTTCGGATCATCCTGCCGACCCGGTGCAGTCCGGAGGGAGGCGATGAACCCATAGGCTCGGATCCTCCTGATGACCCGGTGCAGTCCGGAGGGGGCAACCCGCTCAAACGTGGGACAATCGTCCTGGGGGCGTAGCCCTTCCGATGACCTTTCGGGCTCTCATCCAGGATCGCTTCATTGTCGGGCTTCTTGGGCTTGGTGTGTTTGGCATGGTGCTTTTCCGGGTTGGTGCGTTTCCGGCGTGGTGCGTTTCCACGTTGAGGCTATTCCACAATCCAGCGTTTCCGGCGTGGAACGCTTCTAGCGTCAAGACAACTCTCTTCCTGACTTTCCCCTATGGCTGCCTACGATGAAGTGCGTGTACTCGATGTGCATCACTGGAATGAATCGCTTTTTTCGTTCAAGACCGGTCGCTTGCCCAGCCTTCGCTTTCGCAACGGCCATTTCGTGATGATCGGGCTCGAGGTGGACGGCAAGCCACTCGTTCGTGCTTACAGCATCGCGAGCCCGAACTATGCAGAACATCTCGAGTTCCTGTCGATCAAGGTACCCGACGGCCCTCTTACCTCACGACTGCAGCACGTTCGGGCAGGCGACCCGCTGCTCATCGGACACAAGTCCGTGGGCACGCTGGTGATCGACGATCTGCGTCCCGGCCAGCGGCTTTTTCTCTTCGCCACGGGCACCGGCCTTGCGCCCTACATGGCAATCATTCAGGATCCGGAGACCTACGAGCGCTTTGAATCGGTGGTGCTGATCCACGGCGTCCGCCTTGTGAGCGAACTCGCCTACAGCAGCTTCATCCGCGAGGTGTTGCCAGGGCATGAACTGATCGGCGAGATGGTTTCGCGCCAACTCGTGTACTACCCCACGGTGACCCGCGAGGCATTTCTGCATACCGGACGGCTCACCACCGCGATTCAGTCGGGCCAGCTGTTTCGCGACCTTGGACAGCCACCGCTCAACGCCGAAACCGATCGCGCGATGATCTGCGGTAGCCCAGCGATGCTGAAGGAAACCTCCGCGATGCTCGACGCACTCGGGCTTGCGATTTCACCGAAGGCCGGTGAACAGGGCGACTATGTGATCGAGCGCGCTTTTGTTGAGCGCTGATCACGGTTGCTGCGGGGGCGCTCGCCGCGACCTGCGTCTGCCTTTCGAGCACCAGCGCATGATCGCGGACAGTTCTCGTGCAATGACCGCAGGGTGCCTCTCGAAAGCGGTTGAGGGCTCAGGGCGAACCTGTCATGTGCAGATCATAGGCTGGGTGCTGGGAGCCTTGGCGGTCGTATTCGGCGTCGGGGATGAGCACATAGCCCACACCCCATACTGTCTGCAGGTAACGTGGATTATGCGGGTCATCCTCGATGAGTTTACGCAAGCGTGAAATCTGCACGTCAAGGCTACGGTCGCTGCTCTCGTAGTCACGGCCGCGCGACAGTTGCATCAGCCGCTGACGCGAGAGAGGCTCGCGCGCATGGCGCGCCAGAGCCTTGAGCGTCGCGAAGTCGGAGGTTGTGAGTGGAACGCTCACCCCGTCCTTGCGCAGACTTCGGGTGGAGAGATCGAGTTCGAAGGATCCAAACCGGAAACGCTGCGTCTCGTTGCTCGGCGCGCCGGGCATCTCGTTGAGCCGCGAACGGCGCAGAACACACTGGATCCGTGCAAAAAGTTCTCTCGGATTGAAGGGTTTGGGAAGATAATCATCCGCCCCAGCTTCCAGACCAGTGATTCGGTCGCTTTCGTCTCCGCGAGCGGTGAGCACGATGATTGGCAGGTCGGATTGCGAGGAGCGCAGGCGCGAGATCACCTGCAGCCCATCCTCGCCCGGCATCATCAGATCCAGCACCATGAGGTCGAAGCGCTGGTGTCGCATCACCCGGTTCATGGCGAGCGCATCTTCGGCCACCACCACCGAAAAGCCATGCTGGCTCAGGAAACGTCGAAGGAGATCGCGAAGCCGCGGATCATCGTCAACGATCAGGATGTCGGGCGAGCGTCCGGCCGAAAATATCATGGTGGCCCGGATCATAAACCAGAGCGAGGGTCTGCTTTGCGCACCTGTGTTTCGGATTTGCCGGAGCGCAGGGCGGATCGAAAGGGGAGCAGGGCAGCGAGGGCCAGCAAGCTGAGCGCAAAAGTGATCCAGAGCGCGTGTTCACCCCACCGGGCAAGCGCCAGTCCAAAGAGCCAGGGAGCGAGCGCCTGCGTGAAACGCGAAAGGGCCAGGAGCCTGCCCACACGCTCGCCGTAGCCCGCAGCGCCGAAAAGGGCAAGCGGTAGTGTGCCGCGTGCGATGGTCTGGGTGCCAGTACCCAGGCCGTGCACCAGCGCAAAGACCATCGCAGCGCCAGGTCCAACGAGCATCAATGCGAGCACCGCAAGCGGATGCGCAAGGTCGGCAAGCCATGCGGACCACAGTGGATGAACGCGTCCGAAAGGCCCGAACTGCAGCAGTCGTGCCCCGACTTGCGCCGGCCCGATCAGGGCCCCGGCGGCAACCGCGAGCGCAAGGCTCGCACCGGATGCCTGCAGGACAGTGGGCAGATGCGCCGCCATCGCAGTTCCTGCAAAGCCGGTGGCGGCAAAGGCAAACACCAGCAAGGCGGTGCCGTGACTCGGGTTGTAAGCAGTGCCGGTTTTCGCCGAATCCGCGGTGTCCACCGAATCCGCGGTTTTCGCGGGTTCCGAAGTTTTTGCACTATTCGCGGCATGCGCAGCTTTCGCGGTTCTCGGAGGCGGTGTCGGCGGTTGGATGAGGGGCGCGGCAGGATCGCAGGGCGCATCGCGCAGTGGTGGATGCGGAATGCGTCGGTTGAGCAGCACCCCCAGCGACAAGTGCAGCAGGGCCCACCCCAGCAATGCTCCCCGCCAGCCGAAGGCAGTCTGCATCGCCATGCTGAGGGGCCAGCCAACGGTACTCGCAAAGCCCGCGATCAGGGTGATTCCTGTGATCGCCTGGCGCGCCCCAGCTCCATAGAGACACACCAGGGCAGCGAAGGCAGCATCGTAGAGTCCAAAGCCCATCGCGACGCCGATTACGAGCCACGCACCAAGAAGGCTGATGCCGCCCTGGGCCGCAGCGAGCAGGACCAATCCGAGGGCAAAGAGCGCATTGGTAAAAGGCAGCACCGTACGCCCGCCGTGCCGGTCAATCAACCGCCCGGCGCGTGGTCCGAAGAGTGCGGCCACCAGCAGGGCCACACTGAAGCAGAAGTGCACCTGCGACGCATCGGTCCCGAGGTCGGCAGCGATCGGTGCAGCGAGTACTGCAGGCAGGTAGTACGAAGAGGCCCAGGCAAGGGTCTGCGCAGTACCAACGACGAGCACCGTTGGAAGGGTATTCACCCCTGAGGCTTCGCGGCTACGACCCGGATGTCAGCGGATACGCCTCGCGCTGCGTATCAGCACATCGTCCGTGGGGACGTTGGAAAATCCGGCAACCGAAGCCGTGGGGATCGTGGCAATCGCATCCACCACTTCGATGCCGCGAACGACACTGCCGAAAACAGCGTAGCCTGGGGTTTCAGGGCGATCCGTGGCGGCCGGCCTGAAGTCCAGAAACGGGTTGTCAACAAGGTTGATGAAGAATTGCGAGGTCGCACTGTCGGGCGCGTTGGTGCGCGCCATCGCAAGTGAGCCGCGCACATTGAGGAGACCGCGGTTCGATTCCAGCACGACCGGCGGGAGCGGCGGAGCGCGCGGAGTCATACCGGATTCGAATCCGCCGGCCTGAACCACGAAGCCTGGCACCACGCGATGGAAGATCAGATTGGTGTAGAAATCGGCGGCCACGTAGGCAAGAAAATTGTCGACGGTGAGCGGAGCTGACCGCGGTTGCAGTTCGAGTTCAATCTCGCCACGCGAAGTGTCAAGCACCACGCGGGGCTCGGGTACCGCGAAAGTTCTTGTGTAGACGCTTGCCCCTTGTGCATCGCTGACCGTGAAGTTCACCGCCCCGGTAGTGGTGAGTCTGCAACGGTAGCGCAACTCGGTGGGCGACACCGCTTGAGGGCCCTCCGTGGCAGAGCAACCACTGACCTGCACCTGTAAACCCTCACGAAGCCGGCTTACCCCGATCGAAAACTCGGCATTGCGCCCGTAGAAGAGGTTGCCGCCCTGAACGCTTGCATCGTTCACCACCTCCTGCTCGCCGCAGGCAGGGAGCGCAAGCGTCAAGAAAAGTGCGAGGCAACCCGCGAGGCGCTTCGGAAGCTTTGTTCGACAACCCATCAGGTTTACCGCAACCGGACCGAAAGGCCTGTTGCGCCAGGCATCTGCGTCTGGTTTGATCTCACTCCACCCGACGGGGCGGCGAGAAGAAGTTTGCGGGCACCATCAGCTGATTGCGCTGGCTTTCGAGCGCGCCCAGTTTTGCGCTCTCGGCAAGGTAGTGCTGCCACTCGGGGTCGGCGATCATCGCTGCGCGGCGCCTTGCGCGATCAGCCGCATCCTCGTACATCCAGATGTGCAGATAGGCGTTGGGATCACCGGTATCGGTGGTGAGGTAGGCCACCGGTTGGCCGAGGTGGCGCGTCTGCACCGGCTTGCCGATCCGTTCATAGAGTGAGAGATGGTTACGGATCGTTCCGGGGCGACAGACATAGGTGCGGACATCGAGAAGCATCTTTGAAGGTCCTCTGGATCAGGTTGATTGGAATCCTGCGGTTGGTGCAACAGGGCAGTCCGCAGGTACTTCACGCAGCGACATGTTGGGTAAGCGTGTAGCCTGCAGAGTGGCGCAGCCACACTGCATAGCTGCTCACACATCCCGCCCGCGCATCCCGCCGGCGCATTCCGCTCACGCATCGCGCTCACGCATCTCGTTTACCGCGCGTCTGGCGGACTGGTTGAGCAGGACGTTATCGGTACCGGTGGTGACCATGTCGAAACCCCATGCGATGGCCTGCCGCGCGTAGGCGGTGGTGGCGCAGTGCAACCCGGCATGCAGTCCGCGCTGTCTGGCCTTTTCGAGGACGATCCGGATCGTTTCAACCACGGTGGGATCGACCGGATCCAGTCGAGCCTCGCAACCGAGGGAAAGTCCCAGGTCCGAGGGCCCGATGTAGATTCCGTCGAGACCGGGCGTGCCGAGGATGGCGTCGAGCTCGTGCACTGCCTCGCGGGTCTCGATCATTGCGAGCGCAACCACGCTGCGGTTGGCGTGGTGCGGATAGTCGGCACCCGCATACCACAGCGCGCGGGTGGGGCCGTAGCTGCGATAACCCTCAGGTGGGTAGCGGCAAGCGCCGACGAAAGCTTCGCATTGCGCGCGGGAGTTGACCATCGGACAGATGATGCCCAGGGCTCCGGCGTCGAGAAGCTTCATGATGATGCCTGGCTCGTTCCACGGCACGCGCGCAAGCGGCGTGGTGTTGGTGGTGCTGATCGCCTGCAGCATCGGCAGAGCGTTGGTGTAGTCGAGGAGGCCATGCTGAAGATCGCAGGTGAGCGAGTCCCATCCAGCCTGCGCCATGTTTTCGGCTGCCACCGAACTCGGAATGCCAAGCCACCCGTTGATCACCACACCGGAATTGGCCCAGACCTCGCGTAGGCGGTTGTTGCGCATGCTCTTGCCCTCCGATGTGAAGACCTCATGGTCAGCTGCAAGCATAGCGCTTAGCGCGACACCGTCCGCGTTTGCCTCAGACGCAGCGCAACCAGCAAGGCTACGGCGTTGAACGCGCCGGCAAGGACGATGGCGGTGGAGTAGTTGCCGCTGGCATCGTAGAGGGTGGCTGCAATGAGCGGCAGGCTGATCGCTGCCGCGCACCACCCGATGTAGAGCCGCCCCGCAACCAGACCGAAAAGCGCCATCGGCCACCACTGCCCGATTGCCGCTGCCGAGGCGCCGGAGATCAGACCGTAGCCCATGCCGATCATCGTGAGGCAGGGGACCGCTGCGGAGGCGGTTGGCCAGAGGCTGAGCAGCACTGCACCGCTCAACGCCCACAACTGGGCGCCCGCCATCACCTGCGACACAGGAAATCGATCCACAAGCCACCCGCCAAGGATCCGCGCCAGTGCAATCGCCCCCGTGATGACAGTTGTTGCGGCAAGCGAAGCCCCGAGCCCGGCACCATAGGCTTGCATGATTCCGGCAGCCTGGCTCATCACCATCAGTCCCGCCGAGGCCGCAAGGGTAAAGACGGCCGAAAGGCGCAAGAAAAGCCCCCGATGCTCGAAGGGCTCGGATCGCGGGGATTGGCTGGATTGACCCCGGTGGCCCCGGTGACCCGGTTGACCCTGGTGACCCGACGGGGCTGCCAGGATCGCTGAGGCTTCTGCCGACGGCGCTTCCGCTAACGTAGCGATGGCGGAGTGTTTCGGCGGTCGCAGCAGCCAGGCCGCGCCCAGTACCGAAGCACCGAGCGTGGCGGCAAGGGCGAGCAGTGTGGGTCGCAGTCCGATTTCAGCGATCGCCCATCCCATCAGTGGGGCGCCGAGCATCGCCCCCAGCGGATAGAGGCTCACCACATAGCCATTGACCAGGCCGCGTCGCGCGAATTCCGCCTGGTTCACCCTATGCTGGACCGTGGTGAAGACAAGGCCTGCCCCGAGTCCAAACAGGACGCCGTAGCCAGCGACGAGGTGCAAGAGCGTCTCGGCAGTGGCAGTGATCAGCAGACCTGCGGCCGAGAGCGCTGCTGCGATGCCAAGCAGATGATGCAATGCGAGTCGCGGGTAGAGGACCGGGGCAAGGTTCATCCCCAGCGTGAGCACCATCGTGGCGAGCGCAAAGACCAGGGTCAGATCGGTGCGTTGCAAGCCGAGCAGCGACTCGATCGGCCTGAGCAGCACGCTGAAGGCGTAGATCGTTCCGAAGGGGAGGTTGGCGAGGCTTGCGGCGAGCATCAGGCGCATGGTCGACGCGACCCGGTGGCCTCAGGATTCCACGAAGCGCCTTTCGAACTCCCAGACTTCCGGAAATCCAACGAGGTCATGCAGCTGCGCCATGGTGTAGGCGGGGACAGGGGAGCCGGTTGCACTTCCGTGGTGGAGAAGGTGCAGATAGCTGGCTTCGATGGCAGCGCACGCGACATTCATCCCGGCGGCGGGATAGATCGCCACATCGAATCCCCAGTCCACCAGATCGCTGCGTTCAACGACGGGAGACCTCCCGGTGGGGACCATGTTGGCGAGCAGCCAGGCATCAACCTCTGCGCCGATTCTCTGGAACTCCTCGCCTGATTCCGGTGCCTCCACAAAGACGATGTCTGCGCCTGCACGCGCGAAGGCCTTGGCGCGAACCATGGCCTCGTCGAGCCCCAGTGCGGTGCGTGCGTCGGTGCGCGCCACGATCATCGTGTGTTCGTGGCGCCTTGCACCCACCGCCACCTCGATGCGTCGCACCGCGTCACGCAAGGGGACAACCCGCCTGTTGGGCGTGTGTCCGCACTTCTTGGGCACCTCCTGATCCTCGATCTGGATGGCTTCAACCCCGGCCGCCTCGTAGCCACGGACCGTGTCGCGCACGTTGAGCAAACCTCCAAACCCGGTATCGGCATCAGCGATCAGCGGCTTGTGGGTACCTTCGACGATGCAGCGTGCACGCCCGACCATGTCGGTGTAGGTCACGAGTCCCGCATCGGCCTTGCCGAGATAGGAACCGGAGATGCCGTAGCCGCTCATGTAGAGCGCGGCGAAGTTCATGCGGTCGGCAATGCGTGCGGAGAACATGTCGAAGACGCCAGGGGCGAGCACGAAGTGTCCGAGTTCGAGTTGCTGGCGAAGGGTGGTGCGCAATGCCTTGCTGGGGGTTGACTGCATGGCAGGAGGTGCTCCGGATAAACGCTGATTCGACGAAGTGGGCCAGCACGCGAGCACATGCGGCACTCCTTACAATCCTGCCAGATCTTGCGTTTGCCAACAAAGCGGGGCGAACCAGGGCGAAGCCGCAACAACCGGAGGCTGGCATGGCGTTGCCACTTGAAGGCGTTCGGGTCCTCGACCTCACCAGTGTGATGGCCGGGCCCTACTGCAACATGCTGCTCGGTGATCTGGGGGCCGATGTCGTGAAGGTTGAAACCTTCCCGGGCGGGGATACCTCGCGCGGTTTCATGCCCCAGATCGCGGGCGAGTCCTATTGTTTCACGGTACTGAACCGCAACAAGCGCAGCCTGGCGATCGACCTGAAGCACCCCGAGGGGCACGCGATCGTCAGGGCACTTGCGCTCAAGGCCGACATCATCACCGAGAACTTCCGCCCAGGTGTGATGGCGAAACTCGGTCTCGACTATGCGAGTCTGCGGCCGCCCAACCCCTCGGTCGTCTATGCCTCGATGTCGGGTTTCGGGCAGACCGGCCCCTACGCGGGGCGCGGCGGCTACGACATCGTTGCACAGGGGATGTCGGGGATCATGATGATGACCGGCGAGCCCGGCGGAAGGCCCGTGAAGGTGGGCATTGCGATGAACGACATCGCAAGCGGTGTGACCGCGCTCTATGCAATCCTTGCCGCCTACATTGCCCGCCTGCGTGGAGGATCCGGGCAGTACCTGGAGACTTCGCTCCTCGAGGCGGGGCTCGTCTGGTCGCAGTGGGAGTTCGGTGCATTCTTCGGAGGGGGCGAGATTCCACACGCGATGGGCTCGCGACACCGACGCTCGGCACCGTACCAGGCCTACCGCACGCAGGACGGCTATGTCACGGTTGGTGCCAACAACGAAAAACTCTGGCGTGCTTTTTGCGGGGAGGTATGCGCAAGGCCCGCCTGGCTGCATGATCCGCGCTACACAACCAACGCACTGCGGGTTCAGCACGCCGATGCCCTGCAATCCGACATCGAGGCAGTGTTCACGCAGCATGGAACCGCGCATTGGGTTGAGCGTCTCGATGCAGCGGGTGTTCCCGGCGGTCCGGTGTATGGCTACGACGAGGTGATGCGCGATCCTCACATCGCAGCCCGCGAAATGGTGATCGAACTCGAACATCCCGTGATGGGGCGCATCAAGACCTTTGGTTCGCCGGTGAAGAGCACCGGTGAGCTGGTGTCGATCCGAAGGCCGGCTCCGTGGCTCGGTCAGCATAGCGCTGAAGTGCTCGGTGAACTCGGATTCGACGCTATCGGCATTGATCGGCTCTTTGACGCCAGCGTGGTGCACGATCGCCTGCGAAAAGGGGCAAAGCCCGTGCAGCGCTTGCAGCCCCCGGGAACTTGAGTCTTCGGGCGGACCTGAGCCTCCTCGAGGGACTGGAATGTTCGGGAGTGCGCCTACCCAAGGCGCAAAAAAAGAGGGCCCCTGAAGGGCCCCTGAAAGATCGCTTTCCTGCGATACAGCCCGGAAGCTTCGATCCGCTCGCGTCTCAGACCGTGCTCCGCGAACCCGAGGGAAGCCCCGGATTCCGGACTGCCAGCGGAGTGTAACAAGACATGAGTAAATGTAAATTAACCCTGGTCCCGGAGAGAGCTGCAGCCGGTGCGGCTGCCTTGGGCGATCAGCGCAGCGCCACGTCGAAGCTCCGGCGGGTCGCGGGGCGCGCCATCATCCGTTCGTACCAGTCCTTCACATGAGGATATTCGGCGAAGGTGACCCGGTGGCGCGGGTGCCGCCAGGCCCAGCCGAGGATGGCGAAGCCGGCAATCGAGGGCTCCCCGGAGAAGTGGGGCTCCTCCGCGTCGACGATGGCCGGGATCTTGCGGCCGTTGGGTGTGTCAAAGGCGTAAAGCCTTTAGTTCGCCATCGGGTGTTGTTCCATGTTCGAACCGGGGATTTGCGCTGGCGAGGCCCGATCCGATCGGGGTGGGACGATGCACCTGCCAGCCCGTTTCCGATGCGCGCGGCGACGCCCCGTGACCGCCCGCAGCCGTCTTCGGCTCGGCTGCACCGAGTCCGAAGGCTCTCGCGAGCAGGCGGTAGGAGTGCACCCGCGCGTCGTGGTCGAAGGTCCAGGTGTTGACGACAATCTCGTCGAGTTGCAAGGCGCGTCCCAGTGCACGGATGCGCTCGGCGACCTGGTCGGCGCAACCCACGATGGCTGCGGCACGCACCGCCTCCACGCTCTGCTGCTCTCCCGGGTGGTACACATGCCGGTCGGCTTCCTCGGGGGAGATCAGCGGCTTGCGTACACCGCGCTCGAAGCCGGCGCGCCAGTGCTCACGGGTCTTGAGGAGGTGGCGTGCCTGCGCTTCCGAGTCGGCAGCCAGGGCCCAGATGCAGATCGTGGCGCAAGGCTCGGACAATTCCGCAGACGGGCGGAAGTTGCGCCGGTAGAGGTTGAGGGCAAGCTCCGCGCCACGACCCTCCGAGAAGAAATAGGCAAAGGCATAAGGCAGCCCGAGGTAAGCGGCCAACTGGGCGCCATAGTCCGAACTCCCCAGGATCCATAGTTGCGGCGCCGTAAGCCCCTGGGGGTGCGCCTTCACCTGCGCAAAGGGGTGGTCGGGGTCCAGCGGCGCGCCGCTGACCCATGCCTTCAGGTCCACCACCTGGCGGGGAAACTGGTCGGCACCCGGACCGAAGGGGTTGAGCGCCATCGCGGTGAGCTGGTCCGAGCCCGGGGCCCGACCCAGGCCAAGATCGATGCGCCCGGGGGCGAGCGCCTCGAGAACCCGGAACTGCTCGGCCACCTTCAGCGTGGCGTAATGCGGCAGCATCACGCCTGCGCTACCCACGCGGATTCTCGCGGTGCTTACTGCGATTGCGGCCATGAGCACTTCCGGCGCACTACCCACAATGCTGTCGGTGTTGTGGTGCTCCGACACCCAATAGCGGTGATAGCCCAGTCGGTCGCAGTGCCGGGCCAGATCGAGGCTGTTCACGATGGCCTGCGACGCTGCGGTGTTGCGCACTGCAATGCTTTGATCGAGTACCGAGAGCTTCATGGATCGGGAGTTGGGGCGGCGTAACGTTCCCGGCGTAGCAGGATGAGGTTGCGCAGATAGACCAGCAGGCCAAACCCCTGCCCCACGATGAAGACCGGGTCTTCGCGCCAGATCGCGTAGGCAAGGAGGGTAGCACCGCCTGCGAGACTGAAGTACCAGAAGAGGACGGGCACAACGCTCCTGCGGGCACGCTCGCTCGCAATCCACTGGATCAGGAAGCGCGCAGAAAAGAGCGCCTGTCCCAGAAAACCCACGGCGATCCAGAAGGCCTGGCTGCTGAGATTCATGCTTGCCCCGACAGGCTGGGCGGCTTCAGAGCTTCATTTCGAGCTGAAGCCGCCAGTTGATGAACGAGGTATTCGTGGTGAGTACCTCCTGGCGCAGGTCGCCAAAGCGTGGATCGGTCGATCCGCGCTGAATCCGCCCGGTGAGGAAGTCGATCGGGTGGAGGTTGTTGCCGCTCAGCCGCAGTTGGACCGTGGGCGAAAGGATCCACAGGGCGTAGGCATCCCAGACGCGCTTGAGGCCGGTATCGACCACGGTTTCACCGACGCGGCCCTCGGGGCTCACCTCGTAGGCGGTACGGGTGCGGTAGCCAGGCACAAGGTTGAGGTTGCCGCCGACCCGCAGTGGCGCGGAGCGGAAACGGTGATCGACCCCGAAGTTTCCGATCAGCCGGGCCTGCTCGTCGAGCCTGTTGTAGGGCCCCGGCACCGACTGCACTTCGGACCTGAAGAGGCTGAGGTTGCTGCGCAGTTCGCTGCGCGGCGCTTGGGCGATCCACTGGTCGAGGCGGAACCTGGCCTCGAGTTCGACGCCCTGGGTGAAGGCATCCCCCACATTCTGCATCCGGCTCACCCAGCGCTCGACAGTCGACCAAGGCACCGGCTCGAGCCTTGTGACACTGCGCATGTAGTCACTGATCTGGCGGTGAAAGAGGTTGAGGCTCAGGCTTCCGCCCTCCTTGAGATACTTCTCGAAGGCGAGGTCGATGCCTGTGGCAAGTTCAGGCCGAAGCGCAGCGTTGCCCGCGCGGTCCGGGCTCAACGGCGTGTTGGTGGCATCCAGCGGGAAACGCGGATCCACCGTTGGCCGGGCAATCAGTGCGGCCAGCGTGGGGGCCTTGTAGCTCCGGGTGAGGCTGAGGCGGATCTGATCGCGGGCGTTCTCATCAGGCTTCCACACGGTGTGAAAGAGCGGCGTCCAGACCGAAGACCGGTTGTGGGGTGTCTCGCCGTCGAGTGCTTCGCCGCGGGTGGTGATGCCCTCCCAGCGCAAACCGGCGCTTGCGGACCAGCGCGGGGAAATGTTCCATTCGTCCTGAACGTAGGCCGCCAGACGCTGGCTCGAAGCCTTGAGCGTATCGCCGAACTCGCCGAGCACACGTTGCCCGTTGAGCGACTGGACCCTGCTCTCCTCCCGCCATGCCGGCGACCATTCGGCGCCGCTCACGAGGCTGTGCTCGTTGTCGAGGACCCGCGAGAACTTGCCCACCAGATTGAGGCTGCGTTCCTCGATGCGGCTGTCGTCCTGCGCAGTGCGCAGCAGCATGCCCCCGCGGTCGAACTCCTCTCTGCGGCTCTCGCTGGTGCTGCGCCATGAGGATCCGCCGCCCTGGAATTCAAGGCGCATGCCCTGCCCCAGATTTCGGCGTATCACGCTGTTGAGCCTTCCAATGGTGAACGCGCTCTCGTTTGCGCCCGTCCCCTGGTCGAAACCCGGCTGACTTTGGGCAAGTGGGCTGCCCGCAAGTTGGCTGAAGCGGAGATCGCGGCGCGTGTCGGTCTGCGCATGAAAGACCGACGGCATCAGGAGGATCGTCTCACCCATCGCGGCACGTTGCTCGAGCCTGCCGGTGAGGTTGAGCCCGTGCCGCAGCGTTGTGCTGCGGTTGTCGATGCGCTGCGCGCTCAGGAGCGCATCGTCGGCATCCCTGAAGTCCCGGAACTCAGCGCTTTCCCGGTCTTCGCGGTCTGATCGAAACGCGCTCATCGAAAGGTTGTAGATCCAACGCTCGTGGCTGTTGTTGTAGGTCCAGGAGAATCCCGGCGAGAGGCGCCCGCTTTCCACCCCCACTCCTGCGCGCAGGTCGTTGAGGCGACGCACAAAGCCTTCGCGGGTGATGATGTTGATCGTCCCCCCGATCGCGCGGGCGCCGGTCTCGGCGGTGGGCGCGCGCAGGATCTCGATACGCTCGATCTGCTCCGGGGTGAGGGAATCAAGCGAAAAGCCCGGCGGCGTTCGCTGCCCATCGATCAGCAACTGGGTGTAGCCAGCACCCAGGCCGCGCATGCGCGGTGGTCCTCCGCGGCCCGGCGGGCCGCCCAGCGTGATACCAGGCAGGCGGCGCAACACCTCGGTCACGCTGGAATCGCCGAATTGCTCGATCTGCTCACGCCCGATCACGATCCTGGCGGAAGTGGAGAAGCGCCGCTGCTCATCGTCGCTCCAACCACGTCCGCGCACCTCGACCCGCTCGCCTGCAGCGGCAGGCTTGCTTTCGGCAGCGCCGGGCTCCGGGGCCGCGCTCCGGGGCGTCTGCGCTTCGGGGGTTGGACCCTCCGGAGTCCGGGCGCCGGGCGGTTGGCTCTCGGGCGCCGCAGTCTGCGCGAGCGTGGGCGCGCCAAGGGCGACCACCAGGCAGGCAAGCGCACCTGCGGGAAAGGAAGGCATGGGAGTCCTCACAAGGAAGTCGCGCTGCAAAGGCCATGGAAACCGCATCCGGCCGATTTTGCCTTGGCTTGCAGGGCAAGTTTCCGGAGCCCGCAACGCTCTTCAGCAACATGCTCCCGCGCTTCGCGTGTAGCCTTGCCTGTCTGGGTCGTGCAAGGCCCTGGCACACTCGAAGGCGTCAAGCAAGCTGCGTCATGCTCACCAAGTCTCTCCCTGCGAACCCCCCAGGCGTTGCCATCATCGGTGCGGGCCATAACGGCCTGGTCTGCGCGTACTACCTTGCGCGCGCCGGTTGCCAGGTGGAAGTTTTCGAAGGACGCAGCGTCGTTGGCGGCGCAGTCCTCACGCAGGAGTTTCACCCCGGATTCCGCAACTCGGTGGCGAGCTACACCGTGAGTCTGCTCGATGAGTCGGTCATTGCCGAGATGGGACTGCGGGCGCAGGGGCTGCGGATCGTGGAGCGGCCTCTGGCCAACTTCCTGCCGCTCGAAGATGCCCGGGCGCTGCATCTTGGCGGTGGGTTGGCGGCGACCCAGGCGTCGCTGGCCCGGTTTTCGCAGCGCGACGCAGAGCGGCTACCCGGCTACTATGCGCAGCTCGAGCGGGTGGGCGACGCACTGGCCCGATTGGCGCGCGAAGCGCCGCCGGCCTGGGAAGGCGAGCAGTCGTGGCTCGACTGGAGTCGCAGCGGCTCGAGCCTCCTGGGGCGCGCACGCGAACTGGCGCAGCTCAACGCGGCCGACCGCCAGATGCTGCTTCGACTGCTCACCGACAGCGCCGAGGACGTGCTCGCACCCTGGTTCGACTCGGATCCGGTTCGCGCCGCCTTTTCCTTCGACGCGGTGGTGGGGCACCTGGCAAGTCCGCGCGCACCGGGCACTGCATATGTCTTGCTGCACCACTGCTTCGGAGGGGTGAACGGCAAGCGCGGCCAGTGGGGACACGCCATCGGAGGCATGGGCGCAATCAGCGAGGCGATGGCGCGCGCCTGCGTATCGCTCGGTGTGCGGCTGCACTGCGATGCGCCGGTTGCGCGGGTGGTCGTGGAGCGGGATGCGGTAATCGGAATCGAACTCGCGTCGGGAGCCTTCCGCCCGGCGCAGATCGTGGCGTGCAATGCACATCCACGCATACTCGCCGACCGCCTGCTCGCGGGCGCAACCCTGCCGGAGGACTTCCGGGTGGCGATGCGCCACTACCGCTCCGAGTCGGGCACCTTCCGCATGAACCTTGCGCTCAGCGGGCTGCCACGCTTCAGCGCCGCGCCTGAGTCCGGCCCGCACCTCGCAAGCGGGATCATCCTGAGCCCTGGTATCCAATGGATGGAGGCGGCCTACCGTGACGCGATCGACCACGGTATGTCGCAGCGTCCGATCGTGGAGATGCTCATCCCAAGCACGCTGGACGATTCGCTCGCGCCCCCGGGGGCGCATGTGGCGAGTCTTTTCTGCCAGCACTTCCGCAGGGAACTGCCCAACGGTGCGTGTTGGGATGATGCGCACAAGAACCGCGCGATCGAGGCGATCCTGGGCGTGGTCGAGTGCTTCGCGCCCGGGTTCCGGCGGCTCATCCTTGGCATGCAGGCGCTTTCCCCGCTGGATCTCGAGCAGGGCTTCGGCCTTGTCGGGGGCGACATCTTCCACGGCCGGATGAGTCTGTCGCAACTCTGGGCCGCGCGTCCTGCGCTGGGCTGGGGTCGCTACCGGATGCCGCTGCACGGGCTCTACCTTTGCGGATCGGGAGCGCACCCCGGCGGCGGTGTGAGCGGCCTGCCGGGGCGCAACGCCGCCCGGCAGATCCTCGACGATCAGTCTGCAGCGCGTTCCCTGCTTTCGCGCGCCTTGAGTTTCAGACGCCAGCCGTGAAGCAGCGGCTCGGTGTAGCCCGAAGGCTGCTCCAGGCCCTTGAATACCAGATCGCAGGCCGCCAGATACGCCAGGGACTCGGCGAGGTGTCCGGCCATCGGACGGTAGGCAGGGTCGGAAGCGTTTTGCCGATCCACCACCGCAGCCATGCGGGCAAAGACGCTGCGCACTTCGTCCTCGCCAACCACGCGGTGCAGCAACCAGTTGGCGATGTGCTGGCTCGAGATGCGCAGTGTGGCGCGGTCCTCCATGAGCGCAATGTTGTGGATGTCGGGCACCTTCGAGCAGCCCACTCCCTGATCAATCCAGCGCACCACGTAGCCGAGGATGCCTTGCGCGTTGTTTTCGAGTTCCTGCAGCACCTCCTCCCGCGGCCACGATGCCGCGGCGCTGACGGGAACGCTGAGCATGTCCTCCAGGATACCCTCCGCGTCGTCGGGCTCAGCTTCCATGCGCGCCTGGATCGCCGCCACGTCCACTGCGTGGTAGTGCAGCGCATGCAGCGTGGCGGCCGTGGGCGAAGGCACCCAGGCGGTGGTTGCGCCGGCCTGCGGGTGCGCAATTTTCTGCTCCAGCATTGCGGCCATCCGATCGGGCATGGCCCACATCCCCTTGCCGATCTGCGCACGTCCGCGTAATCCGCAGGCGAGGCCCACCCGCACGTTGTTGCGCTCGTAGCCGGCGATCCAGCGTGAGGACTTCATTGCCGCCTTGCGGATCATCGCACCCGCGTGCATCGCGGTGTGCATCTCGTCGCCGGTGCGATCGAGAAAACCTGTGTTGATGAAGGCAACCCGCGCAGCGCCCGCAGCGATACAGGCCTTGAGGTTCAGGCTGGTGCGGCGCTCCTCGTCCATGATGCCGAGTTTCACCGTGTTGGGCTCGAGCCCGAGCACCGCCTCCACGCGCGCGAAGAGCTCGCAGGCAAAGGCGGTCTCCTGAGGTCCGTGCATTTTCGGCTTCACGATGTAGACCGAGCCGCTGCGGGTGTTGCGGATCGCATCGCGGGCGTCGCGTTTGAGGTCGTGGATCGCAATCGCGGTGGTGACCATCGCATCGAGGATCCCTTCCGGAATCTCCCGCCCCTGCGCATCGAGCACCGCCGGGTTGGTCATCAGGTGGCCCACGTTGCGCAGAAAGAGCAGCGAGCGCCCGTGCAGCACGAGATCCTGCCCGTCAACACCCTTGTAACGCCGGTCGGGATTCAGTCTGCGGGTGATGCGCTGCCCGCCTTTGTCGAGGCCTTCCTCGAGCGTGCCTTTCACCAGGCCGAGCCAGTTGGCGTAGCCGAGTACCTTGTCGTCGGCATCCACAGCCGCCACCGAGTCTTCGAGATCGACGATGGTGGTGACAGCCGCCTCGAGAACCACATCCTGGATTCCGGCCGGATCGCTCTTTCCAATGCTACCTTCGCGGTTGAACAGCAGGTCGATGTGCAGTCCGTGGTGGCAAAAGAGCAGCGAGGCTGGCGCCTGCGGCTCGCCTCGGTAGCCCTTGCACGATTGCGGGTGACACAGCCCGGTGCGGGTTCCGTTGCGCAGTTCCACTTCGAGGCGCAGGCGCCGCGTCTGGGCATCCCCGTTGCCGTCGACCAGACGGTAGTGCGCCGCATCGGCGTGCGAACCTGTCTCGAGGGGCAGGCTCTGGTCGAGAAAACGCCGGGCATGAGCGATGACGCGCGCGCCGCGGATCGGGTTGTAGCCGCCCGCCCGGGTGGCGCCATCCTCCTCCGGGATCACGTCGGTCCCGTAGAGCGCGTCGTAGAGCGAACCCCAGCGGGCGTTGGCAGCGTTGAGTGCGTAGCGCGCATTCAGGATCGGGACCACGAGCTGCGGTCCGGCCTGCTGGGTGATCTCGGTGTCGATCCCGCTCGTGCAGAGCCGCACCTCGCCGGGCTCATCGACCAGGTAGCCGACCGAAACCAGAAACTGACGGTAGGCGGGAAGGTTCTCGATCGGGCCGGGATTCGCCTTGTGCCAGGCATCGATCGCGTCTTGCAGACGCTCGCGTTCGGCCAGCAGGGCGCTGTTGATCGGGGTGAGATCGGCTACAAGGGCGTCGAAGCCCGCCCAGAAACGCGCTGGGGTTACCTCAGTTCCGGGCAGGACCTGATCGTTGATGAAGGCGTAAAGCGGGCTGGCAACCTGCAGCCTGTGGATGGCAACACGTGGAGTCATGCAGAGGAGGTCCTGGAGGGTGAGCAGAGGCGGCGCGCCAGCCTTGGCGGCCTTTCGAGGGATCGACGGCTCCGACGCCTTCGTGAGTGGACTTCGTGCACCGTCGACCCGGATCATAATGGAGCCCGCCAGCGAAACGCGCGAGGTAACCAGGAGCACCGATGCCGGGGTCAATCTTCATCGACGGGGAGGCGGGGACCACGGGCCTGCAGATTCGGGAGATTCTGGAGAGCTCGGGCGAATTTCAGCTGCTCGCGATTCATGAGGCGCGACGCAAGGACCCCCTTGCCAAGCTCGAACTGATGGCGCAGGCCGATCTGGTGGTGCTTTGTCTGCACGACGATGCAGCGCGCGCTTCGGTGGCCCTGATCGACACCCTCGGCAGCCGTCAGCCGAGGATTCTCGATGCCTCGAGCGCGCATCGGGTGAACGAAGCCTGGGTCTACGGCTTTCCCGAACTGGCCCCTGAGATGGCGGCGCGCATCGGCGCAGCGCAGCGGGTGAGCAACCCGGGATGCCATGCCACTGGCGCGATCGCACTGCTTGCGCCGCTGATCGCTGCCGGGATCGTCCCGAGCGACACCCCGCTCACCATCCAGTCGGTGTCGGGCTACTCGGGCGGCGGACGCGCCATGATCGAGGCGCATGAGCAGGGGCAGGCCCCGCGCTTCGAACTCTACGGGCTGGGTCTCGAGCACAAGCATGTGCCCGAGATCATGGCGCACAGCGGGCTCGCTTGCCGGCCAATCTTTGTGCCTTCGGTGGGCAACTTCCGGCAGGGCATGCTGGTGTCGATCGGCCTGCACCTCGACACGCTGCCCTCGCGCCCGGAGGCGCACGATCTGCTCGAGGCCTACCAGCGCTGCTACAGCGCCCATCCCTCGGCCCCTTGCGCGGGATTCGTGCAGGTGCTTCCTCCAAGCGGCAACGGCCGGCTCGATGCACTTGGCGTCAACCAGACCAATCGGCTCGAGGTGCGCGTGTTTGGCAATGAGGCGCGGCGCCAGGCTGTGCTGGTGGCCCGCCTTGACAATCTGGGCAAGGGCGCAAGCCGGGCGGCTGTTCAGAACATCCGCCTGATGCTTCCGACGCGAATGCACGATGAACGCGCGCCGGAAGCGGCTCGGCACCCTGCCTGAGCGGATCGGCTGAGCGCAGCGCTGGATGGACGACACCGGTCTGGTTGTGCTCGCCTTGATGCTCGGAGTCAAGCATGGTCTGGATGCCGACCATCTTGCCACCATCGACAGTCTTACCCGATGGGCAGCCTCGCACGCTTCGGCGTCATGGTCGAGGCGCTGCGGGTTGCTGTTCTCGATCGGCCACGGCGTCGTCGTTGTGGCGACTGCGGTTGCGGTGGCGGCCTGGGCTCAGACCTGGACGGTCCCGGTCTGGTTCGACCGGCTCGGAAGCTCGCTGTCGATCGTTCTGCTCACAGCGCTGGGTCTTCTCAACCTCAAGCAGGTGTTCGGCACGCCGCCCGATCAGGCGGTGCAACGGCGTGGACTGCTGCACTGGATGGTCTCGCGCAACCGCGGCGTACGCTGGGGTCACCCGCTTTGGTCGCTCGCCATTGGCGCACTTTTTGCCCTGTCCTTCGACACGCTTTCGCAGGCCTCGCTTTTTGCGCTCTCGTCTGCGGCGCACGGTGGCTGGCCGGCGGCGATGGGGTTGGCGCTTACCTTCACCGCAGGAATGCTGCTCACCGACGGACTCAACGGGTGGCTGGTGTCGGAAGTGCTGCAACGCTCGGACCGTGCCGGTGTGATCGCCTCCCGCGTGCTGGGCCTGCTGGTTGGCGCGCTCAGCCTGAGCATTGCGGGCCTCGGTGTGGCGCGCCAGTTTGCGGTGGGGCTCGACGAGATCCTGGCCGACCGCGCACCCTGGATCGGTCTCGGACTCACGGCCACGATCGTGCTGGTGGCGCTCTGGCTGGTGCCGCCGCGGGTGCTCTCAGCGCGGTTTGCGCGCCAGCCAGAAAAAGACTGAACCCAGCGCGGCCAGGCCGGCAAGCACGCTGAAGCCGTAGCGGTAGTGGCCGGTGAGGTCGGCAAACGCTCCGGCAAGAAGCGGTCCGCCAATCTGGCCCACCATGATGATGATCCCCGAGAGTCCGAGGATCATGCCGATCGACTTGCGCCCGAAGTAGTCGGCGCGCAAGGCCTGCATGAAAGGCCCGCGCAAGCCCCAGGCGCTTCCGTGCAGCACGGCAAAGGCGAGCAGCATCCAGGTCGCGCGCGACCACGCCAGCATCAGCAGCCCGCTCGCATGCATCAGCATGCAGAGTGCCGCAATCTTGCGTTTTTCATAGCGGTCGCCCGACCACCATCCGATCAGCACCCCCACGATCTGAAAAGCGGTCATCAGCGTGATCAGGAGCGAGGCTTGCGCCACCGAGTAGCCGAGACCCTCCTTGAGGTGGTTGATCGCGTGTACATTCACTGCCGTCACCACAAAGAGTGCCGAGCCATGCCCAAGACTCAGAAGCCAGAACGCCGGGGTTCGCAGTGCTTCCCGGGTGGTGAACTCGCGTTCACCGGGTTCGCCCGCCGCGGTGCTTGGCTCGCGCGGGGGCAGGCCGTCCACCAACTGGCCAAGGTCGGCGGGGCGACGCACGAAGTTGCGCGCGAGCGGCCAGCCGGCGAGGATGAACACGAGCCCCGAGCAGAAAGCGGTGGTCCTCCAGCCCCAGATCTGGATTGCCCAGGCCACCAGCGGTACCGAGATGCCGCCAAACGCCAGCCCGAGCGACAGCGCAGACAGTGCTCGCGCGCGCAACCGCTCAAACCAGTGAATGATCGCCACGTTGATCGGGAAAAAACCGCAAAGACTCGATCCAAATGCGATCACTACAAAGGCTGCGTAGAAGCCGGCAAGGGTTTCGATCTGGCTCAACAGCATGAAACCTGCGCCCATCACGCAGATGCCGATGCGGATCATCCCTTGCGGCCCGAATCGGTCGATCACCCAGCCCAGTGCCGGACCGAGCGCGGCCGCCTCGAGCGGTTGCAGCGTTGCGGCGCCCGAGAGCGCGGTCTTGCTCCAGCCGAATTGCGCACTCAGCACTGCGAGGTAGGCGCCGAAGGCCTGATGCAGCAACCCGGCCTGCAGAAACTGGATCCCTGCTCCGGCGCTCACCATACGCCAACCGTGGAAGCGCCACGCATCCGTCAGCGCTGTGCGCATCGGCCCTGCCCCGCGATCCCGGAATCCAGCATCCTGCGAGCATAAACCCGATGGACCTTGCCTGGCACTGCCACGAATTCGAAGCGCTGCGTCCTGCGCAGTTGTACGACCTGCTGCGCCTGCGTATCGCGGTCTTCGGCGTGGAACAGCAGTGCGTGTACCAGGACCTCGACGGGCTCGACCCCGGCGCGCAGCACCTGCTCGGCAGCCTGGGTCTGGCACAGCCTCGTCTTGTGGCGTATGCGCGCTGCCTGCCTCCTGGTCTCAAGGGCCCGGAGGCCTCGATTGGAAGGGTTGTGGTGGATGCAGACTTCCGTGGTTGCGGCCTCGGGCATGAGTTGATGCGCCGCGCACTGGCGCACTGTAGGCTGCTCTATCCTGGCGTGGCGGTACGGATCAGCGCGCAGGCACACCTGCAGCGCTTTTATGCAGGCCATGGCTTTACCGGCATCGGCGAGGTGTACCTCGAAGACGGTATCGCCCACCGCGTCATGCTGCGCCTGGACGGCGCTACCGGACGAGGGACATCTCCCGGGCAAAGACCTCTTCCATCTCGCGGCGAAACAGCACTGCGGGATCGTGAGGGATGACTGCCACGTCAGCCCAGGTCAAGGCGGCTCCGACTGGCACCGCACGCTTGAGTTCGATGCCATGCGCCAGGCCAAGCGGCAGACCGCCGATCGCTAGCGATGCGGAAGCGGGCATGAGCCTTCCATACACCGTGTAGCCGCCCTCTCCGTCGAGGCGCTCGCCCGGGCTCAGGTCGCGCTTGGCGGTGGCCACCACATCCCCATGCCAGGCAATCGGTGCTCCAGTTGGTTCGCGCCGCAGTCCCACCGAGGCAACACTGATCCCGAGTTCCAGCCCGATCAGATGGAAGGGCTTGTACATCGCGGTGTATTCACCGCTCGGGTCCGTGACGAGACCGTATTCCCTGAAGCAACGGCGCACATAGTCGCTGGCGCCCGCCAGCGTGACGTAGACGCCCCAGCGCAGGTCGCGAAACACCGGACGACCGTCACGCTCGAGGCTCGAGACCACCTCCACCTGCCCGCGCTGCGCGAGCGTGCCCCCTGCGCTTTGCGGCCGCAGGATCCGTGCAAGATCGTCGACGCCGCATGGAGGAAAGTGCAGGCCCGTGGCTGCGGGTTGCAGGCCTGTGGCGTTGGCCACCGCAGCCATCTCGATCGCCGATTTGGTGCCGTCGAGAAAGGAATTGAACATCTGCGGGTTCATACCGCCAGCCTTGGCATCGCTCGCGCTGATTCCATAGTGCGTCCAGACGGTGTCTGGGGTTGAGGCATGGTAGGCCGGCAAATACTTGGTGCCCTTGCCGGCGGCCACAACTTCGAAGCCTGCGGCCCGCGCCCAGTCGACCATCTCGCAGATCAAGGCAGGCTGATCGCCGTAAGCGAGCGAATACACGATACGGGCAGCGCTTGCCTTACGGGCAAGAAGCGGGCCCGCAAGTGCGTCGGCCTCCACGTTCACCATCACGATGTGCTTGCCATGCTTGCAGCAGGCAAGCACGTGTGCGATCCCTGCCGCAGGGTGCCCTGTGGCATCGATCACCAGGTCGAGCAACGGGTTGGCGATCACGCGGTCGACTTCGTCGGTCACGAAGGTCGTGCGCTTGACGCAGGCCGCCTCGAGCGACTGCGCGCCGTACTGTTCGTCTGGGAAGCCCGTGCGCCTGAGACTCGCGCGCGCCTGTTCGGGTCGCAGATCAACCACCGCCAGCAGATGAATGCCCGGCGTGGAGCGTGCCTGCGCAAGAAACATCGCCCCAAACTTGCCCGCACCGATCAGCGCGACGCGCAGGGGGTGGCCCTCGGCCTCGCGTTGGCAGAGCCTGCGATGAAGGTTCATCGAATCTCCGGGATTTCAGGGTTGGCCGAGACCGCCATCTCAAGCCGTGGCGACTTCCCGCGCATCGGCTGGGTTGGCACTGGAAGCCCGCCCGGCGCTCGCGGTTTTCCCGGCGCTCGCGGCTTGCCCGGCGCTCGCGGCAGTCCACGAATTCGGTCCGTCGCCCCGACGCAAGGCTTCCTCGTCGATCTCATGGCCTGGCCAGGGCAGCGCCTTCAGGTCGCTGCGAAAGAGACAGTCGTCGGACAAGGGACGCACCGGCGTGAAGTTGCGGTGGGCGATCCATGGTGGGCGCCTGGCCTTGCGGATATGGTTTGATACAGCGCACAGGCTGAGGTACACGATCACCCGGTTCCACGGACTCATGTTCGGAGGCGACCCGTGCACCAGGCAGCCATGGAACATCAGCATCGACCCCGGGGGGCCCTTGGGTGCCACGATGCCTCCCTGGCCCACCAGTTCGCCAACCTTGGCGTGATCCAGGGTCCAGAGCGGATAGCTCGTTGTGCTCAGATCGTGCGCCGCCGGGATCGCCCCGGCGCGATGCGATCCGGGGATGAAATAGAGCGGACCGTTGAACTCGTTCACCTCGTCGATGAAGATCGCCACGTTCATCGCGCGCGGCGCCGGCATTCCGTCGTCATTGCTCCACGTGCCAAAGTCCTGATGCCACTGCCAGACGTCCCCGTCGAAGGCCTGTTTGCCGTTGATCTTGAATTGATGCATGTAGACCGGCTCGCCAAGATACTGTTCAACCGGCTCCACCATCCGGGGGTGCCTGGCGAGCCGTGCAAAGACTTCACTGTAGGTGTGCGCCGCAAAGCTCGTTCTTGGCGTGACGCCATCCCTCTCCCGGATCACCTCAGGACGGAACTCGTCGTAGATCCGCGGCACCTCCTCGCGGAGTACCCGCATCTCTTCGGCCGAGAAGAGCGCCGGGAAGAACAGGTAGCCATCGCGTTCAAACTGCTCCAGTTTTCCGTCGGTCAAGCGCATGGAGTTCTCCTTTCTCTGGTTCAGGCTGCTTCGGTCTGGCCGCGCCCCAGCGCTTCGGGCTCGCTGCGATCCAGCGCTTCGGCTGCGGCACCGTGAGCGCAGCGGTGTCGTACTTCCAGTTGCGCAACCATGGCTTCGCTCGCGCGATGGGTGTGCGTCTGGCTGAGTTGCCGGGCGCGCTCCACCTCACCCGCAGCCACTGCCTCGGCAATGGCTGCGTGTTCGTCCCATACGATCCGAGGGGCATGCTCACCGAGGAGAAACACGCCCATGGCGCGTCGGATATGGCTCCAGTGACGCCCGGCAGCCTCGAGTATCATCGGGTTGCCCGAAGCCTGATAGAGAGCGCTGTGGAACGCCACATCGGCATCGATCAGATCGGGGAGATTGCTTCGTGCCAATGCGTTACGCCCGTCGCGGATGAGCGTGGGGTCGATCCTTGCACGCTGAGCGGCGGCCAACGAGACCGCAAGATCATCCAGCGCTCCGCGCAGCTGGTACACCCAGCGCAAGGAGTTCGCTTCGAGGGGCGCGATAAGCACTCCTCGGCCCGGCGCATCGCAGAGCAGTCCGTCGCGCCTGAGCAGCCTGAGGGCCTGAAGCACGGGTTGCCTCGATACCTTGAATTGTCTGGCAAGCTGCTCCTGGGTAACGCGGTCCCCGGGCGCCAGCGCCCCGGAGCCAATCGCCTTGACCAGCGCGGCGTAGACCTGCTCCACAAGGTCGGGGGCCACCTGAAGCCTCGGAAGAAGCAACTCGACCCGCGGTTGCGGCGCCGACGGTGATTGCGGTGCTGACTGCGGTGCCGATTGCGATGCCGATCTTGGCGCTGGCAGTCGCCTTGTCGTGGAAGTTCGGGTTGTTGGTGGGGTTGACATTGGGCTTGACACTGAGAACACCGAAGCTGCAGGGCGGCGCGATGGAGACCGGATGCGACAGGACGCAACGGGCGTTGTTGGCGAATCGGCCGGATCGCTGGTCTGATCTCTTGGGAGACGCTTTCGTATACAGAATACAAAGATCCCGGTGTGCTGTCAAGCGGGTGCTGCTTCGACCCCGAGCGCCCAGTCGCCTGCGATTTACCAGCCAGTTCCCTGGGAGTTTGCAGCGAGTTTCCCACAACTTTCCGGCGAGTTCCCCGCAAGTTCCCGGCGAGTGTCCGGGGATGATCGCCCGGTTCCCGTTGGCACTAAGTCGTCGCGAAACAGCCAGTTGTCGAGTACCTTCCGATTAGCGTATCTTCGCTGCGTTTCGTCCGTTTTGTCTTCGGCCCCGCGTCGGCTTGGGTTACATTAATCATTTCGGGTCCTTGAGTCAGAGGGGGTTCCCGGCGTACGCAAAGGGACGCATGTGACATGACGACGCGATTGCCTCAGGAAGTCTACGATGAGCTTGGCTTCACGCATGA
>VGHO01000010.1 GCA_016868175.1 Betaproteobacteria bacterium
GCCAACTTGCGCTCCTCACCGGGATCCACGCCGCTGGCCAGCAACGCGCGAGCCTCCTCGCACCGCGCCCTGGCCTCCCGCAAAGACACCGCGGGCCACTGGCCAAGAGCTAGCCGCTTTTCCTTGGTCTGGAAGCGGTACTTAAGCCTCCACAGTCGATTACCGGCCGGGCTGACCTCGCAGTACAGCCCTTTGCCGTCGGCAAGCTTGTAGGACTTCTCTCGGGCTTTGGCGGCCCTTAGCGTTGCATCGGAGAGCGGCATCTGGGGCATCCTTTCTCTGGGTTTCGGGGTGTGCCCCCAAATGTGCCCCCAAGATGCCCCGGATGTCAACGTACCAGTCCGCACCTCCCCACCCCTCCGGGGATGGAAAGGGCAAGAAAAATCCAGCACTTAGGCTGAATTCCGAACTTCTGTGAACCTCTCAAAACGCTTCTGTGGTAGAGTATCGCGCCATCACAGGCAAAGGAGACTGGCAATGGATCTTGGACTCAAGGGGTTGCGGGCGATCATTACCGGTGGCACGAAGGGAATTGGCCGCTCGATCGTGGAGACTCTCGCCGCGGAGGGCGCCACAGTGGCCTTTTGTGCGCGCAATGCTGGCGAGGTTCGGCAGGCCGTTGACACGCTCTCCGAAAAGGGGCACGTTGTGCATGGTGCGGTTCTCGACATCGCCGATCCGGCCTCACTGGCTGCATGGGTGGGCGAGGCCGCTGCACAGATGCACGGGATCGATATCGTGGTGGCCAATGTGAGCGCGCTTGCCATCGGGGCCGACGAGGCCAGCTGGCGGAAGGGCTTCGAGGTTGACCTGATGGGCACGGTACGCTTGGTCAACGCGGCAATGCCTCATTTGGAAAGCAGCAAGCATCCTTCGATCGTGACGATCTCGAGCGTTTCGGGCCGCGAAATCGACTTCGCAGCAGGGCCGTATGGCGCCTTCAAGGCGGCGATCATTCACTACACGCAGGGACTCGCCTTCCAACTCGCGCCCAAAGGAATCCGGGCCAACACGGTGTCGCCGGGAAATACCTACTTTGCCGGTGGAGTGTGGAACCAGATCGAGACTGGGAATCCGGCGTTGTTCAAGCAAGCCATGGATCTCAACCCTACTGGGCGAATGGGTACCCCTCAGGAAATGGCCAACGCCACCGCATTCCTCGCGAGTCCAGCTTCGAGCTTCACCACGGGTACCAACCTGATCGTGGATGGTGCGCTGACGAGGGGTGTCCAGTATTGAGCAGATGGACCAAGCTTTTCGCTGGTTTCCACCACTTTGCGCAGTGCTGTGGCGGTCATGCAGCTCAGTGCAAGCCTTGATGGGTGGCCCCGATGACCTATACACCCGCACCTGCGCCCAAAAACGACTACGACAGCCCCTGGAAGGACATGCTCGAGCATGCTTTTCCGGAGTTCATGGCGTTTTTCTTTCCGAAAGCGCATGCGGCCATCGACTGGGAGCCTTGCCACGAGTTCAAGAACGCCTAACTGCGTCAGGTGGTGCGCGATGCCGAACTGGGCAAGCGCCCTGCCACCAAGCGCGGCATGGAGCAAGGCCCGCAGGAAGGCATGGAGCAGGGCATCCAGCAAGGCATCCAGCAAGGTGAGGTTGCCGTGCTGATGCGCCAACTTCACAAACGCTTCGGCGAACTGCCCGAAGAAATCGAGCTTCGCCTCCACAAGGCCACCCTTGAACCACTCGAGGTCTGGGCCGATCGCGTGCTGGATGCGCGGACTCTCGACGAGGTCCTTGGCGCACCTTGAGCGCCACTTGAAGAGGGAAGCTCGTTCCGACGCTTCCCCCATCTTGATCGCCCCAGAAATCGGTGGCGGGCCGCACTGCCCGTTGGCGGAAGCGCCCAGGCGCTCGACGCGCATCGCGTTGCGGGCTGGATCGTTGGCGGGTCGCCCTGCGACTTCGCGCGATACGTAGCGGGCGAACCTGTCGTGCGACTCGGAAGGGGGGAGGGTTGACCCTTAAGGGTACGGCGCGCACAATGTTGCATTGCATCAGCACGATCCGGAAGACCCATGCACGCCCGTCGAGAGCAACACAGCAAGCTTGCCACGCTCACCCTCGGCGCAATCGGGGTGGTTTACGGGGATATCGGCACAAGCGTGCTGTATGCCATCAAGGAGATTTTTGGTTCGGGGCATGTGAGCTTCACGCCGGACAATGTGCTGGGCATCCTGTCGCTGGTGGTGTGGACACTCACCGTGGTGGTGTCGCTCAAGTACGTGGTTCTCGTGCTGCGTGCCGACAACCACGGCGAAGGCGGACTGATCGCCATGCTTGCGCTCGCGAGCCAGGCAATTGGGGATCGTCCGCGATTGCGTCCCTTTCTGATGCTGATCGGGATTTTCGGCGCGAGCCTTTTCTACGGCGACGGCGTGATCACTCCTGCGATCTCGGTCCTGTCGGCGGTCGAAGGCCTGGAGGTGATTTCGCCAGCGTTCACCAAGGCGGTGATTCCATCCACTCTTGTCATCCTGTTCGCACTTTTTGCGGTCCAGCGTCGCGGCACTGCCGGAATCGGTAAGTTCTTCGGCCCAATCACGCTGGTCTGGTTTGCGGTGATCGCGGGTTTGGGCGTGGCCCATATCGCAACGCATCCCACCGTACTCTACGCACTGAGCCCGCACTACGCGGCGCTCTTCGTGCTTGAGAATCCCACGGTCAGTTTCGTGTTGCTCGGCGCGGTAGTTCTCTGTGTTACGGGCGGCGAGGCGCTCTACGCCGACATGGGTCATTTCGGGCGAAAGCCGATTCGGATCGCCTGGTTTACGGTGGTGATGCCTGCCCTGATGCTCAACTACTTCGGGCAGGGGGCACTCCTGCTCGAAGATCCCTCGGCTGTCAAGAACCCCTTCTTCAACATGGCGCCCGACTGGTTTCTCCTGCCGCTTGTGGTGCTTGCAACCCTGGCCACTGTGATCGCTTCACAGGCCCTGATCTCGGGCGCCTTCAGTGTGACCAAACAGGTGATCCAGCTCGGGTACCTCCCCCGGATGCACATTGTGCACACAAGCCTCAGCGATACCGGGCAGATCTACATCCCCCTGGTGAACTGGGGCCTGTTTTGCGGCATCGTGCTCGCAGTGGCGCTCTTCAAGTCCTCGTCGAACCTGGCTGCTGCCTACGGGGTGGCGGTCACACTCGACATGCTGATCACCACGGTGCTTACCTTCTTCGTGATCCGCTATGGCTGGGGGTATCCGCTTGGTCTTTGCATCCTTTCCACGGGTTTGTTCTTTTTTGTGGATCTCGCCTTCTTCAGCTCCAACCTCCTCAAGCTCGTGGACGGGGGATGGTTCCCACTGGCGATTGGCGCGGTAATGTTCCTGCTCATGCGCACCTGGAACGATGGTCGACGTCTGCTCAATGCAGCCTTGCGCGAACACTCGATCGCGCTCGGCGGCTTTCTCGCGTCGGTGGCGCTTGCCCCGCCCTCGCGGGTGGAAGGGACTGCGGTCTTCATGACCAGCCAACTCGGGATCGTGCCCACGGCCATGCTCCACAACCTCAGGCACAACAAGGTACTGCACCGCCACAATCTCTTCGTAACCGTGCGCAATCACGAGGTGCCATGGATCCCGCCGAAGCAACGGCTCGAGATCGAGAGCCTCCAGCATGATGCCTGGCAGGTACTCGTAAACTACGGATTCAACGACCTCGTGGACATCCCCAAGGCGCTTGAAGCGATGCGCGCGCACGGGGTGCCGCTTGACCCAATGCTCACGAGTTACTTTCTTTCGCGCGACATCATCATTCCAACGATCGGGGGTGGCATGGCGCAATGGCGCGAAAAAATCTTCGCGCAAATGCACCTCAATGCGAGCGCCGCTGCGGAGTTCCTCAAGCTTCCAATGGGTTCCGTGGTGGAGTTGGGCAGCAAGGTGGAGATCTGACTGCCGCAGGCGAAGGCGTAGCCGCTGGAACTGGCATCCTGCAAATCACGCTCCCGATTTCCAACCGCGCCGCTGATCTTTCTACGCGGGCTTTGTTGCCTCGCGTATGACCTTCCAGATGCTGCGCTCGAGCGGAGTGGTGCGGCCGGGATCATCGATGAGGCGGTCCATCGCCTGAGCGTCAACCAAAAGCGCGATCTGACGCATCTGCCCGAGCATCTCGCGATAGAGCTCGATTGCAACCTCGGGGCGTTCCACCAGCTTGGTGATCGAGAGTCCGGTATGGTCATCCTTGAGTTCCCGCTCGCGGCGGGCACGCTCGATCAGGCGCTGCACCTCGTCGTCGCTCAAGTGCAGACGCTTGGCCTCGCGGTCGATGATTTCCTGTTCCTCATGCGAAATCTGTCCGTCCGCCATCATGTTGTAGAGCACATTGGCAAGCGTCTCGCGCTCGATGCGCAACTGATCGCTGAACGCCGAAGACAGCAAGGCAGCCGGGATGGCAAAGATGCCAATGCCCATCAGCGCCAGGATGATCGTCATGAACCTTCCAATCGGCGTGACCGGTGAGATATCGCCGTAACCCACCGAAGCCAGCGTGATCACTGCCCAGTAGATCGCCTGCGGAATGTTCTCGAACTTGTCGGGCTGCGCCTCATGCTCGAAGAGATAGCCCAGACTTGCGGTGAGCACCACGAGCAGCAGCATGATGAACCCTGCGCCGGCCATCACTGGCCATTCGCGCTTGATCACCACAAACATGGTGCTCGTGGCTCCGGTGTACTTCGTGAGCTTGAGCAAGCGCAGCAACCGGAAGACCCGCAGGAAACGCAAATCGAAGAGGTGGTGCAGGAAGGCTTCCAGAAAGAACGGGATCACGGCGAGGAAATCGATGATCGCGTTGCCGCTGCTTGCATACTTCACCCTTCCAACCACAGGGTGGCGGTGGCCCTCGGATTCCACCACCGAATACATGCGCAACAGATACTCCATGGTGAATACGCCCACCGCCACGATATCGAGGATCACAAATTCGAGGTTGAGCACATAGTGGATTGCAAGGACGGATTCCAGCACCACGGCGAGCACTGACACCACCACCCAGACCATGATGAAGGTGTCGAAAAACTCGTGGAGTTGCCCGCCGTAGGCGCTCGGCCAGACCAGCGCATGAACCTTCTGGCGAAAGCTGCGCCCTCGATTGAGTTCCTGAAACTCCCGGTAGGCCGGCAGCAGCACCCGCAGGATCTTGAAGATCCGCAGCAGGCGCAGCGCCCGGAGCATGCGCAGATCCACCGCAATGAAGGCCGCGAGGTAGAAGGGCAGAATCGCGATCAGGTCGATCACGGCAAAGGGGCTGCGCACATAGTTCCAGCGTGGAAAGGCTCCCCGGCGAAACTCCTCGTCCTCGGGAGCGAGGTAGAGACGGGTCAGGTATTCGACGGTGAACACCACAACCGAAAAAATATCGAAGATGTGGAACCATTCCTTGTAGGGGTCATGGATTGCCGGCACCCCTTCAAGAACGAGCGCAAAGAGGTTTGCGATGATCAGCAGTGCAACGAAACGGTCGATCGCAGCCTGGTAATTGCCCCGGGTGTTGGGGTCGAGCAACCACTGGTGGAAGAAAGCCCGCATGGGCAGCGATCCCCACGCGGGAGGCGCGCTGCGGATTCGGGGCGTAGACTCGATAGCGCTCACAGTTTCACCTCCGCCACGCGCAGCGGGTAGGCGCCCTTGTCGCACACCAGGATACGGGCGGGCATCTCCCGGGTGAGCTTGTCGGAATCCTCAAAGGGGCCATAGCTCACGCCCGGCGGTGTGCCTGGCGGTGCCGGGGTGCCTTTCTCCACCACGAGGAGGCCCCGGGTGTTCAGGTCGGTGCGGTCACACTTGGGGCCGATCACCCCGAAAGACGGATCGAAGGGGTTGCGCAGGTTGTGCAGCGGTCCGTCGGCACCCGCTAGCGCCTTGCGGCACTGCTCCCAGGTTTTTTCGCCGTCGGCTGCACAGTCTTCGAGCGGGGTGGGCTGTCCCTGGGCGTGCGCCTGGGCGAGCTTGTCGAACCAGAGTCGCAGCACTTCGGCGTTGGCCTTGGCTGCTTCGGTGAGTGAAGCCTCATGGTAACCAACGCGTCCGACGTAGAAGACGAGACATAGCGCAGCAGCCAATACGACGAGAAACGCCGCATCCGCCGCGCGAAACAGTTTTACCGCTTCGCTTTCCAAGGTGGCCTCCGGAACTCAGGTTTTTCCGAAATGCCCACCAACGTTTACTTCCCTGCGACAACCCAGCGGAGCAGAGGTGCACGCCCAACGGCGCACGCGCATGCTCCTTGTCTTTTTTATAATCCCGACGATTCAAGTGGGGATCCGCTAAGCGAGGCAGATGGTCGCTGATCGGATGCGATCAGGCAAGCCCTACCTTTGGTGGGGTGTCGCTGCGGATGGCCCTTCTCAGAAGCTCTGCGAGGCTCCTGGCCTCGAGTTTGCCCATGATGCGCGCTTTGTGCACTTCCACGGTGCGCGGGCTGATGCCGAGAAGTTCGCCGATCTCGCGGTGGCTCAGGCCTTTCACGACCGCGTCGAGGACCTCGCGTTCGCGCGCAGTGAGAAGGTCGAGCGCCCGATCCGTTTCGGGTTGGAGCGCGTTCTGCGCGATGCGCGCAAATGCTCGCTCGATAGCCGCATGCAACTGACTTGCCACCACCGGTTTCTCGAGGAAGTCGGCGGCATCGCCGAGGAACGCCTGGCGCATCACCTGGGTGTCGGCATAGGCGCTCAGGAAGATCACCTGATGATCCACTCCAAGTGTGGCAATACGCCGCTGGAGTTCAAGTCCCGACATCCCGCCCATGCGCAAGTCGAGGATCAGGCAGCAGGCTTTTTTGGGCGCGGCACTGAGGAAATGTTCCGCGCTCTCGAACACACGGCAGTCGAATCCCTTGAGACCGAGCATCAGCGCAAGGGAATCGCGCACCGCAGAATCGTCGTCAACGACACAAACGCGCTGCTCGTGGTCCTTCGTTGCGGATGTCGGGTTCGTGCTCTTCATGGATCAGTGTGACAACAAAGCTCTTTTCAGGAGAAGCCTCGTAGTGCAGTGTACCGCCGTTGTTCTCGACCAGCGATCGACTGATCGAAAGCCCCAGACCCAGACCGTCCTTGCTCCGCGTGGCGAAAGGCCGAAACAACTGCTCGGCCTCGGCTGCCGACAGGGGCGTGGCTTCGTCGCTCACGCGAATCTGGACCTCCCGCTGTCCACGGCCAAGCAACCGGATCACAACTTTCTGTCCGGGCGAGGAGGCCTGGACCGCATTCTTGAGCAGGTTGCCGAGTGCAGTGCCCATTTGCACCCGGTCCACGAAAACCACGGGGGCCCAGCCGCTCGAGGCGATGCCCAGCTCCACCTTGCGCTCGGCGGCCAGCGAAGCAACACGGTCCACGCATTCTTGCATCAGGTGCAGCGGGTCGACAGGCTGGATCGAAGCCGCTCCGGCGGTGAAGAATTGCCTCAGGCTGCGCACAATGCTGGAGGCCCGCAGCGTTTCCTGCGCGATCCTGTCGAGGGTGTTGCGCACCGATTCCGGCATCGCCTCGGGCGAGACCCCCTGCGCCTGCAGCACGGCAGCTTCGGCGTAGGCGTTGAGCGCACTGAGGGGTTGATGCAGTTCATGCGCAAGCGATCCGGCAAGCTCGCCGGCAGCAGCCAGTTGCAGGCTGTCCTGGAGCCTTTCCTGTGCACGGATCCTTTCGTCGACCACAGTGCCGATGATCAGTCCGGTGAGGTGCAGCGTGAGCACCACGATCTGCAACTCGAGCAGCAACTCCGGGGTGGCGCCGGTTTGCGCGCTGCTGATCATCAGCGGGACCTGGATCATGTTCGAACTCAGGGTTGCGCCCGGCAAGGAATGCGCAGCGGCCATCAGTCCGAGCGCGAAAAAGAGCGGGAAGAAGTACCGTAGACGCAACTCCCCGGGGAGCACCAGAAGCATCGCAAGGCCGGCGAGCAGCAACCCGAGCAGCGGCCAGAAACTGGGTGCCTTGAGCATTTGCACAAAGCGCTTTCGGCCAGCCACATCCACCAACTGAAAACCGAGGGGCAGCAGCACGATCATTCCGAGCAGGTCACCCACGAAGAAACGATAGATTGCATGAATGAACTCTCCGGCAGGCAGGGTTCCGAGGATCGTCTGCAGGCTCACATAGGCCATCGCAGTGCACAGCGCGCCTGCCGACAGGATCAGGCAAGACAACACAATCGAGCGCCTTGAGCCGAGCATCGGTACACCTTGATGACCTTTTCGGAGGCTCAGGGCGATCAGGGTGTAGCAAACCACAAGCAGAAGGTTGCCCAGCCACACCGACGGCGTCGCGGGGTCGGAGTGGCGCACCAACATGTCCGAGAGGCCGAGGGTGAGATACACCCAGCCAAACCACCTTGCACCCATAACCACCAGGAAGAACACCTGAAACGCCGCAGGCGGGTTCCAGGGTGTGATGTTCAGGTCGCCCAGCGGATGGATGTAGCTCAGCCGGTCAACGATCACATAGCAGAGGCTGAAAACGGTGCCGATCAGGACGGTGCGCAAGGGTGGTTCGGTCATGCCCTGAGGGAATCCTTAAGGGTTCTCGCGGGTCAACAGTGTGCCGACCATAGCACCGGCGATCGGCAAAAAAAATCTCCCCGAAGGCAGATGAAGGTTGGGAAGTTCACCGTCAGTGAACTCCCTTATGGTACCCACCTGAATGATTTGAGGTGTAAGCTACGGTAAGCGTTCGTGCGTAAGGGCTTTACCGTATTAAATCAGGCGTGGCCCCTCGGGGTCAGAACGAGCACTCTGCGCGTTCGTTTCGGTTCAGAGTCGGCTGTTGGCGGTTGGCAGTCCGTTGACAAACCAGCTCTGGTAGCCGTCGCAGTAGTGGGTTGGTTTATACGGTTTTCCATAACGCTCGTCCATTTTCACGTTTCCGCAGTCGCCCGTATCGGTGCGATGAACCCGGATGAAGGTGTCGGTGCGCCCCTTCTTTGTTTCGGTGATCTGCTCAGTCTGCTTCACATAATTGCGCCGGCCCATCCACCAGAGGCAGGTCGCACAGCAGGTGAGTTCGGGACGCACCTTGACCATGTTGGGATCCGGCGCAGGCGCTTCTTCTTTCTTGCTGAAAAGTCCCATCGCATAGCCTCCTTCGTCAAGGGTTGCCATCGATTGTAAGCCCCGCTTCCTGTGAAATGCAGTGCAGCGCAAAGTGGGCCGCTCCTGTTGCGTGCGCAGTACGTTCGCCAGTGGGGTCGCCCACGGCCTCACCCGCGTCAGAGAACGGGTACGTTGCCTGCTCACCGCTAAAGACATCCAAACCATCCAATAGACATCGGATACGGGTACGTTCCTTGCTTGCCCCGAGGGCATCGGGTATGGGAATGTTCCTGGACTGATGCCCCTCAGTCTTTGCGCCATGCTGGGGCGCCGGGTCTTGTTTCATGGTGCAGAGGGAGGCAAATCCGTGAAGTCCGCACGCAAGACGCGAACTTCCGTCGCAGAGTCCACCATCCGTGGATCGGGCGGGGCAACAACGCCGGAGCTTGAACCGAACGCCTTGGTTGCGGGCGGGGAGGCTCCTGCCAACGGCGAGAGAGCGCCACCCAGATCCACCGTTGCCGACGATGGGGCGCAAGGATTCGTGCAGGAAATCCGCTTCCTTGGCCGCCTCCTCGGCGAAGTCATTCGGCACCACGAGGGCGAAGCGATCTACCTGTTGATCGAGGAGATCCGCAGGCTCTCGGTGGCCTGTCGGGGGCATCGCGATCTTGCCGCTGGGCGTCGGCTTGGCGGCATCCTCAAGCGTCTGAGCGGCGATGAAACCGTCGTGGTGATGCGAGCCTTCAGCTATTTCAGTCATCTGGTGAATATCGCCGAGGATCACCAGTTGCTGCGCAACTGGGCGCGCGAGACCTCGCTCGGTCGGCCACCGGCAGGCACATTCAAGGCCACCTTCGCAAAGCTCGAAGCGGCCGGGGTGTCAAGACAGGCAGTGCTGCAAGTGCTCCAAACGGCCTGCATTTCGCCAGTACTCACCGCGCATCCAACCGAGGTCCGAAGGCAAAGCATCATGCAGGCCGAGCGCCGGATCTCGACGCTTCTCTGGGCGCGGCAGACGCTCGAGGACGGTGAGGCGCTCGAGGAAAATCGGCGCGAGATGCTCGGCTGTATGACGCAGCTTTGGCTCACACGCATGTTGCGCACCGCCGGACTCACGGTGGCCGACGAGGTTGAGAATGCGTTGAGCTTCTACCCCCTTACTTTTCTCGAACACATCCCGCGCCTCTACCGCAGCCTCGAGGAGCGGCTGCAGGCGGGACGACTTGCGCCATTCTTCAGAATGGGGCACTGGGTTGGCGGAGATCGCGACGGGAACCCGAATGTGGGCGCGGCAACGCTGGCGGGAGCCCTGCGCAGACAGTGCGAATTGATCCTCCGGCACTACCTGAGTGAGGTGCACTGGCTCGGGTCGGAGTTTTCCATTGCCGATGGGCTTGCGCCGTCGAGCGCCGAACTGCGTGCTCTGGCGCGCGCCGCTCAGGACCATAACCCGCACCGCGAAGACGAGTACTACCGCAGGGCGCTGATCGGCGTTTACGCGCGCCTTGCGGCGACGCTCCAGACGCTCACCGGTGCCGAGGCGCTGCGTCACGCCGTGGCACCGTCGAGGCCCTATGCGCAGGCCTCCGAGTTTCGCGATGACCTGCGTGTCGTTGCGCGATCGCTTGAAGGGCATGCCGGTGAGGCGATGGCCTTCGGTCGGCTCGCGAGGCTCGAGCGTGCTGCGGAGGTGTTCGGGTTTCACCTCGCAACGATCGATCTGCGGCAGAGTTCGGATCGGCATGAGGTGGCGATCGCAGAACTCCTCCGCATTGCGCGGGTATGCCCTGATTACCTGGGGTGCAACGAGCAGCAAAGGCGTGCCCTGCTGATCGGACAGCTGCACGACCCTCGCGCCCTGCGCCTCGCAACGCACACCTACAGCGCGTCCTGCCTTGCCGAGCTCTCGGTCTTCGACGAGGCACGAAGGTCGCAGGGGCTCTTTGGCGGGGCGGCGATTCGCCATTACGTGATCTCGCATACCGAGGAAGTCAGTGATCTGCTCGAGGTGCTGGTTCTGCAGAAAGAGGCGGGCCTATTTCACGGTGTGCTCGGCGAGGAGGGTACGCACGCCGACCTGATCGTTTCGCCCTTGTTCGAGACGATTGCCGACCTGCGCGCTGCCGCACGCATCATGCGCGAGCTCTACGCGATCCCGGGGATCGTTGCGCTGATCCGCACCAGCGGCGGCGAGCAGGACATCATGCTCGGCTACAGCGACAGCAACAAGGATGGGAGCTTCTTCACTTCGAACTGGGAGCTCTACCGTGCCGAGCTGGCGCTGGTGGAATGGTTTCGGCCCTTCCGCGAGACGCAGGGCATGGTGCTGCGTCTCTTTCACGGCAGGGGGGGTACCGTGGGGCGCGGCGGCGGGCCAAGCTACCGCGCGATCCTTGCGCAGCCCCCAGGGACGGTGAATGGCCAATTGCGGCTCACCGAGCAGGGTGAGGTGATCGCCTCGAAATACTCCAACCCGCAAGTGGGTCGTTACCACCTTGAGGCGCTGGTATCGGCCACCGTTGAGGCAAGCCTGATTCAAGCCTCCGAACAGGTGCCGGAGGCTTTCATGAACGCAGCGGGGCAACTCTCGGATCTGAGTTTTGCGGCCTACCGCAAGCTCGTCTACGACACGCCGGGGTTTGCCGAATTCTTCTTTGCGGCAACGCCGCTTCGCGAGATCGCCGAACTCAAGATCGGTTCGCGCCCTCCGATGCGTCCTCGCGGCGAGGGCCAGCGCTGGTCGATCGACGGTCTTCGCGCGATACCCTGGGGTTTCAGTTGGGGACAATGCCGGGTTGGGCTTCCGGGATGGGCAGGCTTTGGCTCTGCAGTGGAGGCTTTTCTCGCCGACCCGGATGCGCGGGAGGGTCTTGCCCTCCTGCGCAGGATGCATGCCGAATGGCCCTTCTTCCGGACGCTGATGTCCAACATGGACATGGTCCTCACCAAGAGCGACCCGACTCTCGCCGAGCGCTATGTGGATCTGGTGGAGGATCGGCGCTTGGGGCGCCGCATCTACCGGAAGATCCAGGCGGAGTGGCAACGCGCACAGAGCGCGCTCGAGCGCATCACCGGGTCGGCCGAGCGTCTGGCGTCCGAGCCCGAACTACGTCGCTCGATCGAATACCGCTTCCCCTATCTGGATCCGCTCAACCATCTGCAGGTGGAACTCCTGCGAAGGTACCGTGCCCGCGCCAGCGACGATGATCCGGAGATAGGCCGGGTGCGCACCGCGATCCAGATTTCCATCAACGGGATCGCCGCAGGGCTGCGCAATTCAGGCTGATCCTGCCGCGCGCTGCGCCCGCGCCAGAAAGTGCTCCAGATCCGGTGTGCGAACGCCGGGAGCCTTTGCACGATCATCCCAGATGCGCAGGCGTACCGCATCGCGTGCGCCCTCCAAGTGGATGAAGGCTTGCGCCTCGGCCGGGCCGAAGGCGCCTCCCTGCAGCTGCAGGCTGCGCTTTGAGTCTTCCGACAGGCCTGCGTAGTAGCCGGGGCGGGTTGCGCACAGGTAGCGCTTGGCATCGACATGGCCGCGGATGGCAAGAAGCAGCGATTCCGGAAACAGCCCCCGCAGAAAGGGCACCGCGCGATCCTGATGGGTGTCGTCCACCCCTCGCAGCGTCGGTGTCCCTTCGAGGTCGTGGAGCAGGTGGCCCAAATCGTGCAGCAGGGCGGCAGTGACGAGCATGTCGGATTCGCCGGCCAACTCGGCAAGGTTTGCGGCCTGCAAGGCATGCTCGAGGTGCGTTACCGGCTCGCCGCTGTATTGCTCATCGCCGCGCTGGCGGTAGAGTGCAGCGATGGCTTCGATCGAAAGTGGCTTCATGCGCTGAACCCCCTCATGCTTCTCCCCAGGGAAGTGAATAGGTCTTGAGGTGCGTGAAGCTTCGGATCGCTTCCTGCACGCCCTCCTTGTAGCCGAGTCCCGAATCCTTGATGCCTCCGAAGGGCGTGACCTCGAGGCGGTATCCGGGTATTTCACGGACATTCACAGTACCCACGTGCAGTCCGTGCACAAAGCGGTCGATGTCGCTCAGGCGGTTGGTGCACACTGCGCTCGAGAGACCAAAGGCGGTGCTGTTGGCGATCGCGATCGCCTCGTGAACCGTGCGAAAGCGGATGATTGGCGACACCGGCCCGAAGGTCTCTTCGCGCACGACACGCATCTCTGGGCGAACCCGGTCGAGCACCGTGGGGGCATACAAGGCACCTTCGCGCAGGTGGCCATGGAGCAGTTGGGCACCCTGCGCGATCGCTTCCTCAACCCGCTCGGCGATACGCTTTGCCGCGCCCGCATCGATCACCGTGCCCATCTGGTTGGATTCCAGCATCGGATCGCCGCAGGCGAAGGCACGGGTCTTCTCCACCAGGCGCGCGGTGAAGTCCTCGGCAATCGATGCGTGCACCAGCATCCGCTTGATCGCGGTGCAGCGCTGTCCCGAGTTGCGGTAGGAACCCAGCACCGCGAGCGTGGAGGCTTCCTCGAGATCGGCGTCGTCCATCACGATCAAGGGATCGTTACCGCCCAATTCGAGCACCAGCTTGCGGTAGCCGGCCCTCTGTGCGATGGCCTTCCCAACCGCAACGCCTCCAGTGAAGGTGATCATCTCCACATCCGGATGTGCAAGCAGCGCATCCACCACCTCTCCGGGTTCGCCGGCGAGGATCTGGAGCATGGGTTCGGGAAGCCCAGCCTCGTAGAGCAGATCGGCCAGCAGCATCGCCGAAAAAGGTACCTTTTCCGAGGGCTTGAGCACCATGCGGTTGTTGCTTGCAATGCTTGGCACCACCTTGTGCGCAACCTGGTTCATGGGGTGATTGAAAGGCGTAATCGCAGCGATCACGCCTTGAAGCGGAAACCGCTGGGTAAACACCTTGCGCGCCCTGGTCGGCACGCCCAGGTCGCAGCTGAAGGTTTGCCCGTCGTCGCGGAGCACTTCCTGCGCGCCAAAGCCGAGAACGCTGCATACTCGGCCCACCTCGTAGCGTGCGTCGTGGATCGAGAGCCCCGATTCGGCGCTGATCAGCCGTGCTATCGGCTCCATCCGCTCCCGAACTTTCCGAGCACAGCCTTCAAGGACCGAGGCCCGCTGGTGACGGGTGAGCTTCGCGGGGTAGGCCATCGCCCAGTCGACAGCCTGTCGCACCTCCTCCGCGCTAGCGCAGGGCACCGCGCCGAGACGCTCCCCGGTGTAGGGATCGAACACCGGGATTTCCGGGGTCCGGCCGGCGCCACGCTTCAGACCACAGCTGCGCAGCGCACCGAGCTGGCCGGTGACGATCAGATCCTTCGCGCAAGCCTCTGCGGCTTCGGTGCGGCTCATGCAGCAAGCGGGTGGTCTGCGCTGCCACTTGACGTTGCGGCGCAGACCGGGGCGCGCGGCAGCGCCCAGTTGAGTGCAAGGTCGAAGGCATCGAAGTTGCGCCAGCGTCGCGCTGCGTCGATTCCGGGGGTGGGGCGGTTGATCAGCAGCGGCACAAGCTGTTCGCTGATTCCGCCGTGCGAGCGCAGCGGTCTGTCGAGGCCGTGCAGATCGTGACGCCCGGGAGAGGTGCCAAGGACGTGGAAGCGTTCGCTCACCACCACCAGGTCACCGATACGGTCAGCGGGTAATTCGAAGCTTTGCGCCGCATCCGCTCGCACGCGCGCGGCTTCCACACCAACCACATCGTGCAGCGCCGCGCAGAGCTCAGCCGCCTTGTCGGGGTTGCGCAGATAGACCGTGGCAAACGAGCCGAGTGCGCCATGGTGCACCACGTACGGATCGGTGATTGGAAGGATAACGCGGGCCTCACCCTCACCGAGTCGCTTGTCGAACCACGGCTGGAGGTAGAGGACCTGCGGTTTACCGTCCATCCCGACCTTCGGATTCATGCCATGGTCGGCTGTGAGCACCACCATGCAGCCAAGTGCCTCGAGTCGTGCGAGGTGGCAGTCGATCATGGCCAGAAAGGCATTTGCCTCAGGAGTGCCTGGAGCGTATTTGTGCTGGACATAGTCGGTGGTGGACAGGTACAGAACTGCGGGGCGCTCATGCTGCATCAGCCACACCCCTGAGGCAAGCACGAATTCGGAAAGCTCGGCGCTGTAGACTGAGGCAAGCGGCCGACCGACGCTTGCCAGCACATCGTCGATGCCGTGCTCGGCTCGCGTGCAGCGGTCGGCTTTTTCAGCCGAAAAGCAGATGCCGCGGAGACCGGCACCGAGCAGGGTGCGCAACTTGTCCTTGGCCGTGACCACCGCAACCTTGAGTCCATGGTCGGCGAGTGCGGCAAGAAGGGTCGGGGCTCGCAGCCATCGCGGGTCATTCATCATCTGCTCTTTGCCGGTTTCCGGGTCGAGCATGTAGTTGCCGCTGATGCCGTGAACGCTTGGCGGCACGCCGGTCACGATCGAGAGGTTGTTGGGGTTGGTGAAGCTCGGCACCACACATGCGGCAAGCAGTCCGGTCCCGGTTGCCAGGACCTGCGCTACCCACGGCATCTTCCCGCTTGCCACAGCCTGACCGATGTAGTCGGGCTCGCAGCCGTCCACGCAGACCACGACGAGCGGTTCGCGCGGCAGCGCATAGCTTCTTGCGTTCACGCAAATGCGAGCCGTGGTGGGCATGGATGGAATTCCTGAAGGTTTACCGCGGGCCGGCGCGCGCAAGGGGGCGCGAGGCTGCCCTTGAGGTTGCCGGTGGCGATCAACCGACCCCGGCCTTTCAGCGGTACCGGGTGAATCTATCAGAGTTGGGCGCAGTTTCGTGGTGACCGACAGCACGGGTGGGCGGGACAGTCGACACGGGTGGGCGGTACTGCCGACATGGGTGGGCGGGACTGCCGACACGGGTGGGCGGGACTGTTGACATGGATGCTCACCGCGATCCTGCAAGCATCTCCAGGCGTATGATTCAAGCGCTGCGGTCCCGGCAAGTCGCGAGCCCTGCTGCCTCGTCCTTCGGGCGGCGCCCGGCGACCCGCTCTCAACGACGACAAGAGGAGATCAAGGAATGGAGAAGACTTCAACCCGGAACACCCGGGTCGAGCGCCGTGTTGCGCTCGGGCAGATGGGCGCACTTGGCGCGTCGCTCGCTCTACCCTCGGTGTGTGGCGCGCAAGCCCCGTGGCCGAACCGCCCGGTTACTGTGGTGTGCCCGTGGGGCGCCGGGGGAGGGACCGATGCCACCGCCCGCATTGTGGCTTCGGTACTTGAGAAGAATCTCAAGCAGCCCTTCAACGTCGTGAACCGAACCGGCGGATCGGGTGTTGTGGGTCACTCTGCGATCGCGCTCGCGCCTCCGGACGGTTACACGATCGGAATGATCACGGTCGAGATCACGATGATGCACCATCAGGGCCTCACCCAGCTCGACCCCTCGAGCTACACGCCGCTTGCCCTTATGAACATCGATCCTCCGGGCGTGCAGGTGTCGAGCGCATCGCCCTACAAGACGATTCGCGCGCTGGCCGACGCCATCAAGGCAGCTCCCCCGGGCAAGCTCAAGGCTTCGGGCACCGGGCAGGGAGGCATCTGGCATCTGGCGCTGGTGGGGTGGCTGCAGGCCATGGGTCTGAGCGCCAACCATGTTGCCTGGGTGCCTTCCAACGGCGCAGCCCCGGCGATGCAGGATCTGGCTGCCGGGGGTATCGATCTGGTCACTTGCTCGGTACCTGAAGCGAAGGCCATGCTCGACGCGGGCAAGGCGCTCAGCCTGGCCACGATGGCCGCGCAGCGCAACCCGCAGTTCAAGGACGTTCCGACCCTCAACGAGACTTTAGGCATCAACTACTCGGTGGGTGCCTGGCGCGGCATGGCCGCCCCCAAGGGATTGCCCCGGGACATTGCCGAGCGCCTCACAACCGAACTCAAGCGTGTGTACGACTCTGCCGAGTTTCAGGACTTCATGCGCAACCGCGGCTTCGGCACGATCTGGGCCGACCAGGATGGTTTCGCAAGGTTCATGGCGGAGGGCGACAAGGCAATGGGCACAGCGATGCAGGCCGCCGGCCTCGCAAAGAAGGCCTGAGCCTGCGGCGGCGCGCCTGCATTTCGCATGCGCTTTCACCCGCTGCTCCTCGGGAGCTTCTTCATTGCCCTGGGGCTGGTGTACTACGCGTTGACCCTGTCGTTTCCGGCGATGCCGGGTCAGCGTTTCGGCCCCGAACTCTTTCCGCGGATCATGGCCACGGGCATCGTGCTATGCGGAGCGCTCATTGCGTGGAAGGGCAGACGGCAGCCTGGGCCATGGCTCGAGCGAAGTCCGGCGCTAAGGGGGCGGGCCCTGGTCTCTTTCCTGCTGCTTCCCGCTGCGGTTGGCCTCTACCTGTGGGCAGCCGACGTGGTGGGCTTTCTCCCCGTTGCCGCTTTCGTGGTGGCGGCACTGGCATGGTGGTTCGGTGAAAGGCTATGGCGGGCTGCCCTGCTCGGAGTGCTCGGGGCAATGCTGGTGCAGTGGTTCTTCGGTCAACTGATGCGTGTGCCGTTGCCGCGCGGCGTCTTCATGCAATGGGTGGAGGCCCTGTTCTGAAATGGCTTCCGGCCGGGACTTCCGGGGCTCGACCCGCCCGCCGCTTCGCCGCCTGAGGATGGGCTGACGTGGAAGTCTTCCTCAAGGCGCTCGCTTTGGTTGCCGACCCCCAGGTCATGCTGGTGATGGTGTTGTCTGCAATCTTCGGCCTCTTCGTTGGCGCAATCCCCGGGCTCACCGCCACGATGGCCACAGCCTTGCTGGTGCCGGTCACCTTTTTCATGCCGCCAGTCCCTGCGCTTGCCGCGATCGTCACCGCCACCGCGATGGCAATCTTCGCGGGCGACATACCCGGAGCGATGTTGCGCATGCCGGGTACGCCTGCGTCGGCAGCGTATGCCGACGAAAGCTACCAGATGGCACGCAGGGGCCAGCTCACGCTCAATCTTGGCGTGAATCTGGTTTTTTCGGTGGCGGGTGGCCTGGTCGGAGTGGCGTTTCTCATTCTTGCTGCGCCGCACCTTGCCGAGGCGGCGCTCAACTTTTCCTCCTTCGAATACTTCTGGCTTGCCCTGCTGGGGCTGAGTTCGGCAACGCTTATTGCGACCGGTGATCGAACCAAGGCCTTCCTCTCGATGTTGATCGGGCTTGGGCTGGGCTGCGTGGGGATCGACCCGATGGCAGGACATCCGCGTTTTACCTACGGCCAGGTGGATCTGATGGCTGGCATCAGCATGATCCCCACCATGATCGGCGCTTTTGCGCTCTCGGAACTCTTGCGCACTTCCGCCGAGACCTCCGCGCCGCTTGCGCCGATTGGCGAGAAGATCGGGCAGCTCTTTCGCGGAGTAGGCGAAGTGGCGCGCAAGTACTGGGTGAATTTCCTCAGGGGATCGCTGCTTGGCACTGCGATCGGTGCGCTTCCCGGCGCAGGTGCCGACATTGCTGCGTGGATGGCCTATGCAACAGCGCGCAGATTCTCCCGCGAGCCCGAGAAATTCGGTACCGGGCATGTGGAAGGCGTGACCGAGTCGACGGCGGCCAACAATGCAGCCCTTGGCGGCGCGTGGATACCTGCGCTGGTCTTTGGCATTCCCGGCGACTCGATCACTGCGATTGTGATTGGTGTGCTCTACATGAAGGGGATGAACCCCGGACCGAGTGTCTTTCTGCAGAATCCGCAGTTCATCGACGCTGTGTTCATCGTGTTCGTGCTGGCCAACCTGATGATGCTTCCCTTCGGCTATCTTGCCATCCGTGGCGCGCAGCAATTGCTGCGGGTACCACGCGGCATGCTCATTCCCATGATACTTCTTTTCTGTACAGTAGGGTCGTTTGCAATGACCAACAGCGCCTACGGCATCGTGCTGATGCTGATCTTCGGGCTTGTGGGATGGTGGTTTGAGGATCACGGAATCCCGGTGGCACCACTGATACTCGGCCTGGTACTCGGCGAGTTGCTTGAGCAAAGCTTCATGAGTTCACTGATCAAGGCCGATGGCAGTCTGCTGCCCTTCTTCAGCCGTCCGATTGCGGGGGTGCTCGGAGTGATCACGCTTACGGTTTGGGGGGTGGTCCTTCTCGGCGGCTTGAGAAATCTCCTGCAAACCGAGCGCGCGGCGACGCCCTAGGTGTTGTGGCCTCTGAACGAGGTGTTGCGCTTGCCGGGGCATTCGCTGGCGCGCTGCCCACCTCGAGTGCCTGCAGCAGCAGTGCACCGCGCACATCGCGCCGCATCGAGCTCGCAGTGAGCAACTGCACCGGCAACCCGAGCGCCGACTCCAGCGCATCCTGCACCCCGAGTACCCGTTCGCTACTCGGTCTTCCGCCGAAGTCGGCGAGTACATCGACCGGGCCCCGCTCAAGCGGTTCAGGGCGATCCCGGGGGGATGCGGATTCCTCGGTGTCTGCGACAAGGTTACCCGAGAGCGCACCAGAGCCGTTTTGCGCCACGCGCTGCGCATGATCGCCGCTTCGGATCGCGTGGTGCCGCTGTGGAATGTAGTGCAGAGCGATCAGTGCGTAGCGCTGAAAGAGACCCTCGGCGATCGTACCGAGTGCAGCCATGATCTGGGACGACGATTTGGGTTCGCGCCTCGGCGCCTTGCGCACCAGCGTTGCGCGCGCACGGTCGATGTCGAGCCGCAAGCCGTTGCGCCGCAACGCCTCGATCAATCCAGGGTTGGGTGCCTTGGCAGGCAGGTACCAGTGGGTGATCGCGATCGGAAATGGTGCGATTTCAACGCCGGTCTCGAGGAAGGTGTCGTAGGCGATCCGCGTGAGTTCGAGTTTGGCGGCGACAAAATCGCTAACCTCGTCGTCGAGGATCAATGCCAACTGGAGCTCGGGCGTCTCGGGCGGGGCTGCAAGCTGCGCCGCATCGGACCCATGTGGTGGATCGCTCGTGCCATCCGGGTTTTCGGATTCCCAGGGAAACTGTCCGTACGCGATGGCCAGCGCAATGGTGTGGTGCTCGAGCGCACGCTGAATCATCGCGTGCGCGGCATACTCGAAACGGGGCGGAATGCGTGGCGTTGTCTGCGGTGCCGCAAGTTGCAGCAGACGCGGTGCTTGCGGGGAAGGGCGCGTGGAGACCATGATCTTTGTGGGGGCGAGGGTAGCAGAGCGAAGTCGCTTGTCAATCGAGGGTCGTGAGAACCTCCCCGGGAGGACGCGAGCGGAAGTCCCTGCCCGTTCAGAGGGGCTTTCGGAGGTAGTGCCCGAGTTCGCCGATCGCGCCGCGGCGAAAGGCGAGACGCAAAGCACAAAAATGATTCCCTGGACAACGGTGACCCAGGCACCGAGTTCGGCAAGATAGCTTTGCATGCTCACAATGATTGCAGCGCCAGCCACCGGACCAAACATCGTTCCCATGCCGCCCACGAGCGTCATCAACACCACCTCGCCCGACATGGACCAGTGCACATCGGTCAGTGACGCCAGCTGGAACACGAGTGCCTTGGTCGCTCCCGCAGTGCCCGCGAGCGCGCCCGAAAGCACAAAGGCGAGGAGCTTGTAGCGGTTGGTGTCGTAGCCCAGCGAAATGGTGCGGTCCTCGTGTTCGCGGATGGCCTTGAGCACCTGACCAAAGGGCGAATGCACGATCCGCCAGATGAGTGCAAACCCTGCAAGGAACACGGTGAGCACGAACAAGTACATCGCGGTGTTGTTGCTCAGATCGATCGTTGGGCCCGATCAAGGCGTGAATCGTCCCGCGACGCACCGAAAGGTCCAGATCGCTCACCGCAGTGAAGCCCTTGAAGTCCTTCCCCAGGCCCTTGGTCTGGAGGATCCGTTCGGTATCGGTCATGTGCCGGGTTCCTCGGGCACGACTGCGGTGGCCTCGATTTCGACGAGCGCACGGTCCTCGAGCAGATCGGCCACCTGTACGAGCGTCATCACCGGGTAGTGCGGACCGATGATGCTGCGGTAGACGCGCCCGAGTTCGCGTGCACGCTGCAGGTAGACCTGTTTGTTTTTCACATACCAGGTCATCCGGGTGAGGTGCGCCGGGGCGGCGTTGGCGCAGGAAAGTGTTGCCACGATGTTGCGCAGAGCCTGGGCGCACTGCTCAACGAAATCATCGCTCTCGAACTGCGCCTGCGGATTCCATCCGATCATGCCAGCCACAAAGATCAGGCGGCCGCGCGCCTCGATCCCGTTGGCGTAGCCTCTCGGGACTACCCAACCTTCGGGTTGGAGCGTGTTCCACATCGCTTGCGTTTCAGGCGGCGTGTGGCTGCCGCAGGCGAAACCGCTGCAGTTTGCCAGTCTCGGTACGCGGCAGTTGCTCAACAAACACGACCCTCCGCGGATACTTGTAGGGTGCCAGCTGTGCCTTGACGAGGGCCTGGATGTCTTCGGCGAGCACTGCATTGGCAGCATGGCCGGGTCGCGTCACGACGAAGGCTGTGACGATCTGCCCGCGTTCCTCGTCGGGAAGGCCCACCACGCCGCATTCGGCCACGGCGGGATGCAGAAGCACCGCGTCTTCCACCTCCGGGCCGGCAATGTTGTATCCCGCCGAAATGATCATGTCGTCGTTGCGGGCAAGGTAGCGGTAGTAGCCATCTTCGTCCATCACGAAGGTGTCGCCGGGCACGTTCCATCCATCGATCACATAGTCGCCTTGCCGCGGGTCGTGGAGATAGCGGCATCCGGTGGGGCCGCGCACTGCCAGTCGTCCAGCCTCGCCGGCCGGCAGGGTTTGCATGTGTTGATCGACCACCCGCAGGGAGTAGCCGGGTACTGCCTTGCCGATGCATCCGGCGCGGACGCCTTCGCCGGCGCTTGCCAGATAGATGTGCATCAGTTCGGTGCCGCCGATCCCGTCGCAGAGGACGATTCCCGTGGTTTTCTCCCAGAGTTGGCGCGTGGCCTCAGGCAGTGCCTCGCCGGCCGAGACCGGCACCCGCAGGCTGGAGAGATCGTATCGGGTCGCGAGGGCTGCCATCTGGCGGTAGAAGGTGGGGGCGGTGTAGCACTGCGTGGCCCGGTACTGTGCGATCGTGTGCAACAGCGATTCCGGGGTGTGGCGCTCGAGCAGTACCGACGACGCCCCGTAGCGCAAGGGAAAGCATAGCAGCCCACCAAGGCCGAAAGTGAATGCAAGCGGTGGCGTGCCGCACACGATGTCGGTGCCTTGCATGCGCAGCAGGTGCCGGGGGAAGAGGTCGCACATTGCAAGGAGGTCACGGTGGAAGTGCATCGTGCCCTTGGGTCGTCCAGTGGTGCCGCTGGTGAAGGCGATGAGGCAGACATCGTCTCGGCTCGTAGGAATGGCAGCGAAGTTTCCGGAGTATCTGCGCATGGCCTCGGAGAGTTCGCAGCCTGGTGCCTGGTGCAGTGGATCGGCGGTGGCGGAAAAGCTGAGCACCGTCCGCAGTCCCGGCACATGGTGCGGATGCAAGGGGTTGAGGCAGTGGCGCAGCTCCCCGATCAGCGGGTGCGCGCAGAGCGCCGCCTCAACCTGGGCCTTTTCGAGGATCTGCTGCAGTTCGAACGAGCGCAGCAAAGGCATCGTGGGTACCAGCACCAGCCCTGCCTTGAGACCGGCGAGCACACAGGCCGCGAGCATCGGCGAATTGGCACCGCGCAGCAAAAGACGGTTACCACTTCGCAGGCCAAGTTCGTTGACCAGCACCTGAGCAATCCGGTCGACCAAGGTGAGCAGTTCGGCGTAGGTCCAGCAGTAGGTTGCGCCCTGCGTTTGCCCGTGGAGCGCAGTGCGCGCACCGTGGCCCTTCCGCACATGTTCCTCGAGCAAGGGGTGGGCCGCATTGAGGGTGGGCGGATACTGAAGCTCAGGCCGGTCGAACTCGAACACGGGCCATTGTTCGGCCGGGGGCAAATGCGACCGGGCAAAACCATCGATGTGCGCAGAGGGAAGGAGCGCGGTGTTCAATGCGCGACCTTCCTGGCTCAGTTACCTTCGAAAACCGGGCGGGTCTTCGCTGCGAAGGCATGGTAGGCCCGATGAAAGTCGTTGGTCATCATGCAGATCGCCTGCGCCTGCGCCTCGGCTTCGATCGCCTCGTCCACACCCATGTTCCACTCCTGCTGGAGCATCTTCTTGGTCATACTGTGCGCGAAACCAGGTCCGGCCGCAATTTCGCGGGCCAGAGCGAGGCATTCGTCCATCAGCAACTCGGCACTGCACAGCCGATTGAGAAATCCCCACTGCAATGCCTCGGCTCCGCCCAGGGCGCGCCCGGTGTAGAGCAGTTCACTTGCACGCCCCTGGCCCACCACGCGGGGTAGCAGGGCGCAAGCGCCCATGTCGCAGCCGGCAAGCCCGACCTTGTTGAAAAGAAAGCTCGTACGGCTTTGTTCGGTCCCGTAGCGGATGTCTGCAGCAAGCGCAAGCAGCGCGCCGGCACCTGCACAGACGCCCTCCACTGCGGCGATGATCGGTTGTGGGCAGGCCCGCATCGCCTTCACCACATCGCCCGTCATGCGGGTGAACGCAAGGAGCCCCGGCATGTCGAGCCCGGTGAGCGGGCCGATGATCTCGTGTACGTCCCCTCCCGAGCAGAAGTTGCCGCCCTCGCCGCCCAGCACAACCGCGTGCACATCGGTGGCGCTGCTCATTGCGCGGAAGAGATCGCGCAACTCGGCATAGGATTCAAAGGAGAGAGGATTCTTGCGCTCCGGGCGGTTGAGTGTCACGGTGGCGATGCCGTCGGCATGGCGGTAGAGAAAGTGTTCCGCCTTGTAGTTTGCAAGCGCAAGGCCGTGACGCGGCAGCCGATGCGTCTTGCCGGGAAGAAAGCGTTGGGTCATGCCGTGCTCCTCATCATGAAGTCTATGGGGCTAGCTCGGGGCGTCGTCATCCGGCAACTTCCCCACCATCGATCACGATCGTCTGGCCGTTTACCGCGCCGCTTTGCGGATGACACAGCCAGCCGACCGCGCTTGCGACCTCCTCGGGGCGTATGAGCCGGCGCTGCGGGTTTCGCGCAGCCAGCATCCTGCGCGCCTCATCGGCGCTCTTCCCTGCCCGTTCGACCAGGCCCTCCACCGCCCGCGCGGCGAGGTCGGTGTCGGTGTAGCCGGGGCAGACTGCATTCACCGTGATGTGCCTGCGGGCAAGTTCGAGGGCTAGCGCCCGTGTAAGTCCGATTAGCCCGTGTTTGGCCGCCACATACGCGCTCACCCGGGGATAGCCCTGCAACCCTGCGGTGCTTGCCACATTCACGATCCTCGCCGGATACTGCGCGGATGCAGCCTCGTGCAACGAGGCCATCGCCGCGCGGATGCAATGGTAGCTCCCCGTGAGATTCACCGCCATCATGCGCTCCCAGTGGGCATCGTCCATCGCCTCGATCGCAAGGCTCTCGGCCTGCCCGGCGTTGTTGACCAGAATGTGGATCGGTCCATGGGTTGCAACCGCTCTTTCAACTGCCCGGTGGATACTTGCGGCATCGCTCACGTCCGCATCCACGAGTTCGCAGCGACCCTGAGCGACGATGTCGCTCAGGCCGGGTGCTGCCCGGGAGATGCTTCGCGCGACCAGACTCAGGCGGGCCCCTGCCTGATGCAACTCCCGCGCAATCGCTGCGCCAATACCCCGCGACGCTCCAGTGATCAACGCATGGCGTGCCTGCAGGGGGATCACGATGAGGTCCCGGCGCGCTCGAACGCGGCTTCGAGTTGCCGCTTGGCCGCCAGATACTGGTGCGGCCACTGCACGGGGCGGTAGCCGATGCGCGCTGCCTCGAGAAGTGTCCACGCGGGGTTGGCAAGGTGCGGTCGTCCCACTGCACACAGATCGGCGCGGCCCGATGCGATGATGCTGTTCACATGGTCAGCCTCGCTGATGGCCCCCACGGCGATCGTGGGCACGCGAGCCTCCTGACGTATCCGGTCCGCAAAGGGTGTCTGGTACATGCGCCCGTAGAGGGGTTGCTGATCCACGCTCACCTGTCCCGAGGAGCAGTCGATCATGTCGGCACCCGCATTCCGGAAAGCGCGTGCGATCTCCACGGCCTCGTCCGGCGTCGTTCCGCCCTCCACCCAGTCGTGGGCCGAGATTCTCACGCTCAGGGGAAGGTGTTGCGGCCAGGTCGCGCGCAGTGCCGCGCAGACTTCGAGCGGGAATCGCAGGCGCTTCATCAGCGTGCCGCCATAGTCATCGTTGCGCCGGTTGGTAAGCGGCGAGATGAACGCCGAGAGCAGATAGCCGTGGGCACAGTGAAGTTCGAGCCAGTCAAAGCCCGCAAGCGCCGCGCGTTGCGCTGCCTGGACGAAGCTTTCGCTGATCGCTTGCATCCCCTCGGGGGTGAGCACCTCGGGAATCCGGCCGCCTCGCAGGTAGGGCAGGGCGCTTGCCGAGCGAATCGTCCAGTTGTGCGAGGGCAGGGGCTGATCCGCTCCGCCGTGCTCCCATGGCGCACGCGTGCTTCCCTTGGGGCCTGAGTGACCGAGTTGCAGACCGATCCGTGCATCGCTGTGCGCGTGGACCCAGTCGACGATGCCTGCAAACGCCTCTTGCTGTGCGTCGTTCCACAGGCCAGGGCAGTGCGGTGTGATCCTTCCCTCGGGGCTGGGCGCTGTCATTTCGAGCATCACCAGCGCCGCACCCCCCAGCGCGCGTGCACCGAGGTGCACCCGATGAAAGTCGCCCACCACGCCATCGGTCGCCGAGTACTGCGCCATCGGTGAGACAACGACCCGGTTCTTCAGGGTGATCGACCGGATCCGAAAGGGCGTGAACATCGGCGGCACCCACGGCTCCTCCGGGGCGTTCGGATGGGCCTCGGGCGCGTTGTTGCCCGGTTGCGGCGCGTGGCGCGCAAACCAGCGCTCGTAGCCCTCCAGCCACTGCCGGTCGCGTCGACGCAGGTTCTCGTGGCTGATGCGTTGACTGCGGGTGAGCATGGAGTACATAAACTGCTCGGGCTCGAGTTGATCGCAGTAACGGTGGCCGCAGACCTCGAACCATTCCATCGCATTCCACGCTGCGTTCTGGATGCGCTGGGTCTCCACCTGGCGCAGGGCCTGGTAGGCGGACAGTACCTGCCCGATGACTTCCCGGTGGTGTCCGTGGCGCTCGAACTGCCGGGTGAGTTCGATTGCGTCTTCAAGCGCCAGTTTGGTACCGGAGCCGATCGCAAAGTGGGCGGTGTGGACCGCATCACCCATCAGGACGAGATGGGCCCCATGGTCGTTCCCGAGCCACCAGTTGGCGCAGCTGACCCGCTGAAAATTCAGCCAGGCCGAACCACGCGAATGCCGCGCATTGCTCAGCAAGGGGGCACCTTGCAGCGTCTCGGCAAAAAGTGACTGGCAAAAGGCGAGCGATGCCTCCTGATCGGCCTGGTCGAGCCGGTGCGCGAGCCAAACCGGCTCCGGGCACTCCACGATGAAGGTGCTGGTCTTCTCGTCGAACCTGTAGATGTGAGCCTGAAACCACCCGTGAGCGGTCTTGCGGAAATCGAAGGTAAAGGCGTCGAACAACTGAGGAGTACCCAGCCAGATGTAGCGGTTCGGTCGGGAGACGATATCGGGTCGGAAGTGTGCTGCATGGCGCTGGCGCAGCGTGGAATGGATCCCGTCGCTCGCCACGATCAGATCTGCGTCGGGGAAGTCTGCATCGCTGAGTGCCTCGGTGTCGAACACCAGTTGCACCCCCAGCGCCTCACAACGCAACTGGAGGATGTTGAGAAGGCGTTTGCGGCCAATGCCCACAAAACCATGGCCCTTGCAGCGGATACGCCGCCCCTTGAACACCAGTTCGATGTCGTTCCAGTGGTTGAAGGCCTGCTGGATTTGCGCTGCGGTCTCCGCATCCCATGCGCACATGTTGTCCATGGTCGCGTCGGAGAACACAACACCCCAGCCGAAGGTGTCGTAGGGGCGGTTCCGCTCGATCACGGTCACCTCGTGCTGCGGATGCCGCGACTTCATGAGCAGCCCGAAATAGAGGCCGGCCGGCCCACCGCCAATGCAGACAATCTTCAATGCACGCTCCAGCAGCTTGGAATCAGGGGCTTGCAACACCCGTCGATGCATCCTCGGGGCGCTTCATCGTGCGGGGCGCCACATCGTACCAGAC
>VGHO01000011.1 GCA_016868175.1 Betaproteobacteria bacterium
GAAGCGGCGGGGGTGCTGGGCGCGTGGGTGGTTCATCGGGTTCTTCGGGCGCGCTCAGGCGCGGTGCCGACACCGATGGCGCAGGTCCGAGGGACCTTGGCAACGCGTCCGCAGCTTATTGTGCGATTAATGATCCGGGTTGCGAGGCATGCCAATAGCAGTGTCAAGCGCGGGCGCTGTCGCGGGCGCTGCCTGAACTTCATCGATGAAGCGCTCGTCCTTCGCGGATCGAAAGACTGGAATGCGATGAGCAGGCCGTCAAGGCTGCTCGGCGGCGCGCATGAACGAGCCGCGGGCCCGCACCGCGCAGGCCGCGTCGAAGTTGACGATGGTTTGCGGCCAGGAAGTTTTGAGGTTTTGTCGAATCGTTTTGAAAGTGAGAAAAATAATGCTTTCCTGGGATGAATTGGACCTCGCCATCGCCGCGCACCCGGCCACCGCACTGCCGGCGCGGTCAGGGAAACGGTTGGCCCAAACCGCAATCGGGTCATCGTTGGAGTCCGTGGAGCGAACCTCGGTGGAATATGCCGCGGCGACGCCCCTGGCATACGGGGAGGGGATGGCACTTGAATCTGCGCCTGGACCGGCGCTTGCATCCAAATCCACTCCCTTGCCGATGCCTGACCCTGCACCGAACCGCACCGCAGTTCACGGGCGGCCGGCGAGTCGGGTGGCGTCGGTGCATTCCACGCATCCGATGCCGCCGCAGCAGGCTTTGGCTGGAATCGTTGTGGCACCCGCCTACAGCGTGGTTGCGGCGAGTGACCGACGAGTACGGGTTGAAGACAAGCGCATCATCAACGGCGCATCGGATGTCAATCAGCTCGTGCCGTTCAAGTACAAGTGGGCGTGGGAAAAGTATCTGGCAACTTGCGCAAACCACTGGATGCCGCAGGAAGTCAACATGAGTCGGGATATTTCGCTCTGGAAGTCGCCGCAGGGACTCAGCGAGGATGAGCGGCGTCTGGTGAAGCGCAATCTCGGATTCTTCGTGACTGCGGACTCGCTTGCGGCCAACAACATCGTCCTGGGTACTTACCGTCATATCACTGCGCCCGAGTGTCGACAGTTCCTCCTGCGCCAGGCTTTCGAGGAGGCGATCCATACCCATGCCTACCAGTACATCGTCGAGTCGCTCGGCCTTGACGAGGGGGAGATCTTCAACGCCTACCACGAGGTGCGCTCGATCCGGGACAAGGACGAGTTCCTCATTCCCTTCATCGACACCCTGACCGACCCCAACTTCCGGACGGGTACCGTCGAGACCGATCAAGCCTTGCTCAAGTCGCTGATCGTGTTCTCCTGCCTGATGGAGGGTTTGTTCTTCTATGTAGGGTTCGTACAGATCCTCGCTCTGGGAAGGCAGAACAAGATGACCGGCGCCGCCGAACAGTACCAGTACATCCTGCGCGATGAGTCGATGCACTGCAACTTCGGCATCGACCTCGTGAATACCATCAAGCTTGAGAATCCTCAGCTCTGGACTGCGGAGTTTCGCGACGAGGTCAGGAAACTTTTTGTCCGCGCGGTGGAACTTGAGTACGCCTATGCCGAAGACACCATGCCGCGCGGCGTTTTGGGACTCAATGCCGCGATGTTCAAGGGCTACCTGCGGTTCATTGCCAATCGGCGTGCCCAGCAGATCGGTCTCGATGCACTCTTTCCGCTGGAGGAAAACCCTTTTCCCTGGATGAGTGAGATGATCGACCTGAAGAAGGAAAGAAATTTTTTCGAAACTCGCGTGATCGAGTATCAGACCGGGGGCGCGCTGAGTTGGGATTAGAGGGTTCCCGAAGGATTGAATGGTTTGCAATGGAGGAGGACATCGGTGGCAACTGCGAAAAAGACGAGCTCTGGAGGCGTGAAGGCCAAGGCGGAGCCCAGAGCGCCCGGGGCGTCGGCCAAGTCTGCGCCCGCGCCTGAGGTGAAGTCCGCCAGGTCGGCGGCCAGCAAGGGTGCAAGGAAAGCTGCCGCCAAGGCAGCCGCAACGGTCCCAGCGTGGCCCTTTCCAACCGGCGACAAGCCCTGACATCCCGGGGCGGGCGTCCCGCATCGCCGGGGTTGGAGCTTTCGTGAGGCGAGGCACGTCGGGGATATCGACGCTGGCACCGGCTTTGGCAAGGCCCAGCTAGAGATCCTCCTGCCGATGCTCGGCTCGATCGTCTGGGCAGTACTCGATCCGGTCGCAAGCCTCCTTGCGATGGCACTGTGGATGCGTCTGTGGCTTTCCTGGGCGCGGGTTTCGAACTTTCATCCGGTTGCCCGGGTTACCCAGCAAATCACGCAGTGGCTGGTTGGACCGCTCCAGCGCATGCTGCCGCTCCGCGGACGGCTTGATGCTGCCGCACTGATCCTGAGCGCGTTGATTGCGGTGTTGCACGTGCTTGCAATGCTCGCGCTCTTTTCGCAGCCTGCGGCGGTTCTCGCGGCACCGCCAGTCACCCGCGCTGCCGCACTGTTGCTCCTCGGGCTTGCGCAGTGGATCAGTTGGGCGGTCTATGTGGTGATGGCTGTGGTGCTGATTCAGGCCGTGCTGAGCTGGTTTTCACCGCACCACCCCTTGTCAACACCGCTTGCGATGCTGAGCGATCCGCTCTTGAGGCCGATCCGTCGGCGCCTGCCCTCGCCGGCCGGACTCGACCTTTCGCCTCTGGTGTTGCTGATCCTGTTGCAGGTCCTCCTTACCGTGCTGCGCCAGGGGGTACGCTGACGGGCGCCTCTGGCCCGCGATCGAGCGCGGCGGCGCGCTTTGAGCCCCGTCTCAGGCGAAAAACGCCACGGGCATCGGGGCGTTAAAGTGCGCGCGCCAGCGTTGGCGAAGATCGTCGCGATCGATCGGGTGGTTCTGGCCTCCGGGATGCTCAACCTTGACCGCACCGAGGATGGTTCCGAGGCCTACCGCTTCGGGCCACCGCGCACCGCGCGCAAGGCCATGCAGCACGCCGGCGCGAAAGGCATCGCCACAACCGGTTGGATCCACTTCGGCAGCCGCCCGGGCCGCGCCAAGGTCTTGCCGTTGGCCCTGCCAGTGCAGCGTGCAGCCGGATGCCCCGCGGGTAATCACGAGTGCCTCGAGACGGCGGGCAAGCTGTAGCTCGCTCAGCCCGGTACGCTGCAGGAGCATCGAGGCTTCGTAGTCGTTGAGGATGAGCGCCTGTGCAGCCGCAATGAGTTCGAGGAGTTCGTTGCCCGCAAACATCGGCAGGCCCTGACCGGGGTCAAAGATGAAGGGGATCCCCTCCTGCACCAAACCAGCGGCATGCGCCTGCATGGCCTTCTTGCCGTTTGGCGCAACAATGCCCCACGCGCAGGGTTGGGATCCCTGCGCGGCCTGGGCCACCTCCACCCGATGCGCCTCCTCCATCGCTCCCGGATGAAACGCTGTGATCTGGTTGGCATCCTTGTCGGTGGTGATGAACGCCTGTGCGGTAAAGCAGTCCGGCACGGTGATGACCGATGCCGTGTCGATACCCAGGCGGTCCAGTCGCTCCAGGTACGGACCGCCGTCGTGTCCTACGGTCGCCAGGATCCGGGGGCGTCCACCGAGGGCTGCGAGGTTGTAGGCGATGTTGGCCGCACAGCCACCAAACTGCCGCTCGAGCCGCGGTGCAAGAAATGCAACGTTGAGCCTGTGGATCTGCTCGGGCAGGATATGTTCGCGGAAGTGTCCGTCGAAGAGCAGGATGTAGTCAAACGCGATCGAACCGCTGATCAGCACCGCAGGCTGCGGTCCCGCGTGACGCAATTCCGGCGCGGGCGGAGCATTGACGCGGGGGTCGCGGGGATCGTGGCGGTTGTCGGGATCGTGGGGGTTGTGCGGGTCATGCGGGTCGTGCGTCATGGGGGGATCCACGGGGCGGGGCTGTGTGGCGTGTGCGGGGTACGCGGGGAATGTGGCGAATGTGGGTGATGTGGGGGGTGCGGGGGGTCGTTGCCCGGCCAGAACCGTCCACCCTTCCTCGGTGCGCCATGGGGCAGGCGAAGTATCCGGATAACAGCTCGACACATCCTTGGCCTGCTCGGACAAGAGGCCCGCCAGAACGATCCAGCCCCCGGGTCGCAGCCTTGCCTCAAGCAGCGAAGCGAGCAGTTTGAGCGGTGCCGCAAGGATGTTGGCGATCACCACATCGAAGCTCTCCGGTGACCCGGCCGAATGCTGTGGAAGAGCGGCATCCGCGCCAGCGGCTGATGCCGGCCTGTGGGCTGTTCGGCCCGCGGCAGCCATCCTGTCAGCCGCACCGACCCTGGCGGTTGGGTCGATCACGCGCACCATGCCCGTCGACACATCGACCCGATCAGCCACCCCGTTGCGCAGCGCATTTTCGCGTGTTGCCCGCAGCGCCTGTGGGTCGATGTCGACCGCGTACACCCCACGGGCGCCGAGCAATGCGGCAGCGATGCCGAGAATGCCCGACCCGCAGCCGTAATCGAGCACCTCTTCACCTCCGCGCAGGTGGGACTCGAGCCATGCCAGACAGAGTCGTGTTGTGGGGTGGCTTCCGGTGCCGAAGGCAAGCCCTGGATCGAGGATCAGGGCTGTGCGATCCGCAGGGCAACGGTCGTGCCAACTCGGGCTGATCCAGAGTCGATCTCCAACCGCGATCGGCTGAAACTGCGACTGGGTGAGTCTCACCCAGTCCTGCTCGGCAAGTGCCCGAAGCTCCCAGGGCGGCGTGACCTGCAGCCGCGCAAGCGCACAGGCCTCTCCCATCACCCGGGAAGCCTCGCTCTGCGCAAGGTCCGGAGCCATCTGCAGGAGGGCGCAAAGACGATTGCGCGGCCAGACCTCGAATCCTGTCGGTGGCAGCTGCGGCTCGGCAAAGATCGCCCGCTCCTGCGGCGTGTGGGCATCGGCGTCCTCGGTCTGCACTGCTGCGGCGCCGCACTCCAGCAAGGCATCGCTCAGCGCCGCCTCCACCTCACGGTCCACCACCAGCGTGAGTTCGAACCACGCGGGTTCGAGATTGCGCCCCTGCTCCGGTGCCCGCCCCTCAGGCATGTTGCCGGTCGGCAAGCTTGTGTTCGAGGTAGTGGATCGAGGTGCCGCCCTGCAGAAAGCGCGCGTCGACAAGGAGTTCGCGGTGCAAGGCGAGGTTGGTGTTGATGCCCTCGACCGCCATCTCCGAGAGCGCGATGCGCATGCGTGCAAGCGCCTGCTCGCGGCTGTCGCCGAAGGCGATCACCTTGGCGATCATCGAGTCGTAGTGCGGCGGTACAAGGTAGTTGGAGTACGCATGCGAGTCCACGCGTACGCCGGGCCCGCCGGGGGGATGCCAATGCGTGATGCGCCCGGGCGAAGGCGTGAACTTGAAGGGATCCTCGGCATTGATACGGCACTCGATCGCATGGCCGCGAAACACGATGTCCTTTTGTCGAAAGCCAAGCTTGTGCCCGGCTGCGATCAGGATCTGTTGCTGCACGATGTCGATGCCGGTGATCAGTTCGGTCACCGGGTGTTCCACCTGCACCCGGGTGTTCATCTCGATGAAGTGGAACTCGTCGTTTTCAAACAGGAATTCGAAGGTTCCCGCACTTCGGTATCCGATCTTGCGGGCGGCGTCCACGCAGCGGCTCCCTATGCGGTCGATCAGCTTGCGCGCGATCCCCGGAGCTGGCCCCTCCTCGACCACCTTCTGATGACGACGCTGCATCGAGCAATCACGCTCGCCCAGATGCACCACATTGCCCTGACCGTCGGCAAGGATCTGGATCTCGACATGGCGGGGATTCTCAAGGAACTTCTCCAGGTACACGCTCGCGTTGTTGAACGCCGCTGCGGCTTCGCTGCGGGTCATGGTGACCGCATTGATCAAGGCAGCCTCGGTGTGCACCACGCGCATGCCGCGTCCACCGCCCCCACCGGCAGCCTTGATGATGACCGGATAGCCGATCTGCCGGGCGATCCGTACGATTTCCTTTGGGTCTTCAGACAAGGCGCCCTCGGATCCGGGCACCACCGGGACGCCTGCCGACTTCATGGCGTGCTTGGCGCTCACCTTGTCGCCCATGATCCGGATCGACTCGGGTTTCGGCCCAATGAAGACAAAGCCCGAGCGCTCCACGCGCTCGGCAAAGTCGGCGTTTTCCGAAAGAAAGCCATAACCCGGGTGGATGGCCTCCGCATCGGTCACTTCGGCCGCCGAGATGATCGCCGGGATGTTGAGGTAGCTCTCGCGCGAGGGGGGCGGTCCGATGCACACTGATTCATCGGCCAGTCGAACGTACTTTGCCTCGGTGTCGGCTTCGGAGTGGACCACGACCGTGCGAATGCCAAGTTCGCGGCAGGCTCGCTGGATACGCAGCGCAATTTCGCCACGGTTGGCGATCAGAACCTTCTCGAACATGCGGCGTTCAGTCGATCCGAAAGAGCGGCTGCCCGTATTCCACGGGTTGGCCATTCTCGACCAGGATAGCCTTGATCGTGCCCGCCTTGCCAGCTTCGATCTCGTTGAGGAGTTTCATCGCCTCGATCAGGCACACCACATCGGTATCGGCCACCTTGCTGCCGACCTGCACAAAGGGATCTGCGCCCGGCTGCGAGGCGCGGTAGAAGGTGCCCACCATCGGCGACTTGACCACAAAGGAACTGTCGGCGGGGTCTGCGCCCGCAACGGTCCCAGCTGGCCCGTAAGCGCCCTGCATGCCCTGTGGGCCTTGCAGGCCGACCGCCCCCTGCACGCCCTGCGGCACCTGCATGCCCTGCGGCACCTGCATGCCCTGCGGGCTGTGAAGACTTGGCTGACCGTGCACCGCTACCCCGGTGTACGCCGCAGTGGCGCCGGCCAGACCCGGCGCGAGCGAGGGTGCAAGCGGAAGCGTTGCGTGGCTGCTGGGCGCAAGCATGGTGCCGTGGGTGCCAGCGGAGACACCGGGCGCATACCCTGGCGGGCCGAACATGGCAATCGGCAGGCCTGCGTGGGCGGACCCTGGGGACGCCTTGACGATACGCACCTTGCCCTCGTTTTCGGTGATCTCGAGCTCGGAGATGTCCGACTCCGACACCAGATCGATCAGCGACTTGATCTTGCGCAAATCCATGCTCGTTTTCCTCAGCGGCGGTGCGTACGCTCAGGCGCTTCGCCGGGACCGCCCGAAAATGATTCCCGGCCCTCGCGGAGCGGAAGGCTCGCATCCGCAGGCAGCGAGACCGCGCGGGACAGCTGCGTGGCGGCGGCCATGAGCGCAAGCGAATAGCCCTGTGAACCAAGCCCGACGATAACGCCGACGGCGAGGTCGGAAAGGTAGGAGTGGTGCCGAAAGGGTTCGCGTCGATGCACGTTGGACAGGTGCACCTCGATGAAGGGGACTGCCACCGCAGCGAGCGCGTCGCGGATCGCCACCGAAGTGTGGGTGTAGGCCGCCGGGTTGATCAGGATGTAGTCCACCCCTTCAGCGCCTGCCCGATGGATACGCTCGACGATGGCCCCCTCGTGATTGCTCTGAAAACACTCAAGTTCAAGGTTGAGGCCCAGAGCTTCCTGGTGCAGCCTGCGGTGAACAGCCTCGAGCGTTTCTGCTCCGTAGATCGCGGGCTCGCGGGTGCCAAGGAGGTTCAGGTTGGGGCCCTGCACAAGGAGCAGTCGCCTCATGCGATGCCCTCCCGCATTGCCTGCGCCGCTTGCCGCAGCGGGGGCGCTGAACACTCAGGCACGGTCAAGCGCGGCAACCACTGCCTGCCGAAGCGCATCGATCCTCACTCTGCCGAGAACGGTCTTCAAAAGGGCCCCATCGTGACCGATCACCACGGTATAAGGGAGCAAACCCTTGTCGTTGCCGAAGAGGCGGGCGAGCTCGCTGCCCTGGCTTCCGGCAAGCACAAGGGGGTAGGTGATCTGCGATTTGGCCGCAAAAAGACGGATGTTGGACGGAGAATCGATGCCGATCCCGATCGTTTGCATCATTTTTGCCGGTCGTGACTGAAGTTCCTGTTGCAGGGCCTCGAGTTCGGGCATCTCTTCAACGCAGGGCGGGCACCAGGTGGCCCAGAAGTTCACGAGCAACACTTTCCCGCGGAGTTCAGACATCGGCAATGCCTCGCCGCGTGCGGTCTGAAAGCGCTGCTCCATCAACACGCGCACAGCCTCGTGGGAGGCCTGACGGGTGCTGTAGTAGCGCGCGGCAAACCAGGCACCGGCTGCGGTGGCCCCCATCGCGGTGCCCACGAGGAGAAGCATGCGGCGAAAGAGTCTGTGCCCTGCCGGGTCGGCAGGGGCTGTCGAGGGCATGTTGGGCGGTTCCTTCGACTCCATGGCGCAGGATCTTATACGAAAGGCCTAGAGTTGCTGCGCAAGCCTCGCGCGCAGCGCGGCCATGTCGCCGCGCTCCGGTGTGCCCCCCGCAGGCGCAACGAGCGCCCCGCGCAGATCCTCGAGGTCGTAGATCGAAATCAGGATCGCCTCGCCCTGCCAGTGAACGCCGAGGCCTTCGACTTCGACTCCGGTGCGAAAGTGCCTGAGGCCGAGGACTTCCGGGTCGAGACCCATATCGAGGAGACGGAAATGGACTTGCTTGGGCTCTTCGGCAAAGCATTGCAGATGGACCGGCGCACTCGCCGTGGCGATCCCCTTCCAGACCGCGCCGGTGGCAAGCACCGTCGTTGGAGCAAGCCGCGCCATCATCTCAAGCGCCACCAGGCGCATGTGCCGCACCCGTGCCGCATGGTCTGGATCAAAGAGCGCAAGGTGCTCGCGCAGGGCCTCGTCGACCTCCTGTGCGTCGGGAACGCAGCCCGATGGCATTCGCCGCCCCTCGCCGATCTCGTCGATCGCACGCCTTCGGGCCGGACCCGGCTCAAGGCCGTGATCGGCCATCAGGCGGGCGATATGCTGGGCGATCAGACTGCGGGTACGACCTTGAGCGTCCATGGAGCGGGCAGTTTAGCTGCCGATACAATCCGCGCACTGTGCACATCCACATCCTGGGTATTGCAGGAACGTTCATGGGCGGCCTTGCCGCCATCGCGCGCCAGGCGGGGCACCGCGTCACCGGCTGCGACGCCAACGTCTATCCGCCGATGAGCGACCAGCTGCGAGCGCTCGACATCGATTTCGTCGATGGATTTTCAGCCTCGCAACTGGCCTTCAGACCCGATCTTTTTGTCGTGGGCAACGTCGTCCGGCGTGGCAACCCGCTGATGGAGGCGGTTCTCGATGCGCGCGTGCCCTACACCTCGGGACCGCAGTGGCTCGGCGAGCATGTGCTCGCACACCGCCCGGTGCTTGCGGTGGCCGGCACCCACGGGAAGACCACCACCACCGCGCTGTGCACCTTCCTGCTGCGCAAGGCGCTGGGGACGGATGTGGGCTATCTGATCGGCGGTGTGGCGCACGACTTTGCCTCGAGCGGGGCGCTGGGAGACGCCGCTCAGCCGTTCGTGATCGAGGCCGACGAGTACGACACCGCGTTCTTCGACAAGCGCTCGAAGTTTCTACACTACCGCCCGACGGTGGCGGTGCTCAACAATCTTGAGTTCGATCACGCCGACATCTTCGCCGATCTCGCGGCCATCGAGTGGCAATTTCACCAATTGTTGCGCACGATGTCTTCGCGCTCGGTGGTGGTGCTGGCCGCTGCACCGGCGGCTGGAGAGGCGCTGGAGCGGGTTCTTGCCCGCGGTTGCTGGTCGGCGGTCGAGCGTTTTGGATCACCCGGGCAAGGCCTCTGGGCCGAGGGAGTTGTGGCCTCGGGCGGACGGCAGCAATTTGCGCTGATGGAGGGTGCCACCCGGATCGGCGAGGCCAGTCTCGCGCTGGGAGGGAGCCACAACCTGCACAATGCGCTCGCCGCACTCACCGCAGTACGGCTGCTGGGCCTCGAGCCGCAGCATGCGCTCGAGGCCTTGTCGGCCTTCGGCGGCGTGCGCCGACGGCTCGAGTTGCGCGGTACCGTCAATGGGGTCGGTGTGTATGACGATTTCGCGCACCACCCAACCGCGATCGAAGCAAGCGTTGCCGCGCTTTGTGCGGAAAGCGGTCAGCGCGTGCTGGCTGTGGTGGAGCCGCGCAGCAACACGATGAAGCTGGGCACGATGGCGGCGCGGCTCGCCTCGAGCCTGCGCAGGGCCGACCGGGTGTATTGCTGCAGTGGGTCGCTGGACTGGGATGTGGCCGCTGCGCTTGATCCGCTTGGCGACAAGGTAGTGGTACGCGCGGAGGTCGGCCCACTCGTCGAGGCGGTTGTTGCCGATGCGCATGCGGGTGATCGCGTCCTCGTGATGAGCAACGGCGCCTTCGGCGGCATCCACGCCCGGCTGCTTCAGGCGCTCGCACTCAAGCCTTTCGCCTCATTGCCACCCGAGGGCGAGGCGCAGCCATGAGCGAGACCTTGCAACGGGCGGCGGGTCGCCCCCCCGCCGCAAGCGCATCCCACGCGGCGGCGCTCAGGCATGCGCTCTTCGAGGACGAGGGTCAACTCAAGGTGGGCGAAGTGGTCTCGGAGGCGCCCGCGAGCGTTCAGGTCGAGTTGCATGGCGGTCGCCGCATCAAGGTACGCATGCAGCAGATCGTCCTGCGCTTTGACGCGTTGCCGTCGGCCCCGCTGCTGCCGCAGGCGCAGGCGCTTGCCGAGTCGATGGACGTGGCGCTGATCTGGGAGTTTGCGCCGCAGGACGATGTGGACTTCGAACAACTCGCGGTGGAGTACTTCGGCGGCAAGCCCTCGGTGGTGCAACGCTGCGCCACGCTGCTTTGTCTGCAGGCCGCGCCAATCTGGTTTCAGCGCAGGGGCCGGGGACTTTTCCGCGCCCAGGACCGCGTGCAGATCGACAAGGCGCTGGCCGCAGTGGAGCGGCGCAAGCAACTCGAGGCGCGGATCCAGTCCTGGGCCGAGACGCTCGCAGCAGGACAATGGCCCGAGGCGTGGGTTGGATCCGGCGATGCGCACCCCGAGGCTGTCGACCCGATTGCGCTGCTGGTAAAGCCCGACAAGCAGTCGACCGCGTACCGCGCGCTCGATGCGGCAGCAAAGGCGACCCGGATGTCGATGCCGCAACTGGTCTTGCGCACCGGCGTGATCCCCGACGTGGCGCAACTCCACCGCGGAGCTTTTGCCCGCGAGCACTTCCCAAAGGGTCTGGAGCCGCAGTTTGCGCCCGATGAACTCGCAGCGGCGCTCGGTCCGCTGAGTGCCCGGATCCAAGCACTGCCCCTTGCCCCGGTTGCAGCCTTCTCGATCGACGACTCGAGCACCACCGAGATCGACGATGCACTCTCGGTGCAATGGCACGGCGCGCGGACACCTTTCGGGCAGGCCGCATCCAGCGCGGCTGCTTCCGGGGTGGTGACTCCCGGGGTGAGGGCTTTCGCGAAGGCGGGTGAGATCTGGACGATCGGCGTCCACATCGCAGTGCCATCACTGCTCCTTGAGCCGGGCAACCGCTGGGATCGGATCGCGCGGGAGCGCATGTCGACGGTGTACGCCCCGGGGGAAAAGATCCAGATGCTTCCAGAGCCGATCGTCCGCGTTTTCTCGCTCGACAGCGGTGCACCGAGACCGGCACTGTCGCTCTACCTGCATCTTGGCAGCGGCTTTGAGGTTGTGGGCGAGGAGACACGTCTCGAACAGGTGCCGATCCGCGCAAATCTGCGGCACGACAGGCTCGGGGAACGGGTGACGGTGCAAGCCCTTGAGCGCTGGTGGCAGGCCGCAGCGCCGGAGGCTGCCGCAGTTTGTGCAGCGCCTGAGGCAGGGCAAAGTGGGTCGCACGCCTTGGGCGGGCTGAACGCGCAGCCGCAGGGGGATCCGCCCCTCGTATTGCCGCCGGGTCGGCCGCCGGAATTCCCGCATGACCAGCTGCCGGATCCGCCGCCGGATCGGCCGCCGGAATGCCCGCATGACCTGCCATCGGATCCGCCGCAGGAGTTGCAGCCCGCACTGGCGTTGCTCTGGCGGCTTTCGCTGCATTGGCAGGCACAGCGCGAAGCGCAACGGGGTCGGCCCGAAGCCCGGTTTCGCAGCGACTTTCAGTTCAGTATCGAAGGCAACCGGGTCGAGATCGTTGAGCGGCAGCGCGATGCACCGCTTGACCGTATCGTGGCCGAATTGATGATCCTGGCCAATTCGCGCTGGGCGCGTCTGCTCGCGCTCAACCGACTCCCCGGCATCTTCCGCTCGCAGCAGATGGGCAAGGTGCGGATGACCACGCATCCCATCGCCCATCAGGGGCTCGGCGTGAGCCACTACCTCTGGGCAACCTCCCCCTTGAGGCGCTACGCCGACCTGGTGAACCAGCGCCAGTTGCTCGCGCTCAGTACCCGGCAGCGCCCGCCGTACAGTACCGAGGAGTCCGACCTGCACGCTGTGATCGCAGGCTTCGATGCGCGCTACGACGCCTACGGCAGCTACCAGGACCGTATGGAGCGCTATTGGGCGATGCGCTGGGTTGAGCAAGGTGGAGAGCGTCGCCATCTGGTGGTGGCCTTGCGTGAGCAGCGGGTTCGTTTCATCCATGCGCCGCTGCTGTTTGCGCTCGCCGACCTGCCGGAGGGGTTCGCCGGGCGCCGGCTGTGGATCGAGGTACTGCGCATGGACTGGGTGGAACTTTCAGTCGAGGCGCGCATGCTGCATTGGGACGATCCAGGCGAGGGTGCGGCCACCGCGGAGCCTGAAGGGGGCTGAGCGTGGGAGCTGGGGCGTACACGCCCGACGGGCCGCCGGGCAGCTTGCCAGGCATCGCGCCGGTGCGCCGCTTCGCCGTGATCGGGCATCCGGTGTCACACAGCCGTTCGCCCTTCATCCATGAGGCCTTCGCGGCGCAGTTCGGCCACCGTCTGCGCTACGGGCGCCTGCATGCAGCGCCCGGGTCCTTTCGGGATGTGCTCAGCGCCTTTCGCGCAGGCGGCGGGGCGGGCGCCAACGTCACCCAGCCCTTCAAGGTGGAGGCTTTCGAGGCTTGCGACCGCAAGAGCGCGCGCGCGCAGGCTGCCGGTGCGGTCAACACACTGGTGTTCAACGGCGACACGATCGAGGGCGACAACACCGACGGGATCGGACTGGTGAACGACATCGAGGGGCGGCTCGGGCTCAAGCTCGCAGGCCTGTCTGTGCTGGTGCTGGGCGCAGGCGGCGCATGCCGTGGGGTTCTTGGCCCGCTTCGCGAGGCGGGTTGTGCACGGCTGGTCGTGGCCAACCGCAGCCCTGCACGTGCCGCTGACCTGAAGGCCGACGTATGCGGATTCGAGGAAGTCGCCGCAAGGTTTTGTCGCGACGGCCCCTGGGACCTGGTGGTAAACGCCACTTCGGCGGGACTCGCAGCGCGCGATCTGCCGATCGATGCGCGAGTGCTTGCTGCGGCCCAGCTCGCCTACGACCTGATGTATGCAGCGCAACCCACGCCCTTCCTTCGGCAGGCTTTGGAAGCGGGCTGCCGCCAGGCAAGCGATGGTCTGGGCATGCTGGTCGGACAGGCTGCTGAGGCATACCGCATCTGGCACGGGGTAAGTCCCTGCACTGCGCCGGTCTACGCGGGCCTGCGCGCCAGCCTTTCGCGCGAGGCCCAGGACGATGCGGCCGCATCGTCGCGGCCATGAAGATTGCCCTGCGCTGTCTTGGGATCGCCTTCGCTGGCCTCGTTCTTGTGCAGTTCTGGTTTTTTGCACAGGTGATCTGGCTGGTGTTTGCCGACCCGCAGGACACCGCCTTCATGCGCGAACAGGCACTGCGGCTCGGGCAGCTTCGTCACCAGCCGGTGCCCTACGACAGAATCGCCGCGCACCTCAAACGCGCGGTGATCGCCGCCGAGGACCAGAACTTCGAACGGCACGACGGCATCGACTGGGACGCGATCGAGAAAGCCTGGATGCGCAACATGGAAAAAGGCAAGGTTGTGCGCGGTGGCTCCACGATCACCCAACAGCTGGCGAAAAACCTCTTCCTCTCCGCCGAGCGCAGCCTGTGGCGCAAGGCTCAGGAGGCCCTGATCACGCTGATGATCGAACTTGCCATGGACAAGCGCCGCATCCTCCACCTCTACCTCAACTATGTCGAGTGGGGCGTCGGGGTGTTTGGCGCCGAGGCGGCCGCACGTCATTACTTCGGCATACCGGCCGCCCGGCTCAGCGCCGAGCAGGCGGCCCGGCTCGCGGCGATGCTTCCCCGGCCTCGTCACTACGACCGCAACCGCAGCTCCCAGTTCCTGGATGCCCGGACCGCTTTCGTGCTGCGCTGGATGCCGCAGATGCCAGTGCCTTGAGCGGCGGGCTGGCGGTGCAGCACCCCGACCCCTTCAGCCTTCCAGCGGCGGCGCGCTCCAGGAGCCGCTGCGGCCGCCCGACTTCTCGAGCAGGCGCACCTCGTGGATGCTCATTGCACGATCCACGGCTTTGACCATATCGTAGACAGTGAGAAGGGCGATCTGCACCGCGGTGAGCGCCTCCATCTCAACCCCGGTCCGGCCTTCGCAGCGTACGGTGGCGCGGCAGGCGATCGCGTCCTCTCCCTGCCACGACCAGTCGATCGCGACCTTGCTCAGCGCAATCGGATGGCAAAGGGGGATGAGTTCGCTGGTGCGCTTGGCAGCCATGATTCCCGCAAGCCGCGCTATCCCGAGCACATCGCCCTTGGCCGCGTTGCCTTGTGCAATCAGCGCGCGGGTGCTTGGCTGCATGCGGATGTGACCACTCGCAACGGCTTCGCGACGTGTGACCGCCTTGTCGCCAACGTCGACCATCGAGGCCTGGCCGCTGGCGTCGAAGTGGCTGAGATCCGCGAGCCGGGGCACGCTCACGGACATTGGGAGAACCTTTCCTGCATACGGGCATCATAGCAACATGCACTTTGGTCGACGGCAAGCGCAGCGCCCTGCGACATCGATGTCGATGCTCCCGGGACGGGGTGAGCCCGGGTCCTCGAGGCCCGGGGCTGCGTGTTGCAGCGTCGTAGGACAGTGGTGTGCTGCCCTCAGCGCTTCCCTCGGGGCTGCGCGAGTGGCTCGACTTTGCGTCACGCTTGTTGCCCTGCACCTTGCCCTGGGGCCCGCCAGTGCTGCCGTTGCCTTGCCGCAGCTTGGCGATCCGGCCTCCGATTCACTTTCCCCAGGCGTGGAGCGGCGGCTCGGCGAGAGCATCATGCGGGATCTGCGCAATGCGCCCGCAGCCGAGGAGGACCCGGACGTGTCGGCCTACCTCGAGGACCTTGGCAGGCGCCTGGTCGACGCCGGCGGAGTTGGTCAGGATTTCGAGTTCTTCCTGGTACGCGACAGCAGCCTCAACGCCTTTGCCTTGCCCGGTGGATTCATCGGCGTGCACTCCGGGCTGATCGCGGCGGCGGAAAGCGAGTCGGAACTGGCGGGGGTGCTGGCGCACGAGATCGGGCACGTCACCCAGCGGCATATCGCCCGGATGCTGGCCCGGAGCCGCGAAGCGGGCGTTGCGCAGATGGTCGGCCTGGTGCTGGCGGCGCTCGCAGCGCGTTCGAACCCCCAGGCCGCCACAGGCTTCATGGCGCTCGGGCAGCAGATCGGACAGGACCAGATGCTCTCCTTTTCGCGGGATGCCGAGCGCGAGGCCGACCGCATCGGGTTTGACACCCTGAATCGCGCGGGTTTCGACACCCAAGGCCTTGTGAGCTTCTTTGAACGGATCCAGCGTGCGGGCCGGGTCTACGAGTCCGGCGCGCCGTCCTACTTGCGCACCCACCCGCTCACCACCGAGCGCATCGCCGACATGCAGGCGCGGGCGCGAGCCGAGCGCTATCGTCAGTGGGCCGACTCGCTCGGCTTCAGGCTGGTACGGGCGCGCATGCAGGCGCTCCTCGACCCTTCGGTCGAAGGGCTGCGGCGCGCCGCCGAACGCTTCGAGGGCCAACTGCGTGAACGGTCCACGCTCGACCCTGTGGCAGCCTGGTACGGACTGGCAACCGTCCGCGAGACCCAGCGGCGCTGGCTCGATGCGCTGGCGGCCCTCGAGCGGGCAAGACTTGCGCTCTCGGCCCAAAGCGCGCAACCGCCGATTGCGCATAGTGGGGCCGCCGCCTCCGCGCTCGGAAGGCTCGAGGTCAACGCCCTGGCGGGACTTGGTCGGATCGAGGAGGCGATCGCCCGCAGTCGAGACCTCTCGTCGCTTGACCCGGGCAACGATCGTCTGCGGCACCAGGAGATGGCTCTGCTTTTGCAAGCGGGACGCTACGCCCAGGCGCGGCAGCTCGGCGAGTCGATCCTCGGGAGAAGGCCGCAGGATGCGATCGCCTGGAGCCTGCTGGCCCGGGTCCACGCAGAAAGGGGCGAGCGCGCCCTGATGCATCGGGCGCGAGGCGAGGTGCATCTGATCCGCGGGGCACTGCCGTCGGCGGTTGAGCAATTCAGGCTTGCGCAGGCAGCAAAGGACGCCGGGGCGCAGGAAAACCTGCAGATCGATGCCCGGCTTCGCGTCGCGATGCAGCGCTGGCAGGCTGAGCGCATCGACTCTGCCGCGCGAACCCGTGAAACGCGTTGACCCGCGCGGTGAGCCGGCGATGCAGCGCTGAAAGACTGGGCGCGGTGACGTCGTCGCGCGAACCCGCACACCCAACCGGGCAAGTCCCGGGGTCAGACAGCGGGTTGAGGGTTACGGACGAACCCGAGCGAAGTTGCTGCGTCTTCGGTGCGCCGCAAGGAAAGCGACTGCACGGTTGCGTCGAGGTCGGTCCAGCGCAAGGTGAGCCGGGCATTGGCTGCATGCTCCAGCGCTTGCGCGTTGCAGTTTTCGTCCTGGTCGCTCAAGTCAAGCTGAGCAAGATCCTGATCGTGCACCATACCCGGGCCGAGGTCGGTAAGCAGGTAGACCCGCATCGCGGGGTCGAGCCATCCACCAACAAGGCGGTGGGCCCGAAAGCCCGTGTGTGCGACCAGGGCCTTTCCCGGACGGCCGTCGCGTCGTTCGAGCACCCGGTAGATGAGTGGCGCGGTTTCCAGCGCCAGATAGACGCGTTGCGGGCCGTTTTGCCAGTACCACGCACCCTCGGGATCCGGCGCGTAGTTTCTGCCGATGTAGTCGACCAGGGAGGGACTGCCGATCGTCTCGCCTTCCGCTTCGCGGCCCGGGTCAAAGTCGGCCCGATCCCTTCGCAGGATCCTCCAACGGCCGCGTGCATCGAGACGCATCCAGCCGTAGACCGGCGCGACCCCAGGCCAGCGACGCATTGCGGCAAGGACCCGATCATCCATGCTTGCCTGGTCCGAGGCATCGCCGCGGGCCTCGTACGAAGCCCTTGTCGAAACGGATCTCGAAGCCCTGGTCGAAGCGTCTGTCGAAGCGTCTTTCGAAGCCCTGCTCCGTTTCGAGAGGGTGTTCCGCCTGGATGTTGCGCAAATCACGGCCGGATTCTCTTGAAGTCGCAACAAACCAGTCACCAACCTTGCGCGGCAGGTAGTCGATACGCCCCGGAGCATGGCCCACGGGAAAGCCTACATGGCCGCCCTGGGCGGGATAGCTCAGGCGCACCGCATGGCTGACCGCTTCGGGCGGGCGCAAACAGGTGATGGGGATGAAGGGGTCGTTGAGCGCATTCACCACGAGGGTTGGGGCTCGAATCGAGGCCAGGAAGGGTCCGCAGGAGCTCCGCCGCCAGTACTCCTCCGCGCTGCAAAAGCCATGCAAGGGCGCGGTGACCACCTCGTCGAAGTCGAGGAAGCTCGAGCACCCCCGCACTTTCTGCGCATCGTAGAGGCCGGGGAAGCGCTCCAGACGGGCGAGCGCGCCCGGGATGAGCGAACGCAGAAAGTTGTGCATGTAGAGCCGGTTGAAGCCGGCTGCAAGCGCGTAGGCACCGGCGCGCAGGTCCTGGGGCGGGCAGACCGCTGCCGCCGCGTCGATCACGCCTTGAGCGCCCAAGCTGACCTCGCCAAGCCACTTCAGAAGTGCGTTGCCGCCGAGCGAGATGCCCACGACGAACAGAGGGCCCCCGAGCAGTGCACGCAAGCGCCTGAGGATCCAGTCGATCTCTTCGGAGTCGCCCGAGTGGTAGGCCCTCGGGAGTCTGTTGGGAAGACCGCCGCATCCACGAAAGTGCACAACGCATCCGTTCCACCGCCGCCGGCCAGCTTCCGCCATGAATGCACGGCTGTAATGGCTTTCCGAGTCGCCCTCGAGCCCGTGGAAGAGGGCAAGTGTGGGCTGCCCGGGACCGTTCACCGGGGATGCCGACGCAATGCCTTGTGCGGTTGCCGTTTGCCCGAAAACGCCAGCGATGGGCGGGTCCCGACGAGCTGCAGGGTCGGGCAGGCGCAGGTCACCATCGATCCCCTGCCGCTGCAGCCAGTCCACCGCAATCACGTCGTCGTCCGGCGTGCTCCAGGGTTCACGTCGGTACCGCACCTGGGGTTTGGGTGCAAGCCTCGAGGGCCATATCGTCTGGACATGACCCCCGACCGCCCACCAGGGCGCCCGGTAGTCGTTGAGCATGGTCCAGGTGCTGGGGCAGGGCACGGGGGCACGATGCGGGGGTGCAGGGCGCAAAGGTGAAGGGCGCGGGGGTGCAGGGCGCAAAGGTGAAGGGCGTGGGGGTGCAGGGCACAAAGGTGCAGGATGCGCAGTTGGCTCAGTGCAGCAGCCTTGGCGCATGGCCCGACTGGCCTGGCGGGGGTTGCGCTTCGAGATCGACCGGTGCGGCATGGTGCAGTACCTGGCGCCAACCTTTTCCGCCGTGTAGGTAGGCGTTGGTACACGCCATGTGGAAGCTGCGCTTGTGCCCGTTTTCAACGACTTCAACCGTTTCGATCAGGTTGTGCACTGCGAGGGTGCCGGCGGCAACCCGCTGGAGTTGCGACCGGATGATCAGCAGCCCACCCTGCGACAGGATCAGGTCCCAGGAGCGGCGGATCGCGGCGTTGCCAAGCAGCCGGGTGCCGGAGGGATGGATGCACACCGTGTCTTCCTCATCGCTCCAGAGTTCCATCAGGGCATCCACGTCAGCGCGGGCGAGCGCCTCATAGATCGCATCTTCCACGGCGAGGCTGCTGAGGCCGGAGGAGCCTGCGGCACCTCCAGGTTGACGGGGGCCGCCGCGGCGCGGGGGTCGCATACGGAGTGCCTCCGGACCTCGAGCGCTCAGTGCCTGTGGACCTTTTCGCCGTCCCTGAGCCTGTAGCGCGTTCCGCAATAGGCACAAGAGACCGGGTGACCCCGGGTGAGATCGAGAAACACCTTCGGGTGGTGATTCCAGAGGCTCATTCTGGGATTCGGACAAAAGGCCGGCAGATCGCTGGCGAGCAGCTCGACCACCGCGCGTGTTGGAGGGCTGGGCTGTGCTTCGGTCATGGGATGCCTCAGATCGGTGTGAGCCAGTGGGCGTAGCGTTCGGCCTTGCCGTTGACCACGTCGAAGAAGAGCGCCTGCAGTTGCCCGGTGAGCGGGCCCCGCCCGCCATTGCCGATGCTGCGGTCGTCGAGTTCACGGATCGGGGTGACCTCTGCGGCCGTCCCGGTGAAGAACAATTCGTCGGCGCAGTACATCTCATCGCGCGTGATGCGCTTTTCGCGCACACTGATGCCGAGGTCCTGCGCCAGCGTGATCACCGCGTTGCGGGTAATGCCGTCGAGGCAGGATGCGAGATCCGGCGTGTAGAGCACCCCGTCGCGGACCATGAACACATTTTCGCCTGCGCCCTCGGACACATAGCCTTCGGTGTCGAGCAGCAAAGCCTCGTCGTAGCCGTGTGCGGTGACTTCGGCGTTGGCGAGAATCGAGTTGACGTAGTAGCCGCTTGCCTTGGCGCGGACCATCGATACATTCACATGGTGGCGGCTGTAGGAGGAGGTCTTCACCCGGATGCCGCGACTCAGCCCCTCCTCGCCAAGGTAGGCACCCCAGGGCCAGGCGGCAATCGCCACATGGATGCGGTTGCCGGCCTTGGACACCCCCAGCTTCTCGGAACCCACCCAGACCAGTGGCCGGATGTAGCAGCTTTCGAGGCGGTTCTCGCGGACAACGGCGCGCTGGGCTTCGACGAGTTCCTCTGGGGCAAAGGGTATGTCGATCTGGAAGATCTTTGCCGAGTTGAACAGGCGCCGGGTGTGTTCTGGAAGACGAAAGACCGCAGTGCCTTTTGCAGAGTGATAGGCGCGAACGCCTTCAAAGACGGCCATTCCGTAATGCAGTGAATGGGTGAGTACATGGATCGTGGCCTCCCGCCAGGGCACGATCTTTCCGTCGAACCATATCCAGCCATCGCGATCCGCCATCGACATTGCCTGTGCTCCTTGGGCTCACGGAGGAGCCGGTTGTTCCATCGCCCTCGAACGCTACGGGTTGCGCATCGGCCTGCGCACGATCCCGGTGTGCTCTGGTAGGTGGTTGCGGCATGCTGCGCCTGACCACGCGATCATTCTAGCGAAGGGCGCGTTGCGTGAGGGTTGAAGCGCTCCGATCGGGGCCCGCCTGATGATGCGCCGGGCCGAGAGCCTGGCTTATCCTGCGAGCCTGGTTCCAGCCGCGCTTCTCCTGCCACACACCTTCCCCTGAGAGGCCTGGGTCATCCGGGATTCCCATGATCGCCTCATTCCGTTTTCAGATGGGCCTGCTCGCGCTTCTGCAGGCGCTGCTTCTCACCAACAACGTCACCCTGATCGCAGTGAACGGCCTCGCGGGCTATCAGCTGGCGCAGGACAAGTGGATGGCCACGCTTCCCGTCACCGCCTATGTGCTGGGCGGCGCCGTCTGGGCAATGCCGGCTGCCCTCTTCATGCGTCGTCACGGTCGGCGGGCCGGCTACCTGCTGGGTTCGCTTGCTGCAGTGCTCGGGGCACTCCTCACCTGGCAGGCGGTGGCTCAGGGCGATCTCTGGCTGCTCTGTGCCGGCACCTTCGTATGCGGTCTCTACAACGCCTTTGCCCAGAGTTATCGCTTTGCTGCCGCCGACCTCGCCGACACCCACCGACCCCACTTCAAGGCGCGGGCGATCTCGCTGGTGCTTACCGGTGGCATCGCCGGGGGTGTGGTTGGGCCTGAGCTCGCCCAGTGGTCGCGCGGTGCGCTCGAGCACCAGTTTGCGGGGTCTTACCTGAGTCTCGGCGCCTTCGCGCTGATTTCGCTTGCGCTCTCGCAACTGCTGCGCCTTCCCGACAACGCTAGACCGGCCGACGCTGACGCATCCGTGGCGCGGCCGCTTGCCGAGATCGTGCGCCAACCGGTTGCCGCACTTGCGATCCTGAGTGCGGCGGTCGGCTACGGCGTGATGAACCTGCTGATGGTGGCCACACCGCTTGCGATGGAAGTCTGTGGTCATGGCTGGCCCGCCACGACGCTGGTGCTCGAGTGGCATGTGATCGGCATGTTTGCGCCTGGCCTCTTCACCGGATCGCTCATCGGGCGCTTCGGACTGATGCGGGTGCTGACGGCAGGCGTGCTGCTCAACCTGCTCGCCAGTGCGGTTGCACTCACCGGAACCAGCTTCACCCACTTCCTCGTCGCGATGGTGTTGCTCGGTGTGGGCTGGAACTTCATGTACACCGGGGGTACCAGCCTGCTCACCCAGGCTTATCGTGCCTCCGAGAAGAACAAGGTCCAAGGCTTCATGGACCTTTGCGTCTTTGCAGTCATGGTGAGTTCGTCGGCCTCATCGGGAGCGCTCCATTTCCTGAACGGCTGGAACCTTCTCAACCTGATCGCTCTGCCCCTCGGGCTGCTTGTCCTGATCCTCGCTGCCTGGTTCAGCTGGCGTCAGGCGCGGGGCGAGGCTGCCGTGTAGGGCCCGAACACCTGTTCCCAGAGGCTGCGGACGGCCTGCGCCTCGTGAGCGATCTCCGCCTGCGGTACCCGGGCAAAACGTGCTTCGTTGAGGCGCAAGCCATGCTGGAGGCTGCGGTAGCGCCGGTAGGCATCCGCGCATGCGCTTGCAAGCCTGCCTTCGATCAATCCCGCAGCGGCTGAGCGTTGCAAGAGCGCGATATTGCCGGCGTTATCGAGCAGCCCGGGGTGGTTCGCGCCGTGGGCAAGCACCAGGAACTGGGTGATGAACTCGATGTCGACCATTCCGCCGGCATCGTGCTTGAGGTCGAAGTCCTGGCTGCGGTTTGGGTGCCCGGCGTGCATGCGCTTGCGCATCGCGAGGATTTCACTGGCCAGTGCGGACGCTTCGCGGCTGCGGCTGAGCATGCTGCGGCGCAGGTTTTCGAAGTGGCGCACCAGGTCTGTGTCCCCCGCGCAACCGCGGGCTCGGGTGAGTGCCTGATGCTCCCAGGCCCAGGCCTTGTCGCGCAGATAGCTTTCCAGGCCCGACACGCTGATTGCGGCGAGCCCCGAAACCCCGTCGGGCCGCAGTCGTACATCAACCTCGAAGAGTTGCCCTGCCGCAGTCTGCATCGACATCCAGCTGCTGATGCGCACCGCGAGCTGACAATAAGCGCCTGCAGCCTGCGGATGGGGATCGTCGTAGACGAATACGAGGTCGAGATCTGAGGCATAGCCGAGTTCCTTGCCACCGAGTTTGCCGTAGGCAATCACTGCAAAGCGCGGTGTGTCGCGGTGGCGACCCTTGAGCGAGGCCCAGGCGCACCCGATCACCAGGCCGATCACCTGGTCGGCGAGTTCGCTCAGATGGTCCGAAAGTCGCTCGACCGTAAGAAGTCCTTCGAGATCCTGCACCAGAAGTCGAAACACCTGGGCGTGGTGCGCCTCGCGGAGGTGGTCCATTCGCCGCTCGTCGTCGGGCAGGCCCGCTTTGTGCACGCTCTTCAGAAGGCTGTGCTGCTGTTGCGTCCACTGCGCAAAGTCGACAGGCGCGAGAATCTGTCCGTCGAGAAGCTCATCGAGCACCACAGGGTGTTGCAGGAGGTATTGGGCCGACCAGCGCGCGCGGCCAAGCAGCCGGAGCACCCGCTGCAACGCGGCAGGGTAGGCGTCGAGGAGCGCGAGGTAGCCCGGGCGGCGCAGCACCGATTCGAGCAGGTCGATAAGCCGGACAAGCGCTTCGTCGGAGGGAGCATGCCGCCGCGCCTGTTCGACGATGCGATCGATGTGCACACGCGCATCCTCGCGCGCTGCGCGCCAGCGCGCGCCGCCGCGCAGTGCCTCGAGGCGACCCGCCGGCACTGCCGAGAGTTCGGGGCCGCATGCAACCGCGCTGCGTTCAAGGGTTTCCGGCGCCAGCAGGCTGTCAAAGATCGCCGCGACTGCGCTCCGGACGCTCTCGATGCGTGCTGCGAAGGCCTCCGGGCTCAGGCGCAGAAGTGCTGCGAGTTCGCGCTGAACTCGATCATCGTCCGGAAGACGGTGGGATTGTTCGTCGTCGCGATACTGGATGGCATGTTCGAGCTGCCGCAGGAAGGCATAAGCGTCGGCGAGCGTGGTCGCTTGTTCCCCGCTCAGCATGCCGCGCTCTCCCAGGGCTGCGAGCGTGGCCAGCGTCTGCCGCGCGCGCAATCCCGGGTCGCGTCCGCCACGCACGATCTGAAAGAGCTGGGCGATGAACTCGATCTCCCGGATCCCGCCACGACCAAGTTTCACATCCCAGCCGCGCTTGCGCGCATCGGCCTTGGCAACCTCCTGTGCGATCCGATGGTGCAGGTCGCGCAGCGCCGAAATTGCCTGGTAGTCGAGATAGCGCCGGAAGACGAAAGGCTGCACGATCGACTGCAGTTGCCGCAAGTCCTCTTCGGTCTGTGCGGGCGTGCCGAGATTGGAGCTTGCCAACGGGTTTGCCTTGAGCCATGCAAACCGCTCCCATTCACGGCCCTCGGCATAGAAGTAGTGCTCGAGCATGTTGAGATTGGCCACCAGTGGGCCGGAGTCGCCGTGCGGCCGAAGCCTGGTGTCGACGCGGAAGATGAACCCCGCGGCGCTGCGCTCGCTGAGCAGGCGGATCAAGTCGCGGGCCAGGCGGTGCATGAACTCGTCGCTTGCACGGCTGGCGGGTCTCCCGCCGGACAGACGGGTGCCGCCCGACCCCCGGCACACCAGCACGATGTCGAGGTCGGACGACACATTGAGCTCGCGCCCGCCCGCCTTTCCCATTGCGAGGACGTGAAGGTCCTGCACCGCATCGTGTTCATCGAGCGGCAGGCCCCAGCGCTCGGCGAGCTGCCGGGCCGCCAGAGGCAGAAGCTCCGAACACGCGAGAAGAGCGAGATCGCTCATGCCTGCGGTCACATCCTCCAGACTCGCGCGCCCCGAAGTATCGCGCACGATGAGGCTCATGAGCGTGAGCTGGCGCAGATAGCGAAGCGCCATGGCGGTTTGCTCGGTTGGATCCGCAGCCCACTGGGGCAGTGCTTCGCGCAGCATGCGAAGCGCGCGGGCCAGACTTTCGGGTGAGGTCCCGGCGGTGGAAAACTCCTGGAGCAGGTCGTGCGCGGCGATCCCGCGCAGTGGCCAGCTCGGGAGCGAAGCCAGACTCCGCTCAAACCATGCGGTGGGCATCGGGTGAAGCCGCCTGAGTCATCGCTGCAGGATAACGCAGGCGCTTGCCGACCGGCTTTGGAATCGGGCAACTTGCGCAGCTCGCGCGGCTTGCGCAGCCTGTGCACCTTGCTCCGATCAAAGGCACCGACGGGGGCCCGGGAGGGGTATCCTTGAGAGCTTGCTTCAAGCGATGCGTTCCGCCCTCCTAGCTTGATGGACACCCCTTTGGCTGAACCCCAGGACCCTCCCCGAAGTGGAGCAGCAGCTACAGGGTCGGCGTCGCAGCATTGGCGCGGCCGCCGTGCTGCCCGGACCGTAGTACGCCTCACCCAATGGCTGGGATGGGCCGTGGTGGTGCTCACCGCCTTGCTCGCCAGCGCCTACCTCGCGGTGCAATGGTTGATTGGGCCGCAGATGCATGAGCTCGGTTCGCGCACGCTCGGCATGCTCGGCGACCGCTACGGGGTGGCGCTCAGCGCCGATGCGGTGCAGGCCGAACTGTTGGGCGGACTCCCGGTGGTGCAGATCAGAGGCCTCAGCCTTGCCGACACGGCCCGGAGGCCGCAGCTGCAGATCGGTTTTCTCGAGGCGCGCATTGCGCTGATTCCGCTCCTCGCTGGAGAGGTACGGATCGAGGGCTTGCGTCTGGAGAACGTGCTGCTCAGCGCACGCCGGCTTGCCGATCGAAGCCTGCGGATTGCCGGACTGACCGTCGATCCTGCGGCCGAAGGCGCACCACGCTGGCTGGAGGAGGCGCTGGCGCTTTCCCGCCTGAGCGTGCGCGATCTCAATCTCAGCTGGGATGACGAGATCCTCAACAACGAGATGCAACTCGAATCGCTCAGTGTCGAGGCAGAAAACGGTTTCCGGGAGCATCGCTGGCGGGTCGACCTTGTGAAGGCCGGGGGCATCTTCGAAAACGCCAGCCTGGTTGCGCACTTCCAGCATGGTCTGCTCAAGTCCCCAGCGGATTGGAGGCACTGGGCTGGGAGCGTCTTTGTGGGGGCGCGGCGGCTCGATCTGGCAGAGGCGCAGGCGTTGCTCGATGAGGAGAAGTTGCCGTCTCACATTCCGCGCGAGGGTGTCTTGCAGATCGCCTCCTGGATCGACTTTGCCCAGGCGCGGATGAGCGCTATACAGATGCGCTTCCAGGGACAGGCGCTGAAACTGCCGCTGCCGGAGGGCGAGATCCACCTTGCCCATTTGCGCGCATCGCTGCAGGCCCAGCCGGTCTTCGCACCAGCCCGGCCAGCCCAGGCCGGGTCAGCCCAGGTGGACCTCTCCCAAGCTGCCCTTTCCCAAGCCGCCCTTTCTCAACACGCCCTTTCCCAAGCTGCCCCTGCGCAGGCCTTGCAGTCGATCACCCTTCTTCTGAGCGAGCTGGAAGTGGAGGAAGCGGGGGGCATCCGGCTGGCGGTGGAGGGCAAGGAACATCGGCTGCGGGTT
>VGHO01000012.1 GCA_016868175.1 Betaproteobacteria bacterium
CTTCGAGACGATCAGGACTGTCATCTTCCTGATCGCCGGCAAACTCGACTTCGCCGCCGTCAACCCTCATGCCCGGTAACCCACACAAAATTTAATAGAGCCTGAATGGTGATGTTCAACCGGGCTGGCGCGAACAGTCTATGGAACAGGTTCTCCATCCGGGTGCGATTGACCCCCGCGAGCTGTACGTCGCAACGACCTCGACCTTTGCAAGCAGATAGGTCGCTTCGTTCTCGGCGTTGGCGATGCGCGTTTCAACTCTGCCGCCGGTCACTCCCACTCGATCGTCGCTGGAGGTTTCCCCGATATGTCGTAGACCACCCGGTTGATGCCGCGGACTTCGTTGATGATGCGGTTCGACACGAGGGCGAGGAGATCGTGAGGGAGGGGGGCCCAGTTAGCGGTCATGAAGTCTTGCGTCTGCACGGCCCGCAGAGCAACCACCCACTCGTAGGTCCGGCCGTCGCCCATCACGCCTACGGACTTCACGGGCAGGAAAACCGCGAAGGCTTGCGAGGTCTTGTCGTACCAGCTTCGGCCGTCGTGATCCAGAGTGTCACGCAAGGCCTCGATGAAGATCGCATCGGCGCGCCGCAGAAGATCCGCATACTCCCTGCGTACTTCGCCCAGAATGCGCACTCCGAGGCCAGGACCAGGAAAGGGATGACGAAAGACAAGGTCGCGCGGCAGTCCGAGTTGCAAGCCGAGTGAGCGGACCTCGTCCTTGAACAGTTCCCGCAGCGGCTCGAGCAGCGCAAGGTGCAGCGTTTCGGGAAGCCCGCCCACGTTGTGGTGCGACTTGATCGTGCGCGCCTTGCCCGATGCGCCTCCCGCCGACTCGATGATATCGGGGTAGATGGTCCCCTGCGCCAGCCAGCGTGCATCGGGGTAGCGTGCCGCTTCCTCCTGGAAGACATCCACGAAGAGCTTGCCGATCACCTTGCGCTTGGCTTCGGGATCGGACTCTCCGGCAAGTGCCCGCATGAAGCGATCAGTCGCATCGACTGCGGTGAGCCGCATGCCGAAATGTCTTCCAAAGGTTGACAGCACCTGCTCGGCTTCGCCGAGCCGCAAGAGCCCGGTGTCGACGAACACGCACTGCAGTTGATCGCCTATGGCGCGGTGCACCAGCGCGGCCGCAACCGCCGAATCCACACCCCCCGAGAGTCCGAGGATCACCCTGTCGTCTCCAAGCACTGCGCGCAGACGCTCCACCATCTCCTCGGCAACCTGCGCCATCACCCAGTCGCCCCGAAAGCCGCAGATCGTCTTCAGGAAGCGATCGAAAATCGCCAGACCTTGAAGGGTGTGCGTCACCTCGGGGTGAAACTGCAGGCCGTACAGTTTTCTCGATTCGTCGGCCATCGCCGCAATCGGGCAACTCCCGGTGGTGGCCATCAGCCGGAAGCCTGGGGGCAGTTGGGTGACCCTGTCGCCATGACTCATCCACACCCGCAGCAGACCGTGGCCCTCGGCATTGACCTCGTCGGCGATATCGCGCAGGAGCGCAGTGTGCCCGCGCGCCCGCACCATCGCAAAGCCGAATTCGCGCTGATCACTGGCGCTCACTTCGCCCCCCAGTTGCTGCGCCATCGTCTGCATGCCGTAGCAGATGCCAAGCACGGGCACACCCAGCTCGAAGACCACTGGATCGGCCCGCGCGGTACTCTCCCCGTAGGCCGAGTCCGGACCACCCGAGAGAATGATGCCGAGGGGGCTGAAGGCCTTGATCCTGGCGCCTGCAAGGTCTGCCGGGAAGACCTCGCAATACACGCTGCACTCGCGCACACGGCGCGCGATGAGTTGCGTGAACTGCGAGCCGAAATCGAGAATCAGCAGGCGCTGATGATGCGGGTGAGGCCCTGGGAGATTCATGGGAGCAGCAAACTCCAGGCAAACGCGGGGAGCAATCCTTCCGGCGTGTGGATCAGGATCAGGGAGCGCCGAAGGACTCCGGGGCGCCGCCGATCCTCGGCGCTAGTCCTGGTGATAGTTGGGAGCCTCCTTGGTGATCTGCACATCATGCACATGCGACTCGCGCATGCCTGCTGCGGTGATTTCCACGAATCGCGCCTTGGTCCTCATGTCGTGCATATCCCTGCAACCGCAATAGCCCATGCTCGCGCGGATACCGCCACATAGCTGCTCGATGATCGTCACAACCGAGCCCTTGTAGGGCACCCGGCCCTCGATGCCCTCGGGTACCAGCTTCTCAGTGCTGGAGGCCGAGTCCTGGAAGTAGCGGTCGGCCGCACCCTCCTTCATCGCGCCGAGCGAACCCATGCCACGGTAACTCTTGTACGAGCGTCCCTGGTAGAGAATCACCTCGCCCGGTGCTTCCTCGGTTCCCGCAAACATCGACCCCATCATCACCGAGGATGCTCCCGCCGCAAGGGCCTTTGCGGCGTCGCCCGAGAAGCGGATTCCTCCGTCGGCGATCAACGGGATCCCGCTACCGTCGAGGACACCCGCCACATCCGCAATCGCAGAGATCTGCGGAACTCCCACGCCTGCAACGATGCGGGTTGTACAGATCGAGCCGGGCCCGATACCAACCTTGACTGCGTCGGCTCCGGCGTCGCGGAGTGCCTGCGCAGCCTCTGCGGTGGCAATGTTGCCGGCGATCACATCGACCCGTGGATGGCTCCTCTTGATTGCACGGACTTTCTGAAGCACCCCCGCAGAGTGGCCGTGGGCAGTATCCACAACCAGCGCGTCAACGCCAGCGTCGAGCAAATGTTCAACCCTTTCGTCGGTGTCGGGGCCGGTACCAACCGCGGCAGCGACACGCAACTTTCCCTGTGCATCCTTGGCAGCAAGCGGGTACTCGGTAGCCTTGAGGAAGTCCTTCACGGTGACCAGACCGCGCAACTCGCCTCGCCCGCCGATCACCAGCACCCGTTCGATGCGATGGGCATGCATCAGGGCTTGCGCCTCCTCCAGACTTGCCCCCTCGCGAACGGTCACAAGTCGCTCCTCGGGCGTCATGATGCTGCGAACCGGATCGTCGAGGCGGGTTTCGAAGCGCAGGTCCCGGTTGGTAACGATACCGATCACCCGCTCGCCCTGCACCACCGGAAGTCCTGAGATCCGGTGACGTCGACTCACCTCCATCACCATGCGGATCGGCATGTCAGGGTCTACGGTGATCGGATCGGAGACCACTCCGGACTCGTAGCGCTTGACCCGCCTCACCTCATCGGCCTGCGCCCGAATCGGGAGATTCTTGTGGATCACGCCGATCCCGCCCTCTTGCGCAATGGCAATCGCCAGACGCGCCTCGGTTACCGTGTCCATCGCAGCCGACACAAGCGGAATCTTCAAGCCAATGCTGCGGGAAAACCGGGTACTCAGATCCGCATCGCGCGGAAGCACCTCGGAGTAAGCGGGGAGTAGAAGGATATCGTCGAAGGTCAACGCTCTCTTGAGCAGTCGCATACCCGAACCTCCGCGCAAAGCCGCATTATAAACGGCGCCTAGATTCCTCCCCACGGACCGCTTCCTTCCAGCGACCCAACTCCTTGCTGCGGCTTGAATTCCTCTGGCGCCGTGCCTGCTCCACCCTCCAGCGCTTGGCATCTGCGGTCACCGCTTCGAGTATGGCGAGTTCATCCTCGAGGCAGATGGGCGACTCCCAGCGGAGCCGTAGGCCCCAGCGGCTGAAGGCCATGGCATCGTTGAGGAGCCACCATGGAAAGTCGATCAACGCGGGGCAACCCCTGCGCTTTTCCACGAGCGCTGGCAGGGCTGCGAGCCTCTCGCCGTCGGTCCATTCGAACTGCGCCCGATGGCACTCCTGCGGATCGTCAACCGACAGCCAGAACAGCGTGATCCGTCCTCTTCGACGCTGCTCCCCGTCAGCCTCGCCACCGGTCAGCGGTTGCGCGGCGCCACGGTCCGATCCCCGGTGAGACGTGTCACTCATCCCCGGTTGTGCAGTGCGTCGGCCCGATCCCCGGTGAGACGTGTCACTCATCCCCGGTTGTGCAGCGCGTCGGCCCGGGCAAGAAAGGCGTCCATCAACTGCGCAGCGATCCGGTCGAAGGCAGGCGCAAAGAGCCTTGCAAGCGCGCCGGATTTCATCGCATAGTCGAGCATCAACACCACGCGGGTCCCCCTGATCGCTGACCCTGCATCAGAGCCGGTGGCAGGAAGCATGGCCGGATCGTGAACCGGCGCCAACGCTGAACCGGCCCGCACGCGTGTTGACGCACCGGCCTGGGGACCTGTCGCAGCAACCGCACTCGCGCCTGCAGCATGCAGCGCCTCGAAACGCCACTCCCCGTGAAGTCGCTCGAAGGGGCCATCGAGCAAATGCATCTCGATCCGGGTGGGACGCTCGTGCCGATTACGGGTGGCAAACCGCTGCTCAACACCCATGAACCGCAGTTCGATTAGCGCATCGAGTCCGTCGAGGTGCTGCTGCAGTACCCGCGTACTGGCGCACCAGGGCAGGAAGGCCGGATAGCGTTCAACCGCCGCGACCATGTCGAACATGTCCTCGGCCGAATAGGGCACCAGCGCGCTCCGGTCAATGCGTGACATTTCCTCTGCCCTTCATCCTGCCTCGCAACTTTTCCCCGCAATACCCGATACGATGCACGATTCTACTGAGGCATCATGAGCATCGTACAGAACCGCAAGGCACTCCACGACTACCAGATCGAAGAACGCTACGAGGCGGGGATCGTGCTCGAAGGCTGGGAGGTGAAGGCGATCCGCGCTGGACGGGCGCAGATCAAGGAGGGCTATGTGATCGTGCGCGCGGCCGAACTCTATCTGATCGGCGCGCACATCACCCCTTTGCCGCAGGCTTCCACCCACATACGCCCCGATCCGGTTCGCACCCGCAAACTGCTGCTCCATGCAGCCGAAATCCGCAAGCTGATCGGGAAGGTTGAGCGCGCCGGCTACACGCTGGTGCCCCTGGATCTGCACCACCGCCGCAACCGGGTGAAGATTGCCATTGGCCTGGCCAAGGGCAAGAAGCAGCACGACAAGAGGGAGGCATCTCGCGACCGGGACTGGCAACGCGAACGTCAGCGCCTGCTCAAGACCTCCACCCGCACAACCCCCACGCACTGAGCGGCCGCATCAACCTCTGGCGAGCATCTGCCAGGTATCCACGACGGTATCCGGGTTGAGCGAGATCGACTCGATTCCTTCGTCCACGAGCCACTGCGCAAGATCCGGGTGGTCGGAGGGGCCCTGCCCGCATATCCCCACATACTTGCCCTGGCTTCGACAGGCGCGGATCGCCCGCGAGAGCAGGAAGCGTACGGCCGGGTCGCGCTCGTCGAACGCCGCCGCCACCAGGCCGCTGTCGCGGTCGAGCCCGAGCGTGAGTTGTGTGAGGTCATTCGACCCGATCGAAAACCCGTCGAAGTGAACCAGGAAATCGTCGGCAAGCAACGCGTTGGAGGGAAGTTCGCACATCATGATCAGCTTGAGACCGCAGCTGCCGTCGGGGCGCGCGCCACTGCCACGCACCAGTCCGTGCTGCGCGAGTCGCTCCACAACCTGCCTTGCCTCCTCAACCGTTCTCACGAAGGGCACCATGATCTCCACATTGCTCAGCCCCATCTCCTCGCGAACCAGGCGCATCGCTTCGCACTCGAGCGCGAAGGGTTCCTGGAAGTCGGCCGAAAGGTAGCGGGTGGCACCGCGAAACCCGAGCATCGGGTTCTCCTCTTCAGGCTCGAAGCGCGATCCGCCGATCAACTTGCGGTACTCGTTGCTCTTGAAGTCCGAAAGTCTCACGATCACCGTCTTGGGCCAAAACGCCGCGGCAATCGTTGCAACGCCCTCCGCCAGACGTTGCACATAGAAATCCCGCGCAGACTTGTAGCCGCGGGCCGCACTTTCCACCGCAACCTTCAGCTCCGGATCGAGATGCGGATAGCCAAGAATCGCCTTCGGGTGGATGCCGATGTCGTTATTGATGATGAACTCCACCCGCGCAAGCCCAACGCCGTCGTTGGGTAGCTGGGCAAAGTCGAAGGCCAGCTGGGGATTGCCCACATTCATCATCAGCTTGACCGCAATCGGGGGCATGTGGCCAGCCTCCACTTCGCTCACCTCGGTTTCGAGGAGGCCCCTGTAGATGTAGCCTGTGTCGCCCTCGGCACAGGAGACCGTCACGAGGTCGCCTTCGCGGAGCGCCTCGGTGGCGTTGCCACATCCCACCACGGCCGGAATACCGAGCTCGCGCGCAATGATCGCCGCATGACAGGTGCGGCCGCCGCGGTCCGTCACGATGGCCGCCGCCCGCTTCATGATCGGTTCCCAGTTCGGGTCGGTCATGTCAGTGACGAGAACCTCGCCGCGCTCAACGAGGTGCATCTGACCCGCATCGGGCACCACCCGTACCCGGCCTGAACCGATCTTCTGACCGATTGCCCGCCCGCTTGCGAGCACTTCCGAGGTGCGCTTGAGCTGGTAGCGCAGCTGTTTGCCCTGCGCACGCGACTTCACCGTCTCGGGACGCGCCTGGAGAATGTAGAGCCGACCGTCGATGCCGTCGAGTCCCCACTCGATATCCATCGGGCGCGCGTAATGTTCCTCGATGATGAGCGCAAAACGCGCCAGTTCGAGCACCTGGTCGTCAAGGATCGAAAAGCGGTTGCGCTGGTCGGGCTCGGTATCCACCACGCAAACCGAGGCGTGCGTTGATGTGCGCTGCTCTGGCGGGCTGGCAAACTCCATGCGCTGCAGCTTCGAACCGAGCCTGCGCCGGATCACAGCCCTCCGGTTCTCGCGCAACATTGCCTTGTGCACATAGAACTCGTCGGGATTGACCGCGCCCTGCACAACGGTCTCGCCGAGTCCGAAGGCGCTGGTGATGAAGACAACGCCTTCGAAACCCGATTCGGTATCGAGCGTAAACATCACGCCGGCAGCGCCCCTGTCGCTGCGTACCATGCGCTGGATGCCGGCGGAGAGGGCAACCTCTGCATGGGCAAAACCCTGGTGCACCCTGTAGGCGATTGCACGGTCGTTGTAGAGCGAGGCAAACACCTGGCGGATCCGCACGAGGACCTCATCGATACCCACCACATTGAGGAAACTTTCCTGCTGCCCCGCAAACGAGGCCTCGGGAAGATCTTCCGCAGTGGCCGATGACCGCACCGCAACCGAGATCGGCTCGGCGGCATCTGCTTGCAGGAGCTGGTAGGCCTCGCGCACTTCGCGCTCGAGTTCCTCCTGCAGGGGAGCCGACTCGATCCAGTGGCGGATCTCGCTTCCGCACGCCGCAAGTGCTGTCACATCGTCCACGTGGAGTTGCTCAAGGCGCTGGGCGATCCGCTCCACAAGTCCGCTGTGCGCCAGAAACCCGCGAAATGCGCGCGCTGTGGTGGCGAATCCACCCGGTACCCGCACACCCGCGTGCGCGAGTTGGCTGATCATCTCCCCAAGCGAGGCGTTCTTCCCGCCAACGCTGTCCACATCGCGCATGCGGAGTTCTTCGAATGGAACAACGAGACGGTCGTGGTGCTGGTTCATGGATTGCCCTGCGCGTGGGTGGGTGGGTTCGCGCAAACTGCCGCGATCCGGCGGATGACCATCGTGTGAAGATGCGCTAAATTCTACGCTCACGCGCTCCGCATTCAGCGATCCGCGCGTCCCGGTGGCTGGGTGTCCGAGCGGCCTCCCTGCCTCGGGCAGTCCAGGCATGCCCATCGTCTCAGGCGGTTTACCATGCATCCCCCTTCGTCTTTTCCCGCGCTAACACACACCGACAAGCCCGCATCGCATGCCAAGCCGGCGTTGCATAAAAACGGGCAGACCGCGGAACGCACTGTCTTTTATGTGTCGGACGGTACCGGGATCACGGCCGAAGGCTTCGGTCACTCGCTGCTTGCCCAGTTCGAACGATTGAGCATCCGCGAAGTTCGCCTCCCTTTTGTCGACAGCGTCCCCAAGGCAGTTTCGGCGCTCGAACGCATCAACCGCGCAAGCGACGAGGAAGCACACCGGCCGATCGTGTTCTCAACGCTGGTCAACACCGAAATGGCCTCGGTGCTTCGCGCTGCCCGTGCTTTTGTGGTGGATCTCTTTGCCAATTTCGTCGAACCACTCGAAATCGAGCTGGCGATGAAATCCACCCACACGATCGGCCGTCTGCACAACGTGGCCGACAGCCTGCAGTACAAGAAACGGATCGAGGCGATCAACTTCTCGCTCGCTCACGACGACGGCCAATCCTCGGCGAACCTTCAGGACGCCGACGTGATCCTGGTGGGCGTGTCGCGCTCCGGCAAGACCCCCACCAGCCTGTATCTGGCAATGCAGCATGCGCTCAAGGCCGCCAACTACCCGCTCATTCCGGAGGACTTCGATCGCAAGAAGCTTCCTCCTGCGCTCGGCCCCTACCGGGCCAAGCTTTTCGGGCTGTCGATCACACCTGAGCGACTGAGCGAGGTGCGCAACGAGCGACGACCCGGGAGCAAGTACGCGGCACTGGCCAATTGCCGCTACGAAGTGGCTGAAGCCGAAAGCATGATGCGCCGCGAGGGGATAAGTTGGCTGTCCTCCACTTCCAAATCGATCGAAGAGATTGCCACAACCATACTCCAGATGCTTGCCGAGCGCAGCAACGCTGGCCGCTGAACCGCGCATCCGGCCCACGGCTACACCGCCGATGACGTGCGGCGCCGCTGGCGATGCTGCTCGTAGAGGAGAATGCCCTGGGCCATCGCTGCATTGAGCGAGTCAACGCCGTGCACCATCGGAACGGCCACCCGCCCCACGTGCGGGTCGCTTCTCACCTCCAGCGAAAGCCCCCTGCCCTCTGCGCCCAGTATCCAGATACCGGGCAGACGCAGATCGAGTTGATCGGCAGGCGTTCCATCCGGATCTGCCGCACGTAGTATCCGGTGCATACGCGCGCCGAAATCCAACCATCGAGCCACCGCGTGCAATTGCAGGCGGGGGTGAGCGCCCATTGCCGCCCGGAGTACCTTTGGGGACCAGAGGTCGGCACAACCCGGACCCGGCACCACCCGCACCACGCCGAAGGCTGCGGCGGCGCGCAGGATCGTGCCAACATTACCCGGGTCCTGGATGCCATCGAGGTAGAGGACATCGCCGCCTCCCGCCCCGGGCTCGGCATGTTCAAGAACTACCGCAAGGGCAAGCGGTCCGCTCGCGCCACCTATCCGGTCAAGTGCCGACGAAAGCTCGCGGCCGACCCTGACCCGGGCGACCGCTGCAGCGGGCTCGACAGGGCCGGCGGAGGCTTGCCCCTGCGAAGCAGCCTCGGCCCGCACATCAGGCGCAGCGCCCTCCAACTCGACAAGGCACTCGATCGCGCCGCCGTTGGCAACCCAGTCCCTGATCAGGCGCTCGCCCTGGATCACGCAGCGCTGCGCAACCCGTCGCGCTGCCGGGTCGTCGGCGAGTTGACGCAGACGCCGCAGCAACGGGTTGTGGCGGGAGCGGATCACTTCCATGCGAAGGTGCGCCGGTGAATCGGCGAGAGCCCAAGCCGACTGAGCACGCTGCGATGCTCCAGCGTGGGATAGCCCTTATGTTGTTCGAAACCATAGCCGGGAAAGCGCAGCGCCGCCTCGGTCATCCAGCGGTCGCGATAGGTCTTGGCCAGAATCGACGCTGCGGCAATCTCCGCCACTTGCTGGTCTCCGCGCACGATGCAACGCACCGACAACGTGGCCCAGAGCGCGCGGTCGGCCGCAGCCTCGGCTTGGGCTTTCGCACCTGCTTCAGGTTCGACCTCGGCTTCGAACCCGGGCTGAAACCCGCCCTTGAGCGGCATCACGCGATGATGGGGCGATTTCGAGACCGATTCAGAGTGCGGAGCGATAAAACCCCCTGGGTTATGTGGCCCATCCACCTGGACCTCGGAAAACGCTATTGCGAGTTGCCGCACTGCCCGGCGCATTGCAAGCATGCTCGCAGCAAGGATGTTCATCCGATCGATCTCCTCGGCGCTTGCCTCGCCAATCGCCCATGCGAGAGCCCGGGTGCGAATCTCCAGGGATCGCGCATCACGCTGACGTGCTGACAACTTCTTCGAATCGCGCAGGCCGTCGATGGGCGATGCCGGGTTGAGAACCACTGCTGCGGCCACGACCGGACCGGCAAGAGGTCCGCGTCCCGCCTCGTCCACCCCCGCGAAGCGGCTGCCAGCGGCGTTCGAGGTCAGGCTCAGATCAGACACCGAGCATCTGGCGAATCACCGCCGGGTACGCACCGAATCACCGCCGGGTACACGTCGCGTCACCCCCGGGTACACGTCGCGTCACCACCGCGTACGCACCGAATCACCGCCGAGGATACGGCGAATCACTGTCGCGGTCTGCCGCGCGCAGTCTTGCCGCAGGGCGCGATGCATCTGGAGGAATGCATCCTTGAGTCGATGCCGCTGATCCTGATCCCTCCATTGCCCTTCGAGTGCCTCAACGACCGGACCGGTCCTTGCTGCCCCCTGGATCAACTCCGGCACCAGGAAGCGTCCCGCGAGAATATTCGGCAGTCCAACCCAGGGCTGCAACTGCTGGCGCCTCATCCAGGCATAGCTGGCTGCCGGCATGCGATAGATCACCACCATTGGACGCCCCAGCAATGCGGCTTCCAGGCACGCGGTACCGCTTGCTGCAAGCACCTGGTCGCTCGCCGCGATACAGGCGCGCGCGTTGCCCGATACCAGAAAGATACGATCGGCCGCCTCACGTACTCCGGCCACCACCTGTTGCGCCAGCATGCGGTGCAGCAACGGGGAGGCTGCCGGAATGAGGAAAGTGCTGTGCGGATGCTTGCGCGCAATCTGCTGCGCAACATCGATCATCAGCGGCCCGTGCTGAAGAATCTCGTCGGGCCGCGACCCCGGAAGAAGGCAGATCCAACGCCCCTGCGCACCCCGACCGTGGTCCGCGCGCGAATCGACGAACACGCGATGATCTCCATGCATGCCGAATGCGTTGGCGCCTGTAATGCCCAGCGCGCGGCGCGCCGCTTCCGGATCCGGATCAAATTCGATCTGATCGGCCATCGGATGCCCCACAAAATGCGCCTGGATCCCAGTGTCTGCATAAAGGGGGGGTTCAAAGGGAAAGACGAGCAGGAGATGATCGGCGCTCGAGGCAATCGTGTGCTTGCGTTTTGCCCGCCAAGCCCAGATCGAGGGTCCCACCATATGCACCGTTGGGATTCCCCTTGCACGTATCCGTCGTTCAAGCGCCAGGTTGAAGTCGGGAGCGTCAACCCCCACGAAACAATCGGCGGGCCAACGGGTGTAGAGCTCAGCCAGACGCGCCCGGAGCCTGAGCAGTCTTGGCAGATGCCGGAGCACTTCCACATAGCCGCGCACCGAGAGCTGGTCGATCCCCGCATCGCAACGCAATCCCGCAGCGCGCATGGCAGGCCCGCCAACGCCCCTTTGCACAACATTCGATTCGGCTCCGAGCCGATCCACTGACCCTGCCGCGATCAGGTCTCCAGACACCTCGCCGGCTACCCAGGCCACGCGGAAGTCACCGCCGATCCTCCGTGACCCCTGTGGCGCGGCATCGCTCATGGCCTCACGATGCCCCGGCCGGACTGCGCGATGAAGGCGAGCGTGGCGCTCAGGTCGGCGACGCAATCAGCGTCGAGTGCCTCCTCGAGCTCGCGCAGCTGCGCCGAGAGGCGCTCTCGCGCCTCCTCGAGCGTGTGACCCTCGCGATACAAGGTACGGTAGGCGCGCTGCAACGACTGAAGGCGATGTTTGTCGAAGCCTCGGCGTCTGAGGCCTTCGAGATTCAGGCCGAAGGCCTTTGCCGCGTTTCCGGAGATCATCAGAAAGGGCGGTACATCCTTCACCACGACGCTGGCGATCCCGGCCATCACATGCGCCCCGATCCTGCAATACTGGTGCACACCGGTGTAGCCGCCAAGTACGGCCCAGTCGCCCACCTGCACATGACCTGCGAGGTTCACGCTGTTGGCGAGTACACAGTGGTTGCCGATCCGGCAATCGTGCGCGATGTGCACATACGCCATCACCCAGTTGTCGTTTCCCACGGCGGTGAGGCCCTCATCCTGCACCGTGCCACGGTTGATCGTGACGCCTTCGCGAAAGCGGTTACCCTGGCCGATCACGAGCCGTGTAACTTCCCCGCGATACTTCTTGTCCTGCGGTGGTCCGCCAATGGATGCAAAGGGATGGATCACGTTGTCGGGACCGAGCGTTGTGGGTCCTTCCAGCACCACGTGCGACAGCAAGTCGCAACCCTCGCCGAGTTCGACCCCGGCACCTACCTGACAGAAAGGTCCGATACGAACCCCCGGATGCAGCACCGCTCCGGGATCAACCACAGCGCTCGGGTGGACCCGCGCCACGGCTCAGATGCGCTTGAAGCGCTCGAAATCGTGCTGCTGCGGCAAGTGGCCCGGCTTGCCGGCGTCGCGCCAACGCGCTGCGATCACGATGTTTGGGCTGCGCTGCGGTCGATCCGGCGCATGGTGCACATCAGTTGCGCCTCCACCACGCGGTGTTCATCCACCGTCGCCCAGGCGTCGTACTGCCAGATTCCGCTTCGGACACGCCTGATCCGCACTTCAAGCCGCAACTGGTCCCCAGGCCCGACCGGACGCTTGAACCGCGCAGCGTCGATCCCCACAAAATAGAAGACCGAGTGCGGGTCGATTGCCTGCCCGAGCGTGCGAAAAGCGAGAATTCCTGCGGCCTGAGCAAGCGCCTCGATCATCAGCACGCCGGGCATCACCGGAATGTGCGGGAAGTGGCCAGCGAAGTAGGGCTCGTTGATGCTCACATTCTTCAGCGCAACGATACGCTCTCCCGGTACCACTTCAAGTACACGGTCCACGAGCAACATCGGATAGCGATGCGGCAGATGGTCCATGATGCTTCGAATGTCAAGCGCGGAAGCCTGGGCGATCGACGTCGGCTCACTCAATTAGGTTTTCCCCTGGATTCTCTCCGGCCCCCGCAGCGGCTTCAACGCCGCTGCAGACCCGGGACACTGTGGCCTCCACGCGGATCAAGCGCCGGCGCAACGCCGGAAGCTGTCTCACAACTGCGGCCGAACGCTCCCAGTCGGCATTGCGCATTTGCGGGTAGCTCGAGCCGTGCAAGCCGGGCTCAGCGATCGAGCGACTGATCAGACTCATTGCCGCAATCACCACATCATCAGCGATCCGCAGGTGTCCAAGGATACCTGCGCCCCCGCCCACCAGCACCCTGTTTCCGAGCACCGTGCTTCCGGCGATCCCCACGCAACCGGCAATCGCACAGTCCTCCCCGATGCACACGTTGTGCCCCACCTGGATCTGGTTGTCGAGCTTGGATCCGCGACCGATGCGGGTGTCGTCGAGCGCCCCACGGTCGATGCTGCAAAGCGCGCCGATCTCCACGTCGTCGCCCACGACAACAGCGCCAAGTTGCGCGATCTTGATCCAGCGGCCCTCCCCGGAGCGGGCAAAGCCAAACCCGTCGGCCCCCAGTACCGTGTTTGCATGAATCCGTACCCGGTCACCGACCCGGCAGGCATGCTCAACCACAACCCCGGCACGCAATTCCACCTCGCACCCAAGGATTACGTCGGTACCGATCCGTGCGCCCGGTCCGATCCGGCTTCCCGAACCCACGCACGCGCGTTCGCCGACCGAGCAGCCCGGCCCGAGATTCACGCCCGGCCCGAGAACCACACCCCGCCCGAGAACCACACCCTGCCCGAGAACCACTCCTTCTCCGAGCTCCACGCCCTGCCCGAGAACCACACCCTGCCCGAGAACCACACCCTGCCCGAGAGACACGCCTTCTCCGAGCTCCACGCCCTGCCCGAGAGACACCCCTTCTCCGAGCTCCACACCCTGCCCGAGAACCACACCCGGCCCGAGAACCACCTCCCTGTGCGCCACCGCGCCATCGCAGACCGGCTCTGCGTGCCGGATGCCTACCTCGTCGGGATTGCCGCGTCGCAGGGTACTGTCCCACCAGGGCTCACGGGGTGTGACCCAGAGAGCGGAGGCTCTGGCGTAGGCGAGGTAGGGGTCGTCTACGATCCAGGCCACCGTGTGCGGACTGAGCAGGGCGCGATGCTGCAGGCGCACCAGCACTGCGGCAGCCTTCGTGGCCCTCGCTTGCGCGCGGTAATGCGCGGAACTGAGAAAGCTCAGATCGGTGGGCGTTGCCGATTCGAGGCTGCGCAGACCCAGGAAGCGGAAATCGGGCGCGAGAGCACAGTCCCCGCCAATCAGTGCATGGAGATGGCCAAACGCCAACGATCGGCTGGTCTCGGGAGACACGGCGACAGCCAAGGCAGGAGGGCTCGCTGGTGGAGGGGCTTCGGACACGCTTGCTGCCAGAACAGGAAAGAGCCTGAAAGGCTGTACCGCCCTGGCGCACCGCAGCGCGGCGCGCCACGGAGGGCTCTTGCTATTTCGCGGTGGAAAGCGCCTTGAGGACCTTGTCGGTCAAATCGATCCGCGGGCTGAAATACACCGCCTCCTGGAGAACGAGGTCGTATTTCTCCTGCTCGGCGAGTTGGCGGATGACACGGTTGACCCGCTCAACCACCTGGGAAAGTTCCTCGTTGCGCCGCTGGTTGAGGTCTTCACGAAATTCCCTCTGGCGACGCTGAAACTCCTTGTCGAGCTCGGCCACCTCGCGCTGCCGACGGGTGCGCTCGGACTCGGAAAGCACGGTTGCGTCGCGCTCGAGCCGCTCACCAGCCGTCTTCAGGCGTGTTCCGAGCTCCTGCAGCTCCTTGTCGCGCTTGCCAAACTCCTGCTCGAGCTTCTGCTGGGCAGCCTTTGCCGGCGCAGCCTCGCGAAGGATTCTTTCGGTGTGCACCACCGCGATACGCGGTGAATCCTGCGCCTGGAGCGGCGATGCGGCTGCTGCAACCATCACGGCAAGCGGCCAAAGCCTTTGCCGCAAACCTTCCGAAGCCCTGGATGAGAACCGAAACATGGAGAGAAATCCCATTTGCTGACACGACTTCAAGCCCCTGCACCCCCGAAAAGGCTCAAGGGAATTTGCCGGGATGATCGCACAACTCGTGGTGAGAACGATTCACAGCCCGGTACCCACCTGAAACTGGATGCGCTGGGTACGGTCGCTGGGCTCGGGGCTGATCGGCACGCCGAAACTCAGCTTCAGCGGACCGAAGGGCGACAGCCAGGCCACGCCGAGTCCTGCCGAGTAGCGCAGGTTGGCGGGATCGATGCGCCCGGTCGGGAAGACATTGCCGGCGTCGGTGAAAGCGAAGGCCCTCAACCCCAGATCCTTGGTTCCGGGGATCGGGAAACCAAGTTCGGCGTTGAACACGGTCTTGGCACGGCCGCCGATGGCCACACCATCGGTGTCGCGTGCACCCAGCGACGAGGGAAAGTATCCGCGTACGCTGCCAATACCCCCGGCGTAGAAGTTCTTGAAGATCGGGTAGACCTGTCCACCATAGGCCTGCCCATAGCCAAGGTCGGCGGTGAGCCCGAGCGTGAGTTGCCGGGTAATGGGGAAGTACCAGTTCTGGATGTGCGTGAGCCGAAAATAACGGAGGTCGAGGCCTGGAAGCGCGGTATCGAGCGTGGCCACCATGAACGCGCCCTGGCGCGGCTGGAAAGCGCTGTCGCGACTGTCACGCGACCAGGTCAGCGTGTTGACCACCGCACGCGGTTCGGCGCCGAACTGCGCCACATAGTCGGCAAAGCGCCTGGGTGGATTGGCACCAAGGTCGAGCTTGGTCTGTTCGAAAGCGAGGCCGGCTCCCAGACGGGTGAGTTCGGTGTAGGGCAGAAAAAAGCGCACTCCTGCGCCGGTATTGCGCAGGCTGTAGTCGCCGAGCCCGAGGAAGGCTGCGTCGAAGCGACGGCTGAAGAGGTCCACCGATCGGCCAACCCCGTCGCGCGTCCAGTAGGGGTTGGACCAGGAAATCGCGATCGTCTGGTTCAGCCGGCTGGTGTTGACCGAAAGCGCTAGCGACTGCCCGGTACCGAATAAATTCGATTCGTTGATACCCGCTGAAAATACAATACGTTCCGTGGAGGAAAATCCTGCTCCAACGTTCACATTGCCCGTGGGCAACTCCTCCACCACAACCGCAAGATCCACCTGGTCTGGCGAATCGGCCACTGGCACCGTGTCGATCTGTACCTGCTTGAAGAACCCGGTGCGCTGCACCCGCTCCCGCGACAGCCTGATGCGATCGGCGTCGTACCACGAACCCTCGAACTGGCGCATCTCGCGACGCACCACTTCGTCCTTCGTGCGCGCGTTGCCCGACACGTTGATGCGCCGCACATAAACGCGTCGACCCGGATCAACAAGGATGGTGAACGAGACCTCCTTGCGGTCTCGGTCGAGTTCCGGCACCGGATTCACATTAGCAAAGGCGTAGCCGAGGCTTGCGAGTTCGTCCGAGATCCGCTTCATGCTCTCGCTCAGGATCCGACCGTTGAAGATTTCCCCTGGACGAAAGCGCAGCGCTGCCCGGAAGCGGTCTTCGCGACCGAGGAGGTTGCCGCCAAAGTCGGTCCGCGCAACCCGGAACTGATCGCCTTCCTTGATCGCCACCGTGATGTACACATCCTCACGGTCAGGCGTGATCGACACCTGTGTGGAGTCAACCTGAAACTCGAGGTAGCCACGCTCGGTGTAGAACGAGCGAAGCGCTTCGAGGTCGGCCTGCAATTTCTCACGTGAGTACTGATCATTCTTGGTGAACCAGGTGAGCCACCCCGGTCGCTGCAACTTGATCTGATCGAGGAGCACACGCTCGCTGAACGCCGCATTACCCACGAAGGCAATCTGCTCGATGCGCGCGTTTTCACCCTCGGTCACATTGAGATTCACCGAAACCCGATTGCGCTCGAGCGGCGTGACGGTGGCAACGAGCCGTACCGCATACTTTCCCCGCGACAGATACTGTCGCTTGATCTCCTGCTCGGCGCGGTCGAGCACGCTGCGATCGAAGATACGCCCCTCGGCCAGGCCAGTGTCGGCAAGCGCCTTGCGGATCACTTCCTTGTCGAATTCCTTGATGCCGTCGAAGTTGACAGCGCCGATGGCTGGACGCTCCTCGATGTAGACCACAAGGACTTCGCCGTCACGCTCAAGGCGCACATCCCGGTAAAAACCGGTTGCAAAGAGCGCACGAATGGCGGCGCTCGCGAGTTCGGGAGAAATCTCATCGCCGATCCGAACCGGCAGATAGTTGAAGACCGTACCGGGGTCGGTCCGCTGCACGCCCTCGATGCGGATATCGCCCACGCGAAACACTTCGAAAGCCCGGACGGCGCCGAAGGAAAGCAGACTCGCGAGGATGAGCACGATCAGGGACCAGCGGCGGCAAGGGGGCCTGCCGCCAAGGCGCAGAAAGCGGCGGAACAGGATCCACGTGATCATCGGGGGCCAGCGGCGGCGAGGGGACTTGCGTGGGAACTGGCGGCTAGAGATAGCGGGAAAGGTCATTGAAAAGAGCCACCAGAGTGAGCGCAAGTACGGCGGCGAGTCCGAACTGCTGCAGCCGCATGCGCAGCGACTCCGGGAGCGCCTTGCCACGCGCCGCTTCGAGCGCGCAATATAGCAAATGGCCCCCGTCGAGAATCGGGAGCGGGAGCATGTTGAGCACAAAGAGCCCGATGCTCAACACTGCCAGAAATCCCAGAAAGGCGCTGCCCCCGCGTTGTGCGCTCTGGTTGGCCTGATCGGCGATGGCCACCGGTCCACCCAGGTTGCGCCACGACATCTCGCCCCAGAGGATCTTCCACAAGCTTGTGGTGGTGAGCGCGGTAACGTGCCACGTCTGGGCGCTGGCGGCTGCCACCACCGACAGAAGATCGCGCTCCACCGCAACCATGTCGTATTCCGGGACGAGCGTTGCGCCAATACGACCCCGTGACCCGGATGACGCCCCCGAACGCGTGGATCCAGCGCCCTCCGCAGAAGTGCCGGAGCCGCCTTCGATCGGAACCAGTCTGGGCCGCACCACGAGTTCGAGGTCCTGACCTCCCCGCTCCAGCCTGAAGTGCAGCTCCTTGCCAGGGGATTGCTGAATCAGGGCGATCAGCGCCTGCGAGTGGCTCACTGCACGCCCATCCACCGAGAGGATCCGGTCGCCCGCTTGCAACCCTGCTTCCTCGGCGGCGCTCTGTGGCATCACCTGTCCGATCTGCAAGGCCTTCGCCATCGGTCGAAACCCCAGTGAGGCGGCAGTGAGCACGGTGGGGGCGCCCTCGGGCTCGGTTGACAAGCGCTGCGCGTTGAGGCTCTGCGCATCGATACGCAAGGCGCCCGCCCTCTCCAGCACCAATTCGAAGTCGTCGTCCTTCACGCCGCGGAGCGCGCCCTCCAGGGCACGCCAGTGGTCCACCGACGCATCGTCGACGGCCATGACACGGTCTCCGCGTTCGATCCCCAGTGTTGCCGCAAGTGTCCCGGCCGCCGGTTGCTCGAGGCGGGTTGAAGGTTCCTCGGGCACCCCCCACACCAGGGCTGCAAACAGCACCCAGGCGAGCAGCAGGTTGGCCAGCGGCCCGGCAAACGCAATCCAGGCACGCCGCAGCGGCGTCTGGGCAGCGAAGGATTCCGCTGCCAATCCAGCGTCGGTGCCGCCGCCCGGGCTGTCACCGAGCATCTTCACATAGCCACCGAGCGGAATCACCGCAAGACGAAACTCGGTATGCCCGTACTGAAAACGCGCAAGCGCAGGGCCGAAACCGATCGAAAAACAAAGTACCCGTACGCCCACCGAGCGGGCCGCGAGGAAGTGACCGAGTTCGTGGACGAAGATCAGGACCGTGATCGCCAGCAGGAAGAGCGCAACACTCACCGGCGGGTCTCCATGGGGCCGCGCAGGCACCCCATCAGTGCAGCGCCCTGCCACGGCGCAGGAAACTCGCGGCTGCTTCGCGGCTGCGGCGGTCGCTCTCGAGCACCGCTGCAAGTTCACGGGGCGGGGCCGGATCCGCGTGCTGCTGGAGCACCTCCTCCACGCAGGCTTCGATCTGAAGGAAGCCACAGCGCTGATGCAGGAAGGCATCGACCGCCACCTCGTTTGCGGCGTTGAGCACACAGGCGGCATTGCCGCCGGCTTCCATGGCCTGGCGCGCAAGCCGAAGTGCAGGAAAGCGGATCTCGTCGGGAGCCTCGAAGTCGAGCCGTCCCAGAACCGCCAGGTCGAGCGAAGCGACCGGGGTGTGCAGCCGCGTGGCCGGTTCGCATGCCCAGGCAAGCGCGTGGGCGATCGGCGAGCGCATGTCGGGGTGCCCGAGTTCGGCGAGCACCGATCCGTCGTCGTATTGCACCAGCGCGTGGACGATGCTCTGGGGATGCACCAGCACGCGCAACTGCTCCGGATGCAGGCCAAACAGCCAGTGTGCCTCGATCAACTCAAGCCCCTTGTTCATCAGCGTGGCCGAGTCTACCGAAATCTTGCGACCCATCTTCCAGCGTGGATGAGCAACCGCTTGCTCGATGCTCGCGCTGCGCATGGCCTCACGGCTCCACGTGCGGAAAGGCCCGCCGGATGCGGTGAGGGTGACGCAGCGGATGCCAAGCGCCGGATCGTTGCCAATACGGCCGCAGCCCGGGCTCCGGACCGCGAGGGCCCTGGCGGGCAGGCACTGCAAGACCGCATTGTGTTCACTGTCGACCGGCAGCAACTGTGCCCCGTGCTCCTGGCAGGCGTTGATCATCAGGGCTCCACTCATGACCAGCGCCTCCTTGTTGGCCAGCGCGATCACCTTCCCCTCACGCGCTGCGGCAAGACATGAGGACAGACCTGCCCCGCCCACGATCGCCGCCATCACCAGATCGACCGAGGGCTCTGCGGCGAGTTGTTCGAGCGCAACAGCGCCGCTCAGGATCTCCGGCATCGGCGGCCCCGCCCTTGTTTTGAGATCGTTCGCAAGCACTGCGACATCCTCGGGATGCGCAACCGCCACCCGCGCCGGCTTGAAGCGCGCGCAGATGGCTGCGAGCTTTTCAAGATTGCGGTAACCCGAGATCGCGCGAAGGCAGAAGCGCTCCGGGTGCCTGGCGATGACATCGAGGGTGCTGTCGCCTATCGAGCCGGTTCCGCCAAGAAGACAGACCTGAAGCGCTCGGTCGGCGCTCACCGCGAAATCCCCAACCACCCGAACCAGGCGTCAACCAGCACAAGCGCCGGCAGCACTGGCAGGAGCGCATCGATGCGATCGAGCACACCGCCATGCCCGGGAAGCAGCCCTGAGCTGTCCTTCACGCCTGCCTCGCGCTTGATCATCGACTCGTAGAGGTCTCCGAGAATGCTCAGGCCCACCAGCATCAGCAGCATTGCGATCCAGGTGAGCCAGGCCAGACCCGCGGGGATTGTCGCCGAAAGCTCCGCGAGCCAACGCACCGGGAGCACCGTAGGCCAGTGCGGCGGAGCGAATCCATACACCGCCAGACTCAGGGCCACTACCGCAAAGCCCGCCCCGAACGCCCCTTCGCGGGTCTTTCCCGGGCTGATCCGGGGTGCGAGTTTGTTGCGTCCGAAGCGTCGCCCCACGAAATAGGCGGCAACGTCTGCCACCCACACCAGGGCAAGCCCGGAAAGCAGCTCCCACAGGCCGAGGAGCCGCAGTTGCAGGACCGCCAGCCAGGCGGATGCAAGCACCAGTACCGCACTCCACGCGGGGACGAAATTGTTGCGCAGCGTGCGCAGCTGCCACGGTGCAACCAGGCCCCAGAAAAGGCAGCCGAGGGCGCATCCGGCCAGAACAAGTGCCGACCAGAGCGCTTGGCCTACGGAAACGTGGCCAGGTTCGCGACCGACGGCCAGGATCACCCCCAGACCGAAGAAGGCCAGCGCCGACAGCGCCGCAAGGTTGGCTCTTGCGGGCTTGAGCATGCGCACCCACTCCCAGGCGGCAAGCAGCACGAACACGAAGCTGACTGCAGGCCAGACCACGGCCCGTTCTGCGAGGAGTGCGGGAAGCATCAAGGCAAGCAGGGCCAGGGCAGTGATGACCCGGCGAAGGAGCATCAGGAACTCGCCTTCAACTGCTCGCTGGTACGACCAAAGCGTCGCTCGCGCTGCTGGTAGCTTTGCAGCGCAAGCTCGAAGGCGGTCTCGTCGAAATCGGGCCAAAGGGTTTCGGTGAAGTAAAGCTCGGTGTAGGCGAGATGCCAGAGCATAAAGTTGCTGATGCGCTGCTCTCCGCCGGTGCGGATGAAGAGATCCGGCTCCGGAGTGTGGGCCATCGCGAGAAACGCCGAGAGGTCGGCCTCGCCGATGCGCTCGGGGTTGTGCGCGAGAGACGGCTTGGCGATGAGCATTGCCTTGAGCGCCTGCAGCAGGTCCCAACGTCCGCCGTAGTTGGCCGCGATGGTGAGCGTGAGTCCGGCATTTGCCGCAGTCTGGTCCTGAACCGAGTGAATCAGCGCCTGCAGCCTCGGTTCGAAGGCAGTGCAATCGCCGATCACCCGGAGCCGGACCTGATTCCTGTGCAGGCTGTTGGCCTCGCGCTCCAGCAGCGAGACGAAGAGTCCCATCAACCACGAGACCTCTTCGGCCGGCCGCCTCCAGTTCTCCGAACTGAAGGCAAAGAGCGTGAGATACCCGACCCTGCGCTTCCAGCATGCCCTCACCAGCGCGCGTACCGACTCGACACCGCGCCTGTGCCCCGCCATGCGCGGCAGACTGCGTGCCCTGGCCCAGCGGCCGTTCCCGTCCATGATCACCGCCACATGCTGCGGCACGGCACCGGTTTCCGGAATGATCTGGGTGGAACTGTGCAAGCCTGCGTCCTTTCAGGAGATCGATAACGAGCCGGTCTGGGACGCAACGAGGGTTGCAAAACAATCAGGTGGCCCGAGTCTCAGATCGACATCAATTCCTGTTCCTTGGCTGCAACCACCTTCTCGACTTCAGCGATGCAGCGGTCAGTCATCTTCTGGGTGTCGTCCTGCGCCCTGCGCTCCTCGTCCTCGGAGATCAGTTTGTCGCGCTGCAACTTCCTGAGTTGATCGTTGGCGTCTCGACGGAGGTTACGCACCGCCACCTTGGCCTGCTCGGCCTCTCCCTTCACCACCTTCACGAGTTCGCGGCGCCGCTCCTCGGAGAGCGGAGGCATGGGCACGCGCAGTGCCTCCCCCGTCATCACCGGGTTGAGTCCGAGGTCGGCCTCCCGGATCGCACGGTCGACCGCCTGCGCCATCTTGCGTTCCCACACGTTCACCCCGAGCGTGCGGGCGTCGATCACACTTACCGTTGCCACCTGCGTGATTGGCACCATACTTCCGTAGTACTCGACCTGAACATGTTCGAGCAGCCCACCGTGGGCGCGTCCCGAGCGGATACGGGTGAGGGCCTGACGAAGCGATTCGATGGCGCGCAGCATCCTGTGCTCCGCCTGCGTCTTGATCTCGGCTACGCTCATAAGTGCACCAGGGTTCCTTCAGGTTCGCCCAGGAGCACCCTGCGTAGCGAACCCTCCTGAAAGATGGAGAATACAACCACGGGGAGCTTCTGATCGCGGCACAACGCGAAGGCAGTGGCATCCATCACCCGCAGGTTGTCGCGGATTGCGCGATCGAAACTCAAGGTCGCATAGCGCCGGGCATCCGGGTTCACCGCAGGATCGGCATCGTAGACCCCGTCGACTTTGGTTGCCTTGAGCACCACCTCCACCCCCATCTCGGCGCCGCGCAGGGCTGCCGCAGTGTCGGTGGTGAAGAAAGGGTTTCCGGTGCCCGCCGCGAAGATCATCACCTTCGACTCCTCGAGGTAGCGCAAAGCCTTGGGTCGGATGTAGGGTTCGACCACCTGCTCGATCTTGAGCGCCGACTGCGTGCGCGCGGGCACCTCAACCTGGCGCAGCGCGTCCTGCAGAGCAAGCGCATTCATGACCGTGGCGAGCATGCCCATGTAGTCGGCGGTGGCGCGGTCGATGCCAGCTGCGCCTCCCGCCACGCCGCGAAAGATGTTGCCCCCCCCGATCACCACCGCGAGTTCAACGCCGAGGGCGTGGACCGCGCGGATGTCGCGAGCGATCCTCTCGATGGTTGGGCGGTTGATTCCAAAGGAATCATCGCCCATCAACGCCTCTCCCGAGAGTTTGAGAAGTACCCGCCGGTACTTCAGTTGCCGGGTGCCGGCCACACTCAAGCCTGGCCCCCGGTGCTCTGCCCCTGCGCCGCAGCGGCCTGCGCCGCCACCTCGGCAGCGAAGTCGACCGTTTTCCTCTCGATACCCTCGCCCACCATGTAGAGCACGAACCCGGCCACACGCGCGTGCTGCTGGCGCAGCAACTGCTCGATCATGATCTTGTCGTCCTTCACGAAAACCTGACCCAGCAGCGTGACTTCCTTGAGGAATTTCTGTACGCTGCCCTCGATCATCCGGGCTGCGATTTCGGCAGGCTTGCCCGATTCGGCGGCCTTTTCGGTGGCCACCCGGCGCTCGGTGTCGATGAGTGCCTGCGGCACGCCACTCCGGTCGAGCGCCTTTGGTTTGCTCGCCGCAATATGCATGGCCAGATCGCGGCCAAGGGTATCGTGGCCACCGGCCACATCGACAAGCACTCCGATGCGGCTGCCGCCGTGCACATAGCTCGAGAGCCTCCCCTCGGCACGGACCCGTGTGAAGCGCCGGATGCTCATGTTTTCACCGATCTTTCCCACGAGCGCGGTGCGGACCGCCTCCACCGACCGTCCCTCGTGCGTGAGGCAGCGGCCCAGCGCATCGGGATCCGGCGGATCATGCTCCGCGATCAGACGCGCAAGTTCGAGCGAAAAAGCCACAAAGTCCTCGTTCTTCGCAACAAAGTCGGTTTCCGAGTTGAGTTCCACGATCGCACCTGTCTTGCCGTCGTGGTGCACATGAAGCGCCACAACACCCTCGGCGGTGACGCGTTCTGCGGCCTTGCTTGCCTTGTTTCCGAGGCGTACCCTGAGGATCTCCTCGGCCTTGCCGGGATCGCCCTGCGCCTCGGTGAGCGCCTTCTTGCATTCCATCATCGGCGCGTCGGTCTTTTCGCGCAGCGCCTTCACCAGCGCCGCTGTGATTTCCGCCATGATCAGACCGCCTCTTCGGTCTCGTCGACCTCAACGAACTCCTCTTCATCGTCGGCGTGCTTGACCACTTCGGCGAGCGCCGCGGCACGCCCCTCCAGGATGGCGTCCGCGATTCCGCGGGCGTAGAGACGCACCGCGCGCGCGGCGTCGTCGTTGCCTGGGATCACATAGTCGATCCCGTCGGGAGAATGGTTGGTGTCGACCACACCCACGATCGGAATCCCGAGTTTGTTGGCTTCGGTCACCGCGATCTTGTGGTAGCCAACATCGATCACAAACACTGCATCGGGCATGCCCACCATGTCCTTGATACCCCCGAGGCTCTTGCCCAGCTTGTCGTACTCGCGCTGAAAGAGGAGCCCTTCCTTCTTGGGCATGCGCTCGACGCCCCCGTCGAGGACCACGGCCTCCATGTCCTTGAGTCGCTTCACCGAACCCTTCACCGTCTTGAAGTTGGTGAGCATTCCGCCGAGCCAGCGCTGATCCACGAATGGCATACCGCTCCGGTGCGCCTCCTCGGCGATCACGTCGCGCGAAGACCTCTTTGTGCCAACGAAGAGCACGGTTCCGCGATTGGCCGAGAGCTTCCTCACAAAACGCGCAGCGTCGTTGAACATCGCAAGCGTCTTCTCGAGGTTGATGATATGGATCTTGTTGCGATGACCAAAGATGAACGGGGCCATCGTTGGATTCCAGAATCGCGTCTGGTGGCCGAAGTGCACTCCGGCTTCAAGCATTTGCCGCATGGAAATGGTCATGAGGTCGAACTCCGCGGTCAGGGTTGAGACTTAGGCCAGCCGTAACGCAACGCCCACAAGAGCTTGCGCACCCGACGGTTCAAGCAGGTTCCGCCGACGCCTGATCAACCTTCGACGCACCGTTGAGTCGGGTTAACATCGGAGCGTGGAAGAGGCAGGGATTCAGCGGGTCTGCTGGAGTGCTGGCGGATTTGATAAAGCCCCTGATTATAAGCGAAACGTTTTCCGCGGCCTGGCATGGGCTTGTGGTGCGCCGAGGGGCGTGCAAACATGGCCCTCCCACACCTCACCCGCACCTCGCCCGCACCTC
>VGHO01000013.1 GCA_016868175.1 Betaproteobacteria bacterium
GATCCCGTCTCTGTGGCAACCAACCCCCTGAGTGGCAGTCGTGGCAATCCAGCGCCCGCCTCTCCCCAGACCGCGAGTGAGCGGAGCGGCGATTCAGCCGCGCAGGGTGCCCGTCGCGAGCGCCCTGCGATCCTGCAGTCCACCGAAGGGATGGTCCTTGCGGTGTTGCTCCTGCTTGCGCTCGGGACCGGGTTTGTGCTTCTCTGGCAGATGCGACGCTCGGCAAGCGCAGGCCCCTTGGTGCCGGACCTGCAGTGGCCTTCCGAGCTGCGGGCAGCACGCGATACGATCAATCGCGCAGCCGGGCGCGATGCTGAACTCGAGCGTCAATCGGAACGCGCGCGCCCTCCCGAGCGCGAGCGCCCCCCCGAACGCGAGCGCCCCTCCGAACGCGAGCGTCCCTCCGAACGCGAGCGCCCCTCCCAACTCGAGAAGGCGATTGCCGGTCGCTATCCCTTGCCCAGACTCGATTTTGTCAAGGGTCTTGGATCCACCGCGCCCGCATCCTCGCAAGGCTATGGATCGAATGAGGGAACGGGTTCCTCGCACGGTGCGGGCACCGCGATCGGCCCGCGGATCGACTCCGAGTCTCCGCCCGGCAGAGGATGAGGCGAATCGCACTGCGCATCGCCTACGACGGCACCGGTCACGCCGGATGGCAGACGCAGGTCAACGGCTGCGGTATCCAGGATCGGGTGCAGGCGGCGGTTGCGGCCATTGCGCAACACCCGGTCGATGTGGTGTGCGCGGGCCGGACCGACGCAGGGGTCCATGCGCTCGGGCAGATCACGCACTTCGACACTTATGCGCAGCGACCGCTCCAGGCCTGGGTACGGGGTGTGAACGCCTGCCTGGCGCAGGGCAACAAGGGGGCCGGGGCGATCGTGGTGCGTGAGGCTGTGGAGGTTGACCCCGCCTTCCACGCGCGCTTCAGTGCGGTGGCGCGCGGCTACTACTACCTCATCCACCAATCCCCGGTGGAGCACCCCCTCTGGCGCGGCCGCGCCGCGTGGACGCATCGCAGGCTCGATGCCCGCAGCATGCGCGAGGCGGGCGGCATGCTGATCGGGTCACACGACTTTTCGGCGTTCCGGTCCGCGCAATGCCAGGCGCGCTCGCCCTGCCGGCGGATCGATCAACTCGACCTCCTCGCGCTCGATGCGCTGATCGTGGTGCAGGTCAGGGCCAATGCCTTCCTGCATCACATGGTGCGCAACATCGTCGGAGCCCTGGTGGCGATCGGCGCAGGCTTGCATCCACCTGCGCAGATGCGCGCCTGGCTGGTCTCGCGCGATCGGAGTTCAAGTCCGGCCACCTTTGCGGCCGAGGGGCTCTACTTCGCTGGCGCGCTCTATCCACAGCAGGATCGGCCCGCGAGTTGGGCGGCGTGCTCCGGCCTGAGCCCCTTGCAGGAGTTGCTTCCGGGGCTCACGCCTCCGTTGGCTTGACACCGTGGATCGCGAGCGAAGCTCCGGCGTGGATCAGGATCGCGGCAGGCGGCAAGCGCCGCTCCAGGACGATGGCTGTCGTACGCTGATCAAGTTCTGCGGAATGGTACGCTCAGAGGATGTGGCGGTGGCCAATGCGCTCGCCGTGGACTATGTGGGCCTCGTACTCTACGCAAGAAGTCCCCGGGCTCTCGACCTTGTGCAGGCGGCGGCCTTGCGCAGGCAACTGGCCTCGCATGTTGCGGCCGTTGGACTTTTCGTGAACGCGTATCCGCAGCAAGTGCAGGCGGCACATCGGCGGATCGGGCTCGATGTGGTGCAGTTTCATGGCGACGAATCCCCGCTGCATTGCCTGCTGGGCGTGGCTGCCAAGCCCGCCGAGCGAGCCGGGCCAGCCGACCAGGCCGAGCGCGCCGAGCAAGCCGAGCAGGCCAAGCCCGCCGAGCGAGCCGGGCCAGCCGGATCAGCCCGGCCGGCCGTTCGCGCTGAAGGAAGCGCACGGGCCGCGCTGGCCTGGTGGCGTGCGCTGCGCATCCAAGACGCCGAAACGCTTCCCCGTGCCATGCGCGACTACGCCGGGTGCGAAGCCTTCCTCGTGGATCACTTTGATGCACCGCGCTCCCCATCGAAGCCTTCGCTCTACGGGGGTACCGGGCAAAGGTTCGACTGGAGCCTCTTGCCTGCGGCACACGCGCGACCGAAGCGGCTCATCCTGAGCGGCGGACTCGATCCGGAGCATGTGGCGCATGCGGTGCTTCAGGTGGCCCCCTGGGCTGTTGATGTGTCCACCGGGATTCAGGCCAATGAACCCCGCAAGAAGGATGCAGGCAAAATGCAGGCTTTCGTTGCGGCAGTACGCGCGGCCGATGCAATGCGCCCCCGAGGATGACGGTTTCATTCGACCTTGCCCGATCCGGATTGCGATGAAGCCCTACGATCTGCCCGATGCCCGTGGCCACTACGGACCCTACGGCGGCGTCTTCGTGTCCGAGACGCTGATGCATGCGCTTGAGGAGTTGCGTGAGGCGTATGCGCACTACCGCAGCGATCCGGAATTCATCGCCGAATTCGAGTCGGAACTGCGCCACTTCGTGGGGCGCCCGAGCCCTGTGTACTACGCGCGTCACTGGAGCGAGAAGCTCGGCGGCGCGCGGATCTACCTCAAGCGCGAAGACCTCAACCACACCGGAGCACACAAGGTCAACAACACCATCGGGCAGGCGCTCCTGGCGCGACGCATGGGCAAGCCGAGGGTGATTGCCGAAACCGGGGCCGGCCAGCACGGCGTTGCCACCGCCACCGTGGCCGCCCGCTTCGGAATGCGTTGCGTGGTCTACATGGGTGCAGACGACGTGGGGCGTCAGGCGGCCAACGTCTACCGCATGAAGCTCCTCGGTGCCGAGGTGGTACCTGTGGAGAGCGGGTCGCGCACGCTGAAGGACGCACTCAATGAGGCCATGCGCGACTGGGTGACGCACGTCGACGACACCTTCTACATCATCGGTACGGTGGCGGGGCCCCACCCCTACCCGATGATGGTGCGCGATTTCAACGCGGTGGTCGGGCGGGAGTGCAAGGTGCAGATGCCGCAACTCGCCGGCCGACAACCCGACCATGTGGTTGCGTGTGTGGGCGGCGGCTCCAACGCCATGGGGATCTTCTACGACTACATTGCCGAGGAGGGCGTGCAGCTGATTGGGGTGGAGGCCGCCGGTGAGGGCCTGCAGACCCGGCGCCACGCAGCGAGCCTGCAGTGCGGCGTGCCGGGCGTGCTGCATGGCAACCGGACCTATCTCCTGCAGGATGAGCGCGGCCAGATCCTCGCGACGCACTCGCTGTCGGCGGGCCTCGATTACCCCGGGGTGGGCCCTGAACACGCCTGGCTCAAGGACAGCGGCCGAGCCCAATATGTCGGCGCCACCGACGCCGAGGCGCTGCAGGCCTTTCACGATTGTTGCCGCATCGAGGGAATCATCCCGGCTCTCGAGTCGGCGCATGCGCTCGCCTACGCGGCAAGGCTGGCGCCGTCGCTCCCGCGTGACCGGATCATTCTGGTGAATCTCAGCGGGCGTGGCGACAAGGACCTGCATATCGTCTCGGAGGCAAGCGGGCTGGCGTTCTACTGCCGCCCCGGTTGCCGCGAAGCTGCGAAGGCGCAGCGCAGATGACGGCCTGCGAGGTCCCGACGGCCGTGGCCTTTGCCGCGGCGGCCGCAAAGTCGCATGCAGCGCACACCTCGCGTATCGACGCCTGCTTCGCCAGCCTGAAGGCACGCTCCCGCAAGGGGCTCATCCCCTACATTGCCGCAGGCGACCCGAGTGCTGCGTTGAGCGTGCCGCTCATGCATGCGTTGGTGGCCGCCGGTGCGGACGTGATCGAGCTCGGTGTTCCGTTCTCCGATCCGATGGCCGACGGACCGGCGATCCAGCGTGCCACCGGGCGGGCGATCCTCAGGGGCGTGGGCCTTGCCGAGTGCCTCGGCATGGTGGCCGGGTTCCGGCGCAACGATGCGCGCACGCCAGTGGTGCTCATGGGTTATGCCAACCCGATCGAGCGTTTTGGTCGCAGCGCCTTTGCGCAAGCCGCTGGGCAGGCGGGCGTTGACGGGGTACTCGTCGTGGACTATCCGCCCGAGGAGGCTGGCGAGTTTGCGTCGGAGCTGATCGCGCAGGGACTCGACCCGATCTTTCTTCTTGCACCAACCACCACCGAGGCGAGGATTGGCGCCATCTGCGCGCAGGCGCGAGGCTATGTGTACTACGTGAGCCTGCGCGGTACCACCGGGGCGGGGCACCTCGACATCGAGCAGGTGGCGCAGCGCATGCCAATCATCCGGCGTCACACGGAGCTTCCCATCGGGGTGGGTTTTGGCATTCGCGATGCGCAAAGCGCCTGCGCCGTTGCCCGGGTTGCCGACGCGGTTGTGATCGGAACCCGTTTGGTCGAGGAACTCGAGCACGCCAACGAGGGGCAGGAGCTTCACGCAGCCGCAGGCCTGATCGCCTCGATCCGCGCGGGCCTCGATGCGCTGGGCAAGCCGGGAGCTTCGCCCGCATGAGCTGGCTCGACAAGCTGCTGCCGCCAAGGATCCAGCGCGCCCCGGCAAGCGCCAGGAAGATCCCCGAGGGACTGTGGGTGAAGTGCCCGGGATGCGATGCGGTGCTCTACTCCGCAGACCTTCAGGCGAGCAGCAACGTCTGCCCGAAGTGCTCGCACCACTTGCGTTTGTCGGCGCGCGAGCGGATCGGCAGCCTGATGGATGCCGAGGGACGCTTCGAGATCGGTCAGGAAGTCCTGGCGGTGGATGCGCTCAAGTTCAAGGACTCCCGCAAATACAGCGAACGGCTGCAGGAGGCCATCGATCAGACGGGTGAGACCGACGCCATCGTTGTGATGGGGGGATCGATCTGCAGCATACCGGCAGTGGTTGCGGCCTTCGAATTCGAATTCATGGGCGGGTCGATGGGTGCGGCGGTGGGCGAGCGTTTTGTCCGCGGGGTGCGCGCAGCCATCGAGCAGCGCACCGCCTTTGTTTCGGTGGCGGCCTCTGGGGGCGCGCGCATGCAGGAAGGGCTCCTGTCGCTCATGCAGATGGCGCGTACAACCGCAGCGCTCACGGAACTTGCCGCACGCCGGCTCCCTTACCTTTCGGTGCTTACAGACCCGACGATGGGCGGTGTGTCGGCGAGCTTTTGCTTTCTGGGCGACGTGGTGATCGCCGAGCCGAAGGCGCTGATTGGTTTCGCCGGACCGCGGGTGATCGAGCAGACGGTACGCGAGAAACTTCCCGAGGGATTCCAGCGTGCCGAGTTTCTGCTCGACAAGGGCGCGGTCGACATGATTGTCGACCGCCGCCAATTGCGCGAGGAAGTGGCCCGGCTGATCGCGCTGCTGATGCGTCAGAGCAGCGACGCCGTGGTGTTGCCTTTGCCCGCCCAGCCCTGACCCGTTGGACACGCTGGGTGCCTGGCTTGCACGCCTCGAGGCCGTCCATCGCGGCGGCATGGTGCTGGGCCTCGAGCGGGTTGCGGAGGTTGCCGCGCGGCTCGAGCTGCGTTTTTCCTGCCCGGTTTTTGTGGTGGGCGGCACCAACGGCAAGGGCTCAACCTGCGCGATGCTCGAGTCGATCCTCAGCCACGCAGGCTACCGTGTTGCGCTCTACACCTCGCCGCACCTCGTGCGTTTCAACGAACGTGCCCGCTTCGGGCAGCAGGCTCTTTCGGATGCGGAACTGGTCGATGCCTTTGGCGCTGTGGAGGCTGTGCGCAAAGGGGTGGAGCTCAGCTATTTCGAGTTCACCACCCTCGCGATCCTGCATGCCTTCATGCAGCGTGAGCCGGATGTGCTGGTGGCCGAAGTGGGCATGGGCGGGCGTCTTGATGCGGTCAACCTGCTCGATGCCGATTGCGCCATCGTTACCTCGATCGACATCGATCATGCGCAATGGCTGGGCGATACCCGCGAAAAGATCGCGTGGGAGAAAGCGCATATCTTCCGCAGTGGACGGCCCGCGGTCTGTTCGGATCCGGCGCCACCGGCCACATTGATCGACTACGCCAACACTGTCGGGGCCGACCTTTATCGCTTCGGGCGCGACTTCAACTATGCAGGCGATCGTCAGCAGTGGTCCTGCGCCGTCCGCGGCAAGCGTCGTGCCGGGCTTGCCTATCCGGCACTGCGTGGTGCCAACCAGTTGCTCAACGCAAGCGGGGTACTTGCAGCGCTCGACGCGATGCGTGTGCGCTTGCCGGTACCGGCGCACGCGATTCGCCAGGGGCTTGCCCTGGTTGAACTCGCGGGCCGCTTCCAGGTGCTGCCGGGTCGGCCGGTGACCGTTCTGGATGTTGCACACAATCCGCACGCAGTCGCCCATTTGGCGGCCAATCTCGACCAGATGGGCTTCTTCCCGGAGACCTACGCAGTGGTGGGGATGCTTGCCGACAAGGACGTTCACAGCGCGGTGCAGCGTATTGCCTCGCGGATCCAGTTCTGGTTGCCGTGCAGCCTTCCCGGTCCCCGGGGCCTCGATGCGCAGGCCTTTGCCGGCAAACTCACCGAGGCGGCCGCCGATGCAAAGGTGATCGATTGTTTCGAACGGCCTGCATTGGCGCTTGAACGTGCCCGGGAACTCGCACAAGACGATGATAGGATTCTCGTCTTCGGTTCATTTCTAACCGTATCCGACGCCTTGCAAAGCCTTGGCCGCACATGAACACGGTGGACAAGCCGGTTGCTGATGAAGAGGATCTGCCGCCCGGCGTTGCCTCCGGCTATCGCACAAGGGCTCGACAACGCCTGATCGGCGCGATCGTGCTCGCGCTTGGGGTGGCGATTCTCATGCCGGTGTTCTTCCACGGCGAGCCGCGGATGCCTCGCCCCGAACTCAGGATCACGATGCCCTCGCGCGATGCCGCCCTCGAAGACGCAATGCCGGCTGCCGCTGGAGGGGGCGGAGAGAACCGTACCCCGGTCGCGTCCCACGGAGGATCTTCCGGTGTGGGCGCTGAAGAAGCGCAGCGCAGGCCAGGCGGCGAGCTGGAAGGCGCCACGCAAGCCTCAGGTCCCGGCAGCGCCACAAAGGCGACCGCAGTGGCCGACCACCACGCATCTGCGAAAGCCGATGCCAAAGCCGATGCCAAAGCCGATTCCAAAGCCGATGCCAAAGCCGATTCCAAAGTCGATGCCAAAGCTGACGCCAAAGTCGATGCCAAAGTCGACGCCAAATTCGATACTAAAATAGATACAAAAAGCGACGCTCGAACAGATACAAAAATAGAGATAAAAACCGACGCGAAGTCGGGCCTGAAGTCAGACTCCAAGCCGGATGTCCGGGCTGAGCGTTATACCGATCAATACATCCTGCAGGCCGGTGCCTATTCGCAGGCCGATAACGCGGACGCGCAGGTCGCCCGCCTGCGCAAGCTCGGCGTGAAGGTCTACACCGAACGGATCAGCACCCCTCGTGGAGACCGGATCCGGGTGCGTGTGGGGCCGTTCTCCAGTCGGGCCGAGGCCTTGCGCATTCAGTCGAAACTGCGCCAGGCGCAAGTGGAAACCACCCTGGCGGGTCCGGATGCCTGAATGGAGCGCGCTGTCGGTATGGGACTGGTCGGTGATCGTCGTGCTGGCGTCCTCCACCGCCGCCGGGCTCTACAGTGGTCTCGTCCGCACTGCCTTCGCACTCGCCTCGTGGTTTGTGGCCTTCCTGTTCTGCTCGAGGCTTGCGCTGCTGATGTCGGAGTGGATTCCTTGGCTCAGCCCTCGGCTTGCGCAACTGGTGGTGGCTTTCTTTGTCTTGCTGCTGCTCACGCGGATCGTGGGGTCGTTGGTGGCCTCCGCAGTGCGCTGGGCAGGGCTTGGTCCGGTCGACAGGGTGGCGGGGTTGGCCTTGGGCGTGGTCCGCGCGCTGCTGGTGCTCGCGGTGTGTGCACTCGCAGCCGAGCGTTTCGGACTGACCGGGCACCCGAGTTTTGAGCGTTCGCTGAGTCGACCGCTTCTCGGGTGGTTGATCGAGCGTGCCGAGCCGTATTGGGATCAGGAGTTTTCGATCCCGCAAAGGACAGGTGGCTGAGCGATGTGTGGCGTGATCGGTATCGCTGGCCACGGGCCAGCCAACCAACTCATCTACGACGGGCTTCTCCTGCTCCAACACCGCGGGCAGGACGCTGCCGGCATCGCCACCGAGGACCGCGGCCGGTTCCACATGTACAAGGCCAACGGTCTGGTGCGTGATGTGTTCCGGACCCGAAACATGCGCTCACTGCCCGGTCGCTTCGGTCTGGGGCATGTGCGCTACCCCACTGCAGGCTCGGCGATGAATCCCGAGGAGGCTCAGCCCTTTTATGTGAATGCGCCCTACGGCATCACGCTTGCACACAACGGCAACCTCACGAATTCACTTGAGCTGCAGCGCGAGATGTACGCGCTCGATCGCCGGCATGTGAACACCGATTCCGATTCCGAGGTGCTCCTCAATGTCTTTGCGCATGCGCTGCAGGAACTCGGCGCGGGTCGCACCCCGGGTGGGTTCGTGAAGGCAGGCACCGAACACCGGCCCGATGCAACGCCTGTCATGCATCCACCGTCCGCAACGCCCGCGACGCCCACAACCGGCGCAACGGACGCAAGCAGCGCAACGGATGCAAGCAATGCAACGGACGCAAGCAGTGCAACGCCCGCATCACGCACACCGCTGGGCCTGCGCCCTGCACCGCGGCCCGCCGGTCGGGCCGAGTTGAGTCCTGACCAGATCTTTCGCGCGGTCACGATCCTTGGAGAGCGTGCACGCGGCGCCTACGCGGTGGTGATGCAGATTGCAGATGCCGGCTTGCTCGCATTCCGTGATCCCCACGGCATCCGGCCCTTGTGCATCGGCCGGCACATCTCCGAAAGCGGCACCCAGTGGCTGATTGCCTCGGAGTCGGTGGCCGTGGAGGGGCTCGGTTTCGACCTTGTGCGCGATTTGCGTCCCGGGGAGGCGGTGTTCATCGACCGGGATGCGCAGTTGCATAGCCGCATCTGCATCCCGCCGAAGGGGCTCAGGCCGTGCATCTTCGAGTATGTGTATTTTGCCCGGCCCGACTCGGTGATCGACGGGGTCTCGGTCTATGATGCGCGCCTGCAGATGGGCGCGTTGCTGGCACGCCGGGTGAAGGCCGAGATGCACCATGGCGACATCGACGTGGTGATGCCCATCCCGGATACTTCGCGTCCATCGGCCATGGAGATGGCTGCGTACCTCAACATCCCCTACCGTGAAGGCTTCATCAAGAACCGCTACGTCGGACGCACCTTCATCATGCCCGGACAGTCGATACGGCGGAAGTCGGTGCGACAAAAGCTCAACGCAATGAGCGTGGAGTTTCGGGGCAAGAGCGTGCTGCTTGTTGACGATTCGATCGTTCGGGGCACCACCTCCCGCGAAATCATCCAGATGGCCCGCGACGCTGGCGCACGCAAGGTGTACTTTGCCTCGGCCTCGCCGCCGGTTCGTTACGCGAATGTCTACGGGATCGACATGCCGGTACGTGCCGAGTTGATTGCGCACGGCCGAAGCGATCGTGAGATCGCCGAACTGCTCGGCGCCGACGGGCTCCTCTATCAGAGCCTGAGTGACATGAAGGCGGCGGTTTCGGCGCTCAACCCCGTCATCGAGGATTTCGAGGCTTCGTGCTTCGACGCAAACTACCTTACCGGTGATGTGGATGAGGCAATGCTTGGGCGGATCGAATCCGAGCGTCGCGACGCTGCGCAAGCCGTCGAATTCATGGGTGAATTCGAGCGCGCCACGATGAATCTGCAGTTTTCCTCGGCGCATCTCTGAACGGTGCCCTCCGGCGCACCGCCGACCTTTTTGCCCAGTGACCATGGACGACTATTTCGCTCCGGATCCGCTCGAGGATCTCCACTTCGCCACCCGCGCAGTACGCGCAGGCAACGATCGAAGTGCTTTCGGTGAGCATTCAGAGGCGCTCTACCTCACCTCGAGTTTTGTCTTTCGCAACGCCGCAGAAGCTGCTGCCCGCTTTGGCAACCAGACGCCCGGCTATGTGTACTCGCGGTTTTCAAACCCCACCGTACGCCAGTTCGAACGCAGGCTTGCGAGCCTGGAGCGGGCCGAGGCGTGCATTGCAACAGCCTCGGGGATGTCGGCGATCCTGAGCACTGCGATGGCGCTCCTGAAGGCGGGCGATCACGTGGTGTGCGCCAACAGCGTCTTCGGAGCCACGCACCAACTCTTCACCATGCTGTCGCGCTACGAGGTGCACTGCAGCTTCGTCAACCTCACCGACGAGCGTGAATGGGCCAGTGCCGTCACGCCAGCGACCCGCATGTTCTATCTCGAGACGCCGTCCAATCCGCTCAACGAGATTGCCAACCTCGAGGCGCTTTCCGGCCTTGCGCGCGCGCGCGGCATAACGCTGGTCGTGGACAACTGTTTTTGTTCGCCGGCCTTGCAGCAACCGCTGCTTCACGGGGCCGATGTCGTGATTCATTCGGCCACCAAGTACATCGACGGTCAGGGACGGATTCTGGGCGGGGCGATTCTTGGCAAACGCGCCTTCATCGAGGGGATGGTGCTGCCGCTTCTGCGCTGTACCGGGCCCACGCTTTCGGCCTTCAACGCCTGGGTACTGCTCAAGGGCCTCGAGACCTTGCGGGTGCGCATGCATGCCCAAAGTGCCAATGCTCTGGATTTGGCGCTCTGGCTTGATTCGCACCCGGCGGTTCGCCGCGTGTACTACCCGGGACTCGCGTCGCATCCGCAGCGGGAGTTGACCGTACGGCAGCAGGCGAGCGGGGGTGCCATCGTTTCCTTTGAGGTCGGTGGGAACGATCCAGAGGATCAGCGGGCGCGCGCCTGGTCGGTGATCGATCAGACGAAGCTGATTTCGATCACCGGGAATCTGGGCGACACGAAAACCACCATCACACACCCGGCGAGCACCACCCATGGACGACTCACTGCGCAAGCGCGCGAGGCGGCAGGCATTGGCGAGGGCCTGATCCGCCTTGCCGTGGGGCTGGAGTTTCCCGAAGATCTGCGTCACGATCTCGATCGGGGTCTTGCCCGGCTTTGTGCCTGAACGCTGAGCGAGCGCGATGTGCTGGCTTGTCCGGATGCCCTGTTGGCCGGCTTGTCCGGTGTCCGGCCTGCGGACGGTCGCTGCAGTGTTTGAGGTGTCTCTCCGGTGGGAAGAGACCAGAATCAGGAGCTTTTCAGGATGACTCCGCAAGTGCCTGAACGTGCACGCAGCCTCGAGCAGTGCCATCCAGGCATGCCAACCTCGGATGGAGCGGGCGTTAAGCTCCTGCGGGTGCTGCATGGTGCAGCGCTGCAGCGCAGACTCGACCCCTGGCTGATGCTCGACTACTTTGCCTCCGACCAGCCCAGCGACTACCTGGCGGGCTTTCCCGATCATCCGCATCGCGGCTTCGAGACGATCACGATCATGCTCGAAGGCCGGATGCTGCACCGCGACAGCCGAGGCAATCAGGGGCTACTCGAGCCCGGCGATGTGCAATGGATGAGCGCAGCGCGGGGGCTCGTGCATTCCGAGATGCCGCAGCAACACAACGGCCGCCTCGCGGGCTATCAGCTCTGGATCAATCTTCCTGCCCGCCACAAGATGGACGAGCCGCGCTGGCAGGATATCCCTTCAAGCCGCATTCCTCGCTTGGAAGATGGCGCAGGCGGCTGGCTGCGGTTTATTGCCGGCTCCGTTGCGCGCGACTGTCTTGCTTCACACTGCCCCAACCCGGCGCCCAGTTTGTCCCGTGCGCCGCAGGCGGCCCGGGACTTCACCCATCCTGCAGCCTCTGCGGAGGTGCCTGCGCGGATGGAAGGCCCGCTGGTGCAACCGCTGACTTCGCCGGTGATTGTGGAGGGCCGTCTCACGCCGGAGGCAGACCTCGTGCTGCCGTTGCCCGCCTCGCACAACGCTCTGGTCTTCGCGCTGCAGGACGGCCTTCGGGTAAACGCACAAGCGCTTGCGGCGCACACGCTCGGTGTGCTCGGCAACGACGGTGACCATGTGCGTGTGAGCGGCGAGGGTCGGTTCCTGCTTGCCGCAGCGCGTCCCCTCAACGAGACGATCGCGCAGATGGGGCCCTTCGTGATGAATTCCCGCGAGGAACTGATGCAGGCACTCCACGATTACCAGTCGGGCAGGCTCGGCTGAAATCGCCGCTTGCTTCCAGAGCCGATGAACCCAGGCACGTCTGCCCTTCCCGACACTGCGTGCCCGCAGCCGAGCGAACCCCGCTGGTATGTGTGCCATACCAAGCCCCGGCAGGAGGCGCGCGCCGTCGAGAATCTCGATCGTCAGGGCTACCTTATCTGGCTGCCGCAGATGCCCGCCTGGCAGCGCAGGAAGACTGTGCTGATTCCGATGTTTCCGCGCTACCTCTTCCTGCGCCCCGCGCACGAGCAGCAAAGCATCGCCCCGGTACGTTCAACCCTGGGGGTGCTCGGCCTGGTGCGCTTCGGGGTTGAAGCAGCCACGGTGCGCGAGTGCACGCTCAATGAGCTGCGCGGCATCGAGGCAACGCTGCGGGAGGCGGAGTTCGAAAGCTACGCGCCGTTCAAGGCAGGGGATCGGGTGCGCGTGATGGCGGGACCCTTCAAGGGCCTGGAGGGACTTGTGAGCAGGATCGCCGAGGAACGGGTGAGCGTGCTGATGACGCTGCTCGGCAGGGAACGCGAAATCGAGTTGCCTGCGGCCGACCTTGGGGTGGGTTGAGCGCCCTTGGCCGCCCCTGCAGTGCTCCTCACGGGTGGCGCAGGCTACATCGGTTCGCACACCGCAGTGGCGCTCGCGGATGCCGGATACTGCCCGGTGTTGCTCGACAACTTCTGCAACGCCGACCGCCGTGTCGTAGGCCGGCTTCACGAACTTCTCGGATCTGACGGTTTCGCATGGCACGATGGCGACGCCCGTGAGGCTCGGACGCTTTGTGCGCTGTTGCGTCGCTATCGCATCGCTGCGGTGATCCATTTCGCCGCGCTCAAGGCAGTGGGCGAGTCGGTTGCGCAGCCGCTGCGCTACTTCGAGAACAACGGCAACTGTCTGGTCGCGCTGTTGCAGGCGCTTGCAGCCGAGGGTGGAGGCAGCCCGGCGCCTCTGGTCTACAGCTCCTCGGCCACCGTCTACGGGGATCCGGATCGGGTGCCGATACCCGAGTCGGCACCGCTTCGTCCCACCAACCCGTATGCCTGGACGAAGGTCCTTGGCGAGCAGTTGGTGCTCGCGCAGCGCGCTGCGCAGACCGCCTGGCGCGCAGTGATCCTGCGCTACTTCAACCCGGTGGGAGCGCATCCTTCGGGGCGGATCGGCGAGGACCCCCAGGGCATACCCAACAACCTGATGCCCTTCGTGCAGCAGGTGGCGGTTGGGCGTCGCGCGCACCTCACGGTGTTTGGTAGCGACTGGCCAACTCCCGACGGCACTGGGGTCCGTGACTACCTGCATGTGATGGACCTGGCTGAAGGCCATGTTCGCGCGGTCGACTATCTGCGCGCAGGCGGAGTCTCGGACATCGTGAATCTCGGCACCGGCCGAGGGCATTCCGTCTTGCAGCTGCTTGGCGCCTTTGGCAGCGTCTGCGGGCGCGAGCTTGCGTATCGGATTGGCCCGCGGCGCGCCGGGGATATCGCAGTGTGCTATGCCGATCCGTCCAGGGCTCGCTCGGTTCTGGGTTGGGAGGCGCGTCGCGATCTGCGCCAGATGTGCGAGGATGCGTGGCGTTGGCAGCGAAGCAATCCGAACGGTTACAGCGATGCATGAGGCGCAAGCTTTCGCGCAGTTGCCTCAGCGGATGAGACTCGCGTTGTGTACGGTGAAGGCGATGGATGAGTCCAAAGCCGTTCAGGCCTCTGGCTGGAAAGCCGTTGAGGCCTGCGGCTGGACCGGCTTTTGCGGGGCGCGGCCGGGCTCCTGTGATCGCCCGCTGGTCAGGGTTGCGCCATGAACATCGTGGTGACGGGTGCCGCAGGATTCATCGGGTTTCATGTTGCGCGGGCCTTGCTCCAGCGTGGCGAGCAGGTGCTGGGTGTTGATTCGATCAACGACTACTACGATCCTTCGATCAAATACGCCCGGCTCGCGTTGCTCCAGGCCTACCCGCACTTTGCTCTGGTCCACGGCAATCTCGCCGATCCCGAAGTGGTCGGAAAGGCCTTCGCCTTGCGGCCGGACCGGGTGATCCACCTTGCAGCGCAGGCAGGCGTGCGTTACTCGCGCGTGAATCCGATGGCGTATGTGGAAAGCAATCTCGTTGCCTTCACCCGGATACTCGAGGCCTGCAGGCATGGGCAAGTGGCGCACCTGAGCTATGCCTCCACCAGCAGTGTGTATGGTGCCAACACCCGTATGCCCTTCAGCGAGCGCAACGGGGCGGATCACCCGCTGCAGTTCTATGCCGCGACCAAGCGCGCCAACGAACTGATGGCGCACAGCTACAGCGATCTTTTTGGTCTCCCCACCACCGGGCTGCGCTTTTTCACGGTCTACGGCCCCTGGGGGCGACCCGACATGGCGCTCTTTCTCTTCACCCGCAACATGCTCGAGGGACGACCGATCCAGGTCTTCAACCATGGACGGCACACCCGCGACTTCACCTATGTGGACGACATTGTGGAAGGCGTGATTCGGGCAAGCGACCGGATTGCGACCTCGAATCCCGACTGGGACGCCCACAACCCCGACCCGGCAAGCAGCAGAGCCCCCTTTCGCATTTACAACATCGGCAACAGTACGCCGGTTCCACTGGCGGCCTACATCGAGGCGATCGAGAAGGCGCTCGGGGTGAAAGCCATCCGGGAGTATCTGCCGTTGCAGGCGGGCGATGTGCCAGACACCTTTGCCGATGTCGGCGCGCTTGCCGCCGAGGTGGGTTACCGGCCGTCAACCCCGGTGCAGGTTGGGGTGGAACGCTTCGTTGCGTGGTATCGCGCATACTACTCGGTGTAGTAACCGGCAACGCTCTGGCCGGGTTTTCTCAAGCCTCTCGGGCGCTCAGCGGAAGTCCCGGCTACGGCTGATCCACTCCGCATCGAAGACCTGCAAATGGGGGCTGTGATCCTCCACCCGCATCGCCAGCAGGTGGGTCACGCGACCGTGGGTGGATGCATCGCGTTGCCAGCGGCCGTAAACCGTCATCAGTTGCGCATTGAACACTGCCTGCCGGAAGCGCTCAACCAGTTGGGGAAAGATCACCACCTGGACCGTCCCGGTTTCGTCTTCGAGCGTAACGAAGATCACGCCACGCGCGGTTTCAGGGCGTTGACGATGGGTGACCAGTCCGCTTCCGCGGGCAAGCGCGCCGTCGGACAGTGCGCGTAGTTCGATGGCGGTCTTGACCTTGTAGCGCTGCAGTGTTTCGCGCAGCAGCGCCATCGGGTGACGATGCATCGATACTCCGATGCTGCGCAGATCGGCTGCGATCGAGAGGGCTTCGCCAGGGGCCGCGAGCGTTGAGGGGGCCTTATCCAGCGGAGTCTCACGGGTGGCTTCGAGGAGTCCGTGCTGGTTCTGCCAACCGCTTACGCTCCAGAGGCTTGCACGGCGGTGGCCGCTCAGGTCGATCAGCGCGTTGGCGTCGGCAAGTGCCTGGAGGTCGGACTGATCGAGCGCTGCTGCGCTTGCCAGGTTTTCCAGGCGCATTGACGCGGTTTGCCTGCGCCAGGTCTCGATGCGGCGGCCGGCGGTTTCGCTGAGCCCACGTACCATGCGCAGCCCGAGCCGCACGGCCTGCGCGCCTTCGGTTCCCTCCGCCAGAAGGCAGTCCCAGTCGCTTGAACAGACATTCACAGGCAGCACCTCCACACCGTGCTCGCGCGCATCACGGATCAGTTGTGCCGGGGCATAGAAGCCGAGCGGCTGGCTGTTGAGCATCGCGGCCAGGAAGACTGCAGGTTCGTGACGCTTGAGCCAGCAACTCACATACACAAGGAGCGCAAAGCTTGCGGCGTGGCTCTCGGGAAATCCATACTCACCAAACCCTTTGATCTGCTGAAAGATCTGGTCGGCAAACTCGCGCTCATAACCGCGTGCAAGCATGCCCTGCACCACACGTTCCTCGAACTGCTCGAGCCCACCCCGGCGTTTCCATGCCGCCATCGCCCGGCGCAACTGATCGGCCTCGCCCGCGCTGAATCCGGCAGCGAGCATCGCAATCTGCATCACCTGCTCCTGAAAGATCGGCACGCCCAGCGTGCGCTCGAGGGCCGGGCGGATTTCCTCGCGCGGATAGACCACCGGCTCCAGGCCCTGGCGCCTGCGCAGATAGGGGTGCACCATGCCGCCCTGGATCGGTCCGGGTCGCACGATCGCCACTTCGATCACCAGGTCGTAGAAGCAGCGCGGCTGCAAGCGGGGCAGCATGGCCATCTGCGCCCGGGACTCGATCTGGAAGACGCCCACGGTGTCGCCTTCGCTGATCATCGTGTAAGTCAACGGATCCTCAGCGGGTATGTCCTGGATACGGAAGCGCCTCCCGTCGCGGGCACTGATCAGATCGAGTGCCCTGCGGATCGCGCTGAGCATTCCGAGCGCCAGGACGTCCACCTTGAGCAGCCCCAGCGCTTCCAGGTCGTCCTTGTCCCACTGGATCACCGAGCGGCCGGGCATTGCGGCGTTTTCGATCGGGACCATGGCATCGAGCCTGTCACGGGCAATCACAAAGCCGCCACTGTGCTGCGAGAGATGGCGCGGAAAGCCGATCAGCTGCGCTGCCAGATCCATCCACTGCACAACCCCCAGGCTCTCCGGGTTGAGTCCGGCTTCGCAAAAGGCTTCGGTGCGCGGCTGCTCGCGGCTGACGCCGCGGTGCGCCCGCACACAGCGGTCGATGTCGTCGGGCTGAAAGCCGAGCGCCTTGCCCACTTCACGCAGCGCCGAACGCAGTCTCCAGGTGGAGACTGCGGCCGCCAGCGCGGCGCGTTCGCGTCCATACTTGCGATAGAGATACTGCACCACCTCTTCGCGGCGCTCGTGTTCGAAGTCGACGTCGATGTCGGGAGGCTCGCGACGTTCGCGCGAGATGAAGCGCTCGAAGAGAACCGACATCCTCGCCGGGTCGACCTCGGTGATGCCGAGCACGTAGCAGACCGCCGAGTTGGCAGCCGAGCCGCGCCCCTGGCACAGGATGCCGCGCGAGCGGGCGAAATGGACAATGTCGGTGACCGTGAGAAAGTAGGCCTCGTAGTGCAGCTCTTCGATCAGTGCCAGCTCATGCGCAACCTGCTTGCGAACCGCATCGGGCACCGCGTGTGGATAGCGGATTGCCATACCCTCCTCGCAGAGTTGCCGCAGGTAGGAACCAGGGGTGTGATGGTCGGGGACGATTTCGCGCGGATACTGGTAGCGCAGGCTCTCCAGCGAAAACACGCATTGTTCGGCCACCGCCACGCTCTCGTGCAGGAAGTCGGCCGGATAGCGCTGCGCAAGAAGCAGGCGACTGCGTAGATGAGCCTCGGCATTGGAGGCAATCCGCGTGCCGAGAGCCCCCACGGTGAGGCCCTGGTTGATCGCGGCCAGGACATCGCCGAGCGGTCGACGTGATCGACGGTGAAAGCGCACATCACCACAGGCGGTGATCGGGATCCCGCTTGCTGCGCTCCAGGCCCGCAGCCTTCGTGTCCAGTCCTGATCCCAGCCGCGTGCATGCAGGACTGCGCCAATGCGCAATCGTTCGCCAAACGCTTCGTGCAGGTCGCGCAGCCTGGCGGGACATGAGGGCGCAGACTCCTGAGGATAGAGCCTGTCGGCGCGCGGCGCAGGGACCCAGATCGCCATGCAGCCAGGCAAACCTCCGGACCACTCCTCCGATGTCCAGCGGTATGAACCCTTGGCGGCCCGGGCGCGCGCGCGCGTGACCGCCTTGCTGATTGCTGCATAGCCGCGTCCCTCCATGGCCAGGACCACCAGACGGTCGCAGTTTTCAAGCAAGGGCCCTTCCTGCGGCGTTGCCGGATCGATCCTGCACTGGGTGCCAAGGATCAGCGGCATACCAAGCTGGCGGGCGCGGACGTGCGCGCGGACAACGCCGGCAAGCGAACACTCGTCGGTAAGCGCAAGCGCTGCATAACCGATGGCGCAGGCGCGTTCAACGAGTTCTTCCGGGTGCGAGGCGCCAATCCGAAAGCTGTAGTTGCTGAGTGCCATCAGTTCAGCGTATGCAGGCAGCTGATGTCCGGCGCCTTGGGCCGGAAACGGAGCGGTGCTGTCCTGGCCGCGAGGCGCAATGGGCTGGTGCAGTGTCACGGAGCGGTGGAAGGGTTGCAGGATGCAGGAGGGACTGAGAGTACTGTATGAGTATACAGATATGATCCGCTGCCCGGGTGAGCGCCGGGTTTGCAGCACTGCGGGCAGGGGGCCAGATCCGCAGCGGGGCTGAGCGGGCGAGGTACACTCGTACGCAGGATGCAGCCTTGGCCTTATCCGAAGATCGTTGCGCATCGCGGTGCCGGCCGTCTTGCGCCCGAAAACACCCTGGCTGCCATCATGCACGGCCACAGCCTGGGTCAGCGCATGTTCGAGTTCGATGTGAAGCTGTCGGCCGACGGCGTGGCGGTGCTGATGCACGATGCGGGCCTCGAGCGCACGAGCAACGGCAGTGGCCTTGTGGGTGCGCACGACTGGAGTGTTCTTTCAACCCTCGACGCCGGATCGTGGTACTCCCCGCAGTATGCGGGCGAGCCGATTCCCACGCTCGAGCGGGTGGCCCGCTGGCTGCTGGGCAGACAGTTGATGGCCAATGTGGAGATCAAGCCGTCGCCGGGTACCGAGGCGCTTACTGGCGCTGAAGTCGCAGAGGTGTGCGCCCGTTTGTGGCACGCAGCAACGGTGCCATGCCTGCTTTCGTCGTTTTCCGAGACGGCGCTGCATGCTGCAAGGCAGGCTGCACCCGCGCTGCCGCGCGCCTTGCTCATGGATCGATTCACACCCGACTGGCTTGCGCGCTGCCAGGCGCTCGGTTGTGTGGCGGCGGATTGGAACGCCGCAGTGCCCGGTCCTGCGCTGCTGCGCGATGCGCACGCGGCAGGTCTGCGGGTACTCGTCTACACGGTGAACGATCCGCGGGTTGCGCGGCAGCTTCTCGCCTGGGGCACCGATGCCATCATTACCGATGCGGTCGATCAACTCAGGCCTGGAGACTTTGGCCCCGCCTGAGCGGGCAGGCGGCAGAAGGTCGTTGGTGGATAGCGGGCAGGCGGCAGAAGGTCGTTGGTGGATAGCGGGCAGGCGGCTGCGTGTTTCAGTCGGGCGCCCAACCGCGGGCGCGCTCCACGGCCTGCACCCAGCGCGCCATGCGCTGGGCTGCCTCGTCGCGCGACATTTGTGGCTCGAAGATCCGGTCGACCTCACGCATCGACTCGCAGTCGTCGGTGGAGCTGAAAAGGCCGCAGCCGAGGCCTGCGAGCTGGGCCGCGCCGAGGGCGGTGGATTCCAGAACACTTGGCCGGTTGACCGGTACCCCGAGCATGTCGGCCTGAAACTGCATGAGCCAGTCGTTGGCACTTGCCCCTCCATCGACGCGCAGTTCGGTGAGCGGTTGTGCCGCATCGGCGTGCATCGCAGCGAGAACTTCGGCGCTCTGGTAGGCGATCGACTCGAGCGCGGCCCGCACCAGATGCGCGCGGCGGGTGCCGCGGGTGATGCCGATCAGCGCGCCGCGCGCCTGTGCATCCCAGTGCGGTGCGCCCAGGCCGGTGAATGCAGGCACGAGGAAGCAATCGGCCGTGTCCGGCACCGAGGCCGCGAGCGCAGCACTCTGTGCGCTGTGCTCGAGCAGACCAAGCTCGTCGCGCAGCCACTGCACGGCGGCCCCGGCAACGAAGACGCTTCCCTCGAGTGCGTAGGACGGCGCTTTGGGATTTGCCGAGCATGCGCTGGTGGTGAGCAGCCGTTGGCCCGACTGACGCGGCTGCGCGCCAAGCTGCATCAGCATGAAGCATCCGGTGCCGTAGGTGTTTTTCGCCATCCCTGCACGGCTGGCGGCCTGGCCAAAGAGCGCCGCCTGCTGGTCGCCGGCAATTCCGGTAAGCGGGACACCCAGTTCAGTGATGGGAAGCTCGTGGGCAGCGAGCGTGCTGGGCACGATGTTGGGGAGCATTCTGGGAGGGATGCGCAGCAGCTCGAGCATATGGTCGTCCCACTGTCCGCGGCGCAGGTCCATCAGCAGGGTGCGGCTGGCGTTGGTGAGGTCGATCAGGTGGGTGCCCGTGCCGCAAAGCTTCCACACCAGCCATGAGTCAATGGTTCCAAAGCACAGCTCACCAGCCTCGCCACGGCGGCGCAGCGCAGGATCTTGTTCGAGGAGCCAGGCGAGCTTGGTCCCCGAGAAGTAGGGGTCGATCAGCAAGCCGGTGCGGCGCTGGACCTCGTTTTCATGGCCCTGCGCCCGCAGGCGGGCGCACAGGGCGCTGCTTCGCCGGTCCTGCCACACGATTGCGGGGGTGAGCGGCTTGCCGCTCGCGCGTTCCCAGACGAGAAAGGTCTCGCGCTGGTTTGCGATGCCGATGGCGCGGATCTGACCCGACTTCAGGCCTGCGCTCTTGATCGCGGCATGCATGCTCTGTTGCTGACTTTCCCAGATGTCTTGCGGGTTGTGCTCCACCCAGCCGGGCTGGGGGTAGTGCTGTGCAAAGGCGATCTGCCCCACCGCCAGGATGCGCCCGCGCGTGTCGAAGACGATGGTGCGCGAACTCGTGGTGCCCTGATCGATGGCAAGGAGACAGGGCTCGTTGCCTGGAGTGCCTGCATGGGTGGTTACGACATTTTCGGGACGCACAGGGTGGGAGGCGGTCATTCAATTCTCCTGGCGATGCAGCTGCGGATCGCGATCGGATCGATGGTAGCCGACTCAGCCAAAGTAGCCGTGGATGAACCAGCCCTGCGCGGCTGTTGCCTGCGCCCTGCTGCGTTCCCGGTAGATCCAGTACATGGTGTGCTCCTCGTCGCAGGCGATGAAGTAATCGCGTGCGACTTCATGACCGTCCCACCAACCGGTTTCGATCCGCTCGGGCCCTGCCAGCAGGCGCAGCGGGCTGTGCCAGAAAGGACGGTTGCGGCGTTCCTCGATACGGAGGGGCCGGCTCAGAAACCAGATCGGTCGTGGCAGGCCCGGTTCGGTGGCATGGGCGGGCCATTTCCCTGGGGGCTCCTCGAGGGGAAGGAGTCTGTGTGCGAACTCCGGGCGATGGTCATCGAGCCGCGAAAGTCTGCGGATGCTCGATCGGCCAAGGCGTGCGCGCAGACGCTCGAGCAGATCGTCCCATTCCTCTTCGGCCTCCGAGGCAAGCGGAAAGAGGTTTGCGCTGGGATTCCCGATCACTTCCCCCGGGCCGCACTGCAGCCGCAACTCGCTGACCTCGCCGGGAAGCTGCAGTTGCTGAAGCTTTTCGGCAAGCAGCAGTGTGTAGCGTGCTGCGCAGTGATGCGCGCGCTGCGCACGCAGCGCAATGGGGGTGGGGGGTGTGCCCGGTCTGTGCATCGCCTGCATTGTGATGAGCGCCACCCCGCGCTGCCGACCGCGCAGCCAGCCGCAGGCTTCGTGGAGCAGTTTGCGTCCCGCAGGCAGGAGTTGTTCCGATGCTGCGCTCCACATGGCAAGTTCACAGGACAGCTCGATGCGATCGGGTATCGGCTCCCAGCTTCGGGGGTCGGGTATCCGGCCCAGAGCCTGGTCGATGGCGCGCAGGATCCCGGCTCCCAGGCGCTGGCGCAGACCCTGGCGCGGTAGCTGCAGCAATTCCTTCAGGCGGTGGACGGCAAGGCCCTCACGCATCATGCTCAGGTTGCGGTGGGCGCCAGCGCTGTCCGCATAGGGCCGCAGACACTCGATGTCGATCCCGGCAAGCGCCTGCGCGAGTTTCGCGCGATCGAGCGCGATCTGCGGGGGGTTGTGCCAGCTGAGCCAGGCAGCTGCGCGCGGAGTACACGCGGCTGCGATGTGTACTGGCGTTTCGAGACCACGCATTCCCTCGGTCATTTGCCCGATGAGGCTCTCGAGTCCGCCAAAGAGCCTGAGGCTGCCGCTCACCTCGGCAAGCAGCAGCGAATCCTCCCTGCATACTTTCGGGGTCCACTGCGAAAGCCACCAGAGCTTGCGCCGCAGGAAATCGTTTTCAGCCTCGGGCATGCGGGCAACCCAGTGCAGCTCGGGGCAGTGGCCAAGTGCGCCAGCCTGTCCGATTCCGGGGACCACGCCCTTGTGGCGCGCGCTGGCGTTGACCTGAAGTGCCCGTCCTGCTTCATGAACAGCCACAGGCGAGCCGGCTGCTGATTGAATCGCCACTGGCGAGCCGGCTGCTGACCGGCCAAGCGATTGCTCAGCCAGAAGCAGCGGCAGGTCGGGTATGCGCAAGCCGATCCAGACTGGGCAGGGGCTTTGCGAGGCCATGCGAAAACGATCCCCGGTTTGCCGGTTGATCGCAGTGATTGTGGTGATCGCGGTGATCGCGGTGATTTTGGTGATCGCGGTGATCGGGCAAGGACTGGGGCGGCGCGTGGGGGGCAACGCTGCGCAGGCTGACGCGCTGCAAGGCTTCGGGCAGTGTGAGCTCAAGGGTGCAGCCGAGCACCGGCCCCCGGCGTTTGAGGACATGCAGCGCAAGCCGCTGCTGCGGTTGCGGCAGCAGCATGATGCGAAGCGCTGCAGGCGAAGGCTGAAACTGCGCCTTGAGCGGGCGGAACATGAAAAGGGGCCCCGGGGATCTTTGCGCCGCCATCTGAAGCCGGCGCAGCGCCTCGGGTCGTACCTCGGGGTCGCTGACCCAGGTGATCAGGCATCCCAGGCTGCTGCTGTGCAAAGACTGCTCCACTGCCCACAGGCGGTCGACAGGCCGCTGCGCTTCGATGACGAGCAACTGCTCGAGCGCCACGCCGTGCGCGGCCAGTGCCGGTGCATAGGGCGGCATCGGCGGACCAAGCAGAAGAATCTTCCTTGCCTGCGCACTCAGTTCGCGCATCAGCGGGATGAGCAGTCGCAACTCGCCAATGCCCGGACGCGGCACGAGCAGCTCGGTGAGGACCGAGCAGGGCCAGCCGGAACCAGGCAGTTCCCGGTCGAGGGCGGCGAATCCGGTGGCCATCGAAGGCTGCTGTGTGGATTGCGGCCATCGGTCGGCCCACCAGACCTGTTCGGGTAGCTGGGCAAGCTTGCGTTGCGCGTTCACGGCGAACCCAGTTGCTTGCGGATCAATCCCAGCGCAATGCCTTCCAGCGCGAAGCCCTCCTGCTCGCCGGATACGACGATGGGCGTGTAGTCGGGATGTGCGGGCCAGAGCGTGATGCGCTCCTGTGTTTTCTCGAAGCGCTTCACAGTGACTTCGTCGCCGATGCGAGCCACAACGATCTGCCCGTTGCGTGCCTGCGGACTGCGTTGGACCGCAAGCAGATCCCCCTCGAGGATTCCTGCGTCGCGCATGCTCATGCCGCGTACCCGCAGCAGATAGTCGGGTACCTGGCTGAACATCTGCGCGTCGAAACGGAAGTGCCCTTCGAGGTGTTCCTGCGCAAGCATCGGGCTGCCCGCGGCTACCCTGCCTACCAGTGGGAGCCTGAGCCAGGACCCTTCGGGTTCGCTGGCACGGTATGGATGCGCCCCGGTCTCCGCCCGGGTGAGCCGGATACCCCGCGAGGTGCCCGCAACGATCTCGAGAACACCTTTGCGCATCATGGCGCGCAAGTGCTCTTCAGCCGCATTGGGCGACCGGAAGCCGAGTTGTGCAGCGATTTCGGCGCGGGTTGGTGGAAACCCGGTATGCTCTATATGCTTTTGGATCAGATCAAGGATTTCGGCCTGACGTTTGCTGAGTGCGCGCATGGAAGTTGCCGGGGCGGGTAGTGGATACTGTATTTTTATACAGATTTCCTGCCTTGGCAAGTCCCTGTTCACTCGGCCGTGAAGCGGCCCGACCCACGGGCAATAACCCCTGCATGCAAATATTCTGGTGCATGGGAGCCGGGCTTGTGGCACAGTGCGGTCTGGCGGCTTGCGTTTCGTTTTCCTGGTGTTTTCTCCTATCGCGCTGTTGCCCTGGTTCTCCATCCTGATTCTTCTTCGGGATGTGATGTGGCGCTTGTCTTTCCTCGTCTGTTCCTCGCGGATAAGCCTGGAGATGCAGCGGGTTCCTTGAATACTTCCGGATTTTTCTGATGCCTACCAAGATTTATGTCGGTAATCTGCCCTGGCGGGCCACCGACGCACAACTGACCGCCATGTTTGGCGCTTACGGGGATGTATCCGAGGCGCGTATCGTCACCGACCGCGAAACCGGTCGATCCCGCGGATTTGCCTTCGTTACCATGAGCGACGCTTCACAGGCCCAAGCGGCGATCAATGCCATCAACGGCTCGTCGATGGAGGGCCGGGCGCTGGTCGTCAACGAGGCCCGTGAACAGAGCCGCCCACCGCGAGGGCCCGGGGGCTTTGGCGGGCCGCGTGGATCCGGCGGGCCCGGGGGGCCGCGTCGTGAAGGTGGTTGGGGCGGTGGTGGCGGAGGAGGCGGTGGACCCGGAGACGGTGGTGCCCCGCGCCGACCGCGCCAGTTCGGCGGCTGACCCAGGCCTGATCCGTACCGGTCCGACGGCTAGACCCCTCGGGCCAACCCTGGAGTAGTTTCCAAAGGCCGCAGTCCAGCGCTGCGGCCCGGATTCCGTTTGGCCTCGTCCAGGCCCCGATCGGGTTCAGATCGGGCCCTCCTCCGCGCCAGGTGCGTCCACAGCCGGGCCAATCGACAACCCGGCCGCACCGGCCCTCACCCTGGCACGCTTCCTGCTGCACGGGCAGATCGCCGTTTCGGCGCTTCCCTGGCGCGCATCGTTTGATGGCAGCTTCAACCAACCTCCATGATCCCTGGGCCGATTCGTGCTGAACGAAGCGGCTGGCTGGATCCAGGCAGCC
>VGHO01000014.1 GCA_016868175.1 Betaproteobacteria bacterium
GATCAGCGCATCGAGGCGTCCGGCCTTGACAAGTTGGCCTGGAAAGCCCACCACGAAACTGCGGTGCCTGAAGTTGTGGATATAAGGCGCAACCGAACGGAACCACGCCACGAACTGCCGGTTGTGCAGGGCCTGCCGTGGCGCAAACTGCGCGGGACGCGCCGACCCCTGCGCGGGGCGAGCCTCGTCGGGTTGTTGATCCTGCATGGCCTCGGATTCTCGCACAACCCTGGGCCAAGTACACTCGGACACGCGCCGCAGGGCGGCAGGTTTTGAGCGCTCTGGTTGCCGCGGGATTGCGGTTGTCGCGGGGTTGCGGTTGTCGCAGGGGTTGCGGTTGCCGTAGGGTTGCGGTTGTCGCAGGACGTGGTTTGTTGCGGGGATGTGGTTTTGTTGCGGGGATGTGGTTTTGTTGCGGGGATGTGGTTTTGTTGCGGGTTTCGCTTGCAACAGGGAGTGGCGGTGACTGCACCGGATGTCGTGAAGGCAATGAAGCGCGCGGTTGCCGAGGCAGCGCTTGCGCAGGTGCGGCCGGGGGAGGTCCTCGGTGTGGGTACCGGCTCAACTGTGGATGCCTTCATTGACCTGCTCGCCGCCTCGCCGGTCAAGCCGTCTGCTGCGGTCTCGAGTTCGGAGCGCACAAGTCAGCGTCTGCGCACCCACGGCATTGCGCTCGTGGATGCGAATCAGGTGTGCGAACTTGGCGTGTATGTGGACGGCGCCGATGAGGTGGATCCGACCGGTTGTCTGATCAAGGGTGGCGGGGGCGCACTCACCCGCGAGAAGATTCTCGCTGACCTTTCGCACACCTTTGTTTGTATGGTGGACACCACAAAATGCGTTGGGCAGCTCGGCAGTTTTCCGCTGCCGATCGAGGTGCTGCCGCTGGCAGCGGCGCGGATCAGCCGCAAACTGCGCGCGCTCGGTGCTGAGGTGCGGTGCCGCGAAGCCTTCCTGAGCGACGACGGCCACCCGATTCTCGACGCCTCCGGGTTGTCGATCCACGATCCTGCCGCCCTCGAAACCGAGATCAACCAGTGGCCGGGGGTGGTGAGTGTTGGGATTTTCGCGCTCCGCCGCCCCGATTTGCTGCTTGTGGCCGCTGCAGACGGAAGCGTTCGATCTTCACGGCCAATCGCGCGGGAACGAGGATTCAGGGAGTAGGCCTCAGCACCAGGACCAGGGGCTGAAGCCTCCCCGGAATGAAGGCGAGGAATCGTGTGTCAGCGCCTCAGTGCAGGCGTTCGAACACTGCGGCGATGCCCTGGCCGCCTCCAATACACATGGTGACGAGCGCGTAGCGACCGTTGATGCGCTCGAGTTCGTGCAGGGCCTTCACGGTGATGATTGCGCCGGTTGCGCCGATCGGATGGCCAAGTGAGATACCCGAGCCGTTCGGGTTCACCTTCGCAGGGTCGAGTTCGAGGTCCCGGCTTACAGCGAGTGCCTGCGCAGCGAAGGCCTCGTTGGCTTCGACCACATCCATCTGGTCGGCGCGCAGCCCTGCTCTGGCCAGTGCCTTGCGCGAAGCCGGAACAGGTCCGATCCCCATGATGTGCGGCTCCACCCCAGCGTGCGCATAGCTCACAAGGCGCGCGACGGCCTTCTTGCCAGCCCGGGCAGCGGCAGAGGCCTCCATCAGCACCACAGCGGCAGCGCCATCGTTGATCCCTGAGGCGTTGCCCGCAGTGACCGTGCCGTTTTCCTTCAGAAAAACCGGCTTGAGCTTGGTCATGTCCTCGAGCTTCACATCGAGGCGCGGGTGTTCGTCGGTATCGAAGACTGTGGTGCCCTTGCGCGACTTGAGTTCGATGCCCACGATCTGTGCCTTGAAGCGACCTTCATGGAGTGCCCGTGCTGCGCGCTGATGGCTCTCCACGGCCAGCGCGTCCTGATCCTCGCGCGAGATGCTCCACTGCCTTGCCACGTTTTCAGCGGTGATACCCATGTGCACAGTCTGAAAGGGGTCGGTGAGTGCACCCACCATCATGTCGATCGTGGCGCCGTTGCCCATCCGCGCACCCCAGCGTTCGGCGGGCAGCAGGTAGGGACCACGGCTCATGCATTCGGCACCACCGCCGATCGCGACATCGGCGTCGCCGAGCAGGATCGACTGGGCTGCACTCACGATGGCTTGAAGGCCAGACCCACAGAGCCGGTTCACGTTCATCGCGGGAGTATCCTTGCTGAGACCGCCCTCGATCGCCGCGACGCGCGAGAGGTACATGTCCCGGGGTTCGGTGTTGACCACATGACCAAAGGCGAGGTGACCTACCTCGGCAGGGTCGACCCCGGCTCTGGAAAGCGATTCCCGTACCACCCTGGCTGCAAGCTGGGTGGGTGGGATGTCCTTGAGACTTCCCCCGAAGGTGCCCACGGCGGTGCGGGCGGATGCGATCACGACAACGTCTCGACTCATGTTCAACTCCTTGCGTCTAGAGGATGAAGAAATGCTTCTTCCAGAAAGCGTACTCTGCGGGTATGACACGCTGCTGTCGCCGGTTGGCCCTCCTGGCTCAGTCCTTGCGCCCCGACGCGCTGGCGGAGCACTGGAAGCCCGGCAACAAGGGCGGCCTCAGTGCAGCGTTGGCGGCGCTTGCCGACTACGCCCCCTGAAAATGCTTTGCATCGCTCGCGTAGTACCCACGATCACGCCCTCCTGACCAATGGTATGCGCAGCATCGGCGAGCAGGTCCCATGTCACGTCGGCGCCCGCTGCCTTGAGGCTCCTGTAAGCCTGCTGACCGAAGACGTAGGGTACCCGATGATCCAGGTCGCCATGGATGAGATGTATGGTGCAGGAGATGCTTTCGTGCACAAGGATCGGACCTGCGAGCCGCGCCGCGTAGGCCACCACCAGCGCGCAGGTTCGGGTCTCTGCTCCAGGGCCCCCCTCGGCCCCTGACCTGGGAGCACGTGCCAACTCCAGCGCAAGCATTGCGCCCTGCGCAAAGGCGATCACCGCAGTCTGACTCGGCAGCAAATGCCAGAGCGATTGCAGGCTCCTGATCTGCTGCGCCACCGCTCGAGCTGCGTTCCGTGCGCCCGAGCGCGTTTCGGAGTTTGAAGGCCACCAGGCGTTGCCGCGCAATGGCGGCTGGAGGATCACGCCAAGAGCACCGGGAAACTTGAGCTGCCACGCAATTGCGACGGGCGAGAAGGACTCGGCGCAGGCCCCATCGCCCGGAAGAAAGACCAGCAACCGGTTCGGTTGGTGCCTTTTTGCGATGGGCGGCAACTCGATCCACGAGAGTTGCTTCGTCTGGCTGGGTTGAGCCCCGCCGTTGCCATCCTCACGCGTGGTCGAGGACCACGACTTCGATGATCTTTGCCGCATCCTTGCACTTGTCGGTAAGCTCTTCGAGCAACTCGTAGATGGCCTTGAGCTTGAGTACCTGCTTCACGTCTTCCTCGTCGCGGAAGAGCTTCGACATCGCAGAACGCATCACCCGGTCGGCGTCCGACTCGAGGCGGTCGATCTCCTCGCAGGTTTGCAGGATCGAGCGTGCATTGTTCCAGTTGGCCATCAGGTTGACGGCGTGGCGCAGGCGCTCGGCCGACATCATGCCCAACTCCGCCAACTGCACCGCCTCCCGCGGAACACCCTGAAGGTCGTATAGCACCAGCGCTTCGGCCACATCCTGAATCAGGTCGACCACATCGTCGAGGCCGTTGACCAGCGTGTGGATGTGGTCGCGGTCGATCGGCGTGACGAAGGTCTTCTGCGCCATGGCGATCGTGTCAAGCGTGGTCTTGTCGGCAGATTTCTCGATCTCGTCCACGCGGGCGATCAGGCGCTTGCGCGCAGACAGATCGTCGAAGCGCTTGAGCAGTTCCACGAGCACCCGGTGCGCCTCCACCAACTGGTCGGCGAGCTTGTCGAAGTATTCGAAGAATTGCCCAGCGCCGGGCATCAGGCGAGCAAACAGCAAAAAAGGCCCCTTATGTCATCAGCCCGTCATCTTAAAGCAGCGCGGCGCCTCAGGCACTCGAGGTAGGTGTGGGTGTCGGGCATTCGCCGGGCCCGCTGGGCCTCCCAGAGCACGGGTCCGAGGCACTCCATGGCTTCGTGGGCTGCGCGATGGGCATCGCCCGAGCACTTGAGGAGCGCGTCCCACGCGGCGCGGATACCCGGCGGCTGGTTGGCAGCGATCTGCTCCTCGATCGCCAGATGCATCGACAGGTGCAGGAAGGGATTTTCGCGGCCGCTCTCGGGGGAGAAGTTGCTCGCGATCGCCTGCTCGCTCGAGGCAAGGATCGCGGCGTATTCAGGGTGACGACTGCACCAGGTTGCCGCGAGGAGCTGCATCGGCTCGAGCACCTCGCCCGCACCGTGGCGTGCCCACGCTTCGCAGAAGAAGCGCCGCACCTCGTCCGAACTCGGGTTAAAGAGCATCGGTTTGCGACGATGCGTGCAGCGAGGGCTCGGGCGCTGGAGTCTTCAGCGGGTAGTCGCACAGCGCGTGAATCCCGCAGGCAGGACAATCCGGCTTGCGCGCCTTGCACACATAACGACCGTGCAGGATCATCCAGTGATGCGCGTATTTGAGGTAGGGGCGGGGTATCACCCGGAGCAGCCGACGCTCCACTTCGAGTGGCGTCTTGCCGGGGGCAAGTCCGGTGCGGTTGGCCACCCGGAAGATATGGGTGTCGACGGCAACGCTCGGCTCGCCGAACGCGGTGTTGAGCACGACGTTGGCGGTCTTGCGTCCAACACCGGGCAGCGCCTCGAGCGCCTCGCGGGTGGCGGGTACCTCGCCGCCGTGGTCGGCGAGCAGCTTTGTGCAGGTCTTGGCAACATGCTTTGCCTTGGAGCGGTAGAGGCCGATGTGGCGGATATGCGCTGCGATGCCTTCTTCACCGAGCGCCAGCATCGACTGCGGGTTGGGCGCTGCGGCAAAGAGTGTCCGGGTGGCGCGATTCACGCTCCTGTCGGTGGCCTGCGCCGAGAGAATCACCGCAATCAGGAGTTCGAAAGGGTTGTGCCAGTGAAGTTCGGTGGTGGGTTGCGGGTTGGCAGCCTGCCAGTGCTCGAAGATTGCCTGTCGCCTGAGGCGATTCACCGCGCGCTTTCCTGCAGGCGCTTGCGCGCCTTCTCGATGGCAGCCTCGAGGATCGCGCGCGCGCGATCATCCTTGCCAACGTTGCCCGCAAGCCTGGTTTGCGCCGTTTCAAGCGGCTGCCGGCCAATCTCCTCCCGCTGCTGCGGGGTGCGCAAGTTGCGAAGTGCGTGGCGCTTGCGAGCGGCCCACGCATCTTCCGCGCTCCAGCTGCGCTCAGGTTGCCAGGGGCGCAGTTCGATGCAGTCGACCGGGCAAGGCGGGATGCAGAGTTCGCAACCGGTGCAGCGCTCGCGGAGCACCACGTGCAGGCGTTGCGGTCCGCCGACGATCGCATCGACCGGACATGCACGAATGCACTTGGTGCAGCCGATGCAGTCGTGGGCCACGATCCGGGCATAGTGCAAGGGCTGTTCAACGCCGCAGTCCGGATCGAGGGGGATGACGGGTCGCCCGGTGAGCGCCGCGAGCGCCTCGATACCTCCACTGCCGCCGGGCGGGCAGCGATTGATATCGGCTTCCCCACGCGCGATCGCTTCGGCGTAGGGGCGACAGGCTGGAAAGCCGCAGCGCGTGCATTGCGTCTGCGGCAGCACTGCATCGAGACGGTCGGCAAGACGCGTGCGGGAACTCAGGAAAGGCTCCGCTCAGGCCGCGATGCGCTCGCGGTGTTGTGCGATGAAGTCGCGCACCCGAGGGTAGATCTGCTCGCGCCATCGGCGGCCGCTGAAGATGCCGTAGTGTCCTGCACCGGGTGCCAGATGATGGCGTTTGGAGGTCTCGGGGATTCCGGGGGTGAGGCGATGGGCCGCTTCGGTCTGGCCCGGGCCCGAAATGTCGTCGAGTTCTCCCTCGATGGTGAGGAGCGCCACGTCGCGGATCATCCCGGGGTCTACCCGCATGGTCGCACCCGCTGTCCTCACATCCCAGATTCCCTGCGGCAGACGATGCTCCTGAAAGACCGTATGGATCGTATCCAGGTAATACTCAGCGGGCATGTCGAGCACCGCGTTGTACTCGTCGTAGAAGCGGCGGTGCTGCTCAGCGTCTTCCAGGTCGCCGCGGATCAGGCTCTGGTAGAAGTCCCAGTGCGAGGTGGCATGCCGATCGGGATTCATCGCGATGAAGCCTGCATGCTGCAGAAAACCCGGGTAGACGCGCCGGCCGGCTCCCGGATACTTTCCGGGTACCCGATAGATCAGGTTGTCCTCGAACCATGCAAAAGGCCGGTCGGCCGCATACTGGTTCACCACGGTGGGGCTGTGGCGCGTGTCGATCGGCCCGCCCATCATCGTCATGCTGAGCGGGCGGGCGCTGTCGTTGATTGCGCACATCAGGCTCACTGCTGCCATCACCGGCACTGTGGGTTGGCATACCGAAACTGCGTGCACCTGCGGCCCGAGCATGCGCAGAAAGTCGATGCAGTAGTTCACATAGTCGTCGAGGTGGAAGCTGCCCTGCGAGAGCGGCACCATCCGGGCGTCGATCCAGTCGGTGATGTAAACCTCATGGTCCTGCAGCAGGGTGCGCACCGTGTCGCGCAACAAGGTGGCATGGTGCCCGGACAAGGGCGCCACGAGCAGGACCGAGGGTACCGTGGCCCGGTGAGCGAGGGGAGCTGGAAGTTGCCTCTCGAAGTGCAAGAGCTTGCAAAAAGGCTTGTGCGCCACCGCGCGTTCAACGATGGGCACATCCAGACCGTTGACGGTGATCGATGCGATGCCGAAAGCGGGCTTTTCATAGTCGCGGCCAAGCCGGTGGAGCAACTCGAGCCCGGCAGAAAGGCGTGGCGCCCCCGGGAGATACGACAGCGGGCTGTAGGGGTTGGCGTAGAGCTGCGAGGCCGACATGGCCCAGTCGGACATGGGCTGCAGGAAGGTGCGCTGCACTTCGTGCCATTGGTAGAGCATACCCATCGCGTGCAGGCCTCAGCGCTTGAGTTCGGCGAGCTTGCCGCTGCGGTCCTTCCATGCATCGGCGTCCGGTAGCGCTCCCTTGGCCCGCGTGATGCTCGGCCAGCCGCTGCGCGCCAGTTCCACATTGAGCCTGATCATATGCTCCTGCTCGGGCGGCACATCCTCTTCGGCGCGGATCGCGTCGACTGGACACTCGGGGATGCAGACTGCGCAGTCGATGCACTCGTCAGGATCGATCACCAGCATGTTGGGTCCCTCGCGGAAACAGTCCACCGGGCACACATCCACGCAATCGGTGTAGCGACACCGGATACACGATTCCATGACTACATGCGTCATCTTCAGGTCCCTCGTTGAGCCGCCGGCACCCGCGCGGGAGGCAGCCGTATCGCAGTCGGGATTCTAGCCCACACGACTCCCGCCCGAGGCGGCTGCGGGAAGCGATGCGACTAGAATGCGTGATGATCATCGCGTCGCTGCTCGATACCGACCTCTACAAGTTCACCATGATGCAGGTGGTGCTGCACCATTTCCCGGGTGCGGAAGTTGAGTACCGCTTCAAGTGCCGTACCCAGGGGGTAGACCTGCGACCTCTCGTGGATGAACTGCGCGACGAGATCAACGCGCTGTGTACCTTGCGGTTTCGCCAGCGCGAACTCGAGTACTTGCGCAGCATGCGCTTCATCAAGGGCGACTTCGTTGACTTCCTCGCGCTCTTTCAGCTCAATCCGCGGCTCATCACTGTCACTGCGCTTCCCGAAGGCGAGATCGACATTGCGGTGCGCGGCCCCTGGCTGCACACCATCCTGTTCGAGATCCCGGTACTTGCGATCGTGAACGAGATCCATTTCCGTCGTTCGCACCCGGTGCCGGACTATCCGGAGGGTCGCCGCAGACTCGTCGAGAAGTGCGCGCTGATCACCTCGGACGCATCACTCGGCAACCTTACGCTGGCCGATTACGGCACCCGCCGGCGTTTTTCGCGCCTTTGGCACGAGGAGGTGCTGCTTCATCTCAAGGCCGGGCTCGGACCCCACCTGGTGGGGACCTCGAATGTGTACTACGCAATGAAGCACGGCATGACGCCCCTCGGAACGATGGCGCATGAGTATCTGCAGGCCTGTCAGGCGCTCGGCCCGCGCCTGCGCGACTCGCAGACCTTCGCCTTCGAGGTGTGGGCACGCGAGTACCGAGGCGATCTCGGGATCGCACTGTCAGACGTCTACGGGCTCGATGCCTTCCTCAACGACTTCGACCTCTACTTCTGCAAACTCTTCGACGGTGCGCGCCACGACTCGGGCGATCCTGTGCAGTGGGGCGAACGGCTGATCGCACACTATGAGAAACACCGGGTGGACCCGCGCAGCAAGACTCTGGTGTTTTCCGACGGCCTTACCGTCCCCATCGTGATCAGCCTCTACAAGCGCTTTCACAACCGCTGCAAGGTGGCCTTTGGCGTGGGCACCAATCTCACCAACGATCTTGGCTACGACCCGCTTCAGATCGTGATCAAGATGGTTCGTTGCAACGGGCAGCCTGTGGCGAAACTTTCAGACACACCCGCCAAGAACATGTGCGACGACCGAGCCTACCTTGGTTACCTGCGGCAGGTGTTCGGAATCCCGGCGCAGGCCGAAGCGGTCTGAGGGCGCATCCGGCGGGCCATGATTCCGGACACTTCCCAGGCACGGGCGGCAATACTGCGAAGAATCCGCCAGGCCCATGGGCACGCCGACCCCGCGCAGGGATCGCCCGCCGATCAGGCGCGGGTGGATCAACGCGACCACTATCTTGCGCAGCATCCGCGCGGATTGGCTCCAGGTATCGCAGGCGATCTGGTCGAGCACTTCACGATGCAGGCGCAGCGCATGTCGAGCACCGTGGAGCGGGTGCCTGCGGCCGAAGCGGTGCCCGAGGCGGTGGTGCGCTATCTGGCGGCGCGCGAACTCGGGCTGCACCTCGTGGCCTGGCCTGCGCTTGCCGGGCTCGATTTCGCGCGCCAGCAGGCGCTCACCCCCGGACTCATTGTGGAGTACCGTGCCCCGCAGGCCAGCGATATGGTCGCTCTCACCGGGGCCTTTGCAGCGATCGCCGAGACCGGCACGCTCATGCTGCTTTCCTCGGCCGACACGCCGGCGGCAGCGCACTTGCTGCCCGAAACCCACATTGCCCTCGTGCCGGTCGACCGGGTACTCGCGCACTACGAGGACGGATTCGCGCTTCTCCGGCTGGAGTGGGGCGAAGTGCCGCGCGCGATCAATCTGGTGTCCGGGCCCTCGAGGACCGCAGACATCGAGCAGACGCTGGTGATGGGTGCGCACGGCCCCTACCGGGTGCATATCGTGCTGGTGGGTTGACTGCGATGCCTCCGTTGCGACCGCGTCTGCTGATCACCCGGCGCGTCTTCCCCGAGGTGATCGAAGCGCTGTCAACCGGGTTTGCGCTGACCACCAACGACGAGGATCGGTCGTGGTCTGCGGATGAACTGCGGGCACGCATTGCTCAGACCGATGCGCTCTACGCGGTGGCGGTCGACCGCATCGACGCTTCGGTGATCGATGCGGCCCCCAGGCTGCAGATCATTGCCACTGGGTCGGTGGGCACCAACCACATCGATCTTGGCGCCTGCCGCGCGCGCGGGATCCAGGTCACCAACACCCCCGAGGTTCTCAACGAGGCCACCGCCGACATGGCCTGGGCCCTGCTGATGGCAACCGCCCGGCGCGTCACCGAGTCGGAGCGCTGGCTACGTGCAGGCCATTGGCAGGGATGGGCCTGGGAGCAGTTTCTCGGGGCGGATGTGCACCGCACCACCCTCGGGATCGTGGGGATGGGGCGAATCGGCAGCGCCATCGCGCGCCGCGCCCAGGGCTTTGCGATGCGGATCGTGTACCACAACCGCAGGCCTTCGCCTGCGGCCGAAGCCCTCGGTGCGCAACTCCTGCCGCTTGATGAGTTGCTTGCGCAGGCCGACCATGTCGTGCTGATGCTCCCCTACTCGGCGGCTGTACACCACTGCATTGGTGCAAGCGAACTTGCCCGCATGAAGCCGGTCGCAACCCTGATCAACCTCGCGCGGGGCGGAATCGTGAACGATGCAGCGCTGGCGCGCGCGCTGCAGACCGGTGTGATCGCGGCTGCAGGTCTTGATGTGTTTGAGGGCGAACCCGCGATCAACCCGGAGTTGCTTGCCTGCAGCAACGTTGTGCTCACGCCGCACATCGGTTCGGCCACCCGCAGCTCACGCCTCGGCATGGCCATGCTCGCCGCGCGCAACCTGCTTGCCTGGAAGGAGGGACAAGCGCTCCTCACACCGGTCGTGCCGGGGTGAAGCCGGCCCGCCCCTGGCTCGCGGGGCGCAGGCTGCCAAAAAGGGTTACACTCATGGACTTTCCGGCTACTCCTCAGCGATGCGAGCGGGTAGTCCTTCCGGGTCTTGCCCCCGGATGACCGAGGAAAGGTCTGCGCTGGCAGGTCCGGCTCCCCTCAGTCAAGCATGTTCTGAGCGCGCAAGCGGTGGGGCGGGATCGATTTGCGGCTCCTCGCTCCGGAATCCCGGGCGGTGAAGCCCAGGGTCGCTGCATCCCGCCCAGACGCTGCAAAGACCAACCGCCCGCTCGCCGGCAAGGAGCAGGGTCGTGAGCACCGAAGGAGCATCGTTCATGCGTCATTATGAAATCGTTCTGATCGTACATCCGGATCAGAGCGAACAGGTCTCTGCCATGGTTGAGCGCTACAAGACCATGATCGAGGCACAGAAGGGCCGGGTTCACCGGCTCGAGGATTGGGGTCGGCGGCAACTTGCCTACCCGATCGGCAAGATGAACAAGGCGCACTATGTGCTCCTCAACATCGAAGCCACCCCGCAAACGCTCGCCGAACTGGAAAACGCGCTGCGCTTCAACGACGCCGTCCTGCGTCACATGACCGTGAGCATGAAAAAGGCCATTGGCGGCGCCTCGCCCATGATGCGTCAGATCCAGCGGGAGGAGTCGCGCCGTCCGGCAGGCGATGCGGGGGGTTACCCGCAGGCGGGCGGTGGCGGTGGGTCTCCTTCACAGGGTGGCGGTGCTGCCTCGGCGCAGGGCGCAGCGTTGGCGCATGGCGCAGCGTCGGCTCAGGGTGCTGCGCTCGCCCATGGCCCGGCTCAGGCCCGCGCAGCAGCGCTTTCGGGTTAGTGCCGGCCAGACTTCGGCGCCCCACGGATCGCAGCGCTGGTTTCCGGCAAGCGGCGGTGGCGTGTGCGGGCAGGTATGCAATCGTCTGGTGCTGCTGGCGCGGTTGAGCATGGTGCAGGCCTTGCGCTACTCGCCCGCCGGCGTGGCGATCCTCGATGCCGAAGTGCACACCGAGTGTGCGCCGCTCGATGCTGGCGTTGCGCGACAGTTGAGTTTCACAATGGCGGTGCGGTTCACCGAGGATCTGGCGCACGAAGCTCTGAGGCTTCCGCTCGGCAGCATGCTCAGCCTCGAGGGTTTCCTTGCTCCCACGCGCCTGCATGCGAAAACCCTGCGCTTTCATGTGCAGCGCCTGCAGGTTTGTGCCACCTGAGGCTGAGTCCACCGTGCGCGGCTGCGCCATCCGATTCGGCGCGCCGCTTCAGGTCCTGATTTTTCGACAATGTTGCCCTGCAAGGGCCGGGAAAGGAAATTCGATGCCAGTGTTTCGACGCTCAGCCAAAGACCGTAAGCCCAAGCGCGCAACGCAGGGGGCGCTCTTCAAGCGGCGCAAGTTCTGCCGTTTTACGGCCGAGAAGATCGAGTGGATTGACTACAAGGATGTGGAGTTGCTCAAGGACTTCATCACCGAGACCGGAAAGATCATTCCCGCGCGACTCACCGGCACCAAAGCCAGGTACCAGCGCCAACTCACCGATGCGATCAAGCGGGCGCGCTTTCTGGCGCTCCTGCCCTACACCGACAACCACTGAACGCACACGCCGCAAGGAGCATGGGTATGCAGATCATTCTTCTCGAACGCGTGGTCAATCTGGGGCAACTCGGTGATGTGGTGAAGGTCAAGGACGGCTACGCGCGCAACTACCTGATCCCCCAGGGCAAGGCGAGGAGGGCCACGCCGTCGGCGATTGCAGAGTTCCAGACGCGGCGTGCCGACCTTGAAAGGGTTCAGGCCGACAAGCTCGCAGCCGCTCGCCGCGAGGGTGAACGGCTCCTCGGACTTACCCTGCAGATGAGCGAGAAGGCAGGGGTTGACGGCAGGCTCTTCGGTTCGGTCACCCATCTCAACATCGCCGAGGGCTTGCGCAAGCTCGGCTACGCGGTGGAAAAGGCCATGGTGCGACTGCCCTCGGGGCCGATCAAGACGGTCGGCGAGCATGAGGTGGAGGTGGCGTTGCACAGCGATGTGCTGGTTTCGATCCGCGTTGGGGTGCTCGCGGAGGCAGCCTGAGCGCCTCCTCAGGCGAAAGCGGCCACCCCTCACCGAGCGGCGAGCGCTTCGGCGCCATCCAGCCCATGGAATCGGCTCGCGATCCCGAAGTTGGACTTTTGCGACTGCCTCCCCAGTCGATCGAGGCGGAGCAGTCGGTGCTCGGAAGTTTGCTGCTCGACAACACCGCCTTTGACCGGATCCTCGACATCCTTCGCCCGGAGGACTTCTACCGCGCCGACCACCGACAGATTTACGGGGCGATTGCGGCGCTGATCGACAAGGCGCACCCCGCCGACGTGGTCACGGTGCACGAAGCACTGAGCACGATCGGCAAGGCCGAGGAGAGCGGGGGTCTCGTCTACCTCAACAGGCTTGCGCAGGACACGCCGAGCGCGGCAAACATCCGGCGCTATGCCGAGATCGTACGCGACCGCTCGGTGCTGCGCCGCCTCATCGCGGTGGCCGACGAGATCGCCAACAATGCGCTCAATCCGCAAGGCAAGGACACGCGCACGCTGCTGGACGAAGCCGAATCGAGGATCTTTCAGATCGGTGAAGAAGGTACCCGGGGCCGAAGCGGCTTCCAGTCGCTCCCCGAGTTGCTCAGTTTTGTGGTGGATCGCATTAGCGAACTCTACGATCAGGGCAATCTGGAGGGGATCACGGGAGTACCCACCGGCTTTTCCGACCTCGATCAGATGACCTCAGGACTGCAGGCGGGTGATCTGGTGGTGGTTGCGGGCCGGCCTGCGATGGGCAAGACCGCCTTTGCTCTCAACGTTGCCGAGCATGTGGCAGTGAGCCAGAGCCTTCCGGTGGCTGTCTTCTCGATGGAGATGGGGGCGGCGCAACTGGCGATGCGGCTGCTCTGTTCGGCGGGGCGACTCGACCAGCAGCGGGTGCGTACCGGGCAACTGGCTGAAGACGACTGGCCGAGGCTCACGACTGCGATCCAGAAGATGCAGGATGCCCAACTCTTCATCGACGAGAGTCCTGGCCTGAACGCCCTCGAAGTGCGCTCGCGGGCGCGCAAGCTTGCGCGCCAGTGCGGCCAGCTCGGTCTGGTGATCGTGGACTATCTGCAACTCATGTCGGCCGCATCGCTCGTCGGTGAGAACCGTGCAACCGAGATCGGCGAGATTTCCCGTTCGCTCAAGGGCCTTGCCAAGGAACTCAAGTGCCCGGTGGTGGCGTTGTCGCAGCTCAACCGTTCGCTCGAACAGCGCCCCAACAAGCGTCCGGTGATGTCCGACTTGCGCGAGTGTGTTGTGGGTTCAACGCCGGTGGCGCTTGCCGGGGGCGGTTTCGTGCCGATCCGTGCACTGCAATCGCAATGTCCCAGGGTGCTCGCGATGGCCGAGGACCATCGCATCGTGGCCGCCGACAGCGACCGGGTATGGTCGCGGGGCAAGAGGCCTGTGTACCGGCTGCGACTGGAGGGCGACTTCAGGTTGACGGCCACGCTCAGTCACCGGGTGTACAGCAAGCGCGGGTGGCTCACACTCGGCCAGCTTCGTGCGGGCGATCAGGTCGCCGTGGTTCCCGAGGCCCTGCAGCCGCAATCTGCGCAAATGGATACTCCCCGGGAAGTAGCCTGGTCGGCATTCGTGGGCCTTGGGGAGCAGGGCGAGGAGGAAGTGTTCGACCTCACGGTACCCGGGCCTGCCTCATGGGTCTCGGGTGGCATCGTGAGCCACAACTCGGGTGCGATCGAGCAGGACGCCGACGTGATCGTCTTTATCTACCGCGATGAGGTCTACAACCCCGATTCCCCCGAAAAGGGCACTGCGGAGATCATCATCGGCAAGCAGCGCAACGGCCCAATCGGCACGGTCCGGCTCACTTTCATCGGGAAGTACACCAAATTCGAGAACTTCATCCACGCCTGAGCAGCGCCGGTCTCGCCAGCCGTACTGGCGCCTGTTTGGCCAGCGCTCAGACCCAGGCGATCGGGATCGCCGTGAACTTGCGCGAGAGCGGCACCTTTCACGCTGCAAGGCATAGCACCGCCGGAGCGCCTGGCGGCTTCTTCAACGCGGTGAGGCCTAGAGTGCTTCGGAGGCGAAGTCCGCAAGCCGCGAGCGCTCGCCCCGCTGCAGCGTAATGTGGCCGGCGTGGCCCCAGCCCTTGAAGCGGTCTACCACATACGTGATGCCCGATGAACCTTCGGTGAGGTAGGGGGTGTCGATCTGCGCGATGTTGCCCATGCAGATCACCTTGGTGCCGGGCCCTGCGCGGGTGATGAGGGTCTTCATCTGTTGAGGAGTGAGGTTCTGCGCCTCGTCCACGATAAGGAATTTATTCACGAAGGTGCGGCCACGCATGAACGACATCGCCTTCACTTTCACCCGGCTGCGGATCAGGTCCTGCGTGCTCGAGCGCTCCCACTGGCTTGCGGTGCCCTCGCCGCGATTGAGCACTTCGAGGTTGTCCTCGAGCGCACCCATCCAGGGCGCCATCTTTTCCTCCTCGGTGCCCGGCAGGTAGCCGATATCCTCGCCCACCGGAACCGTTGCACGGGTCATGATGATCTCGGCATAGCGCCGCGCCTCGATCACCTGTTCGAGACCGGCCGCAAGCGCAAGCAGCGTCTTGCCGGTACCCGCCTGGCCGAGCAGCGACACGAAATCGATCTGCGGGTCCATCAGCAGATTGAGCGCGAAGTTCTGCTCACGGTTGCGGGCAGTGATACCCCACACCGCATACTTCGGATGGCTGTAGTCGCGCAGGGTCTGCACCACCGCGCGTCGTCCGATCACTTCCCGCACCACAGCGTGGAGCGGTTGAGAACCCTCGAGATACAGGTACTGATTCACCCTGAAGCCCGCCAGCAGCGGACCCGCAATGCGGTAGAAGGTCTGTCCGGCCTGTTGCCACGACTCCACGGCCTTGCCGTGCGTTTCCCAGAAGTCTGTGGGAAGCTCGGTCATTCCAGAGTAGAGCAGGTCGGTATCTTCCAGCACCTGATCGTTGAGGTAGTCCTCTGCGGTAAGTCCAAGCGCACGCGCCTTGATCCGCATGTTGATGTCTTTCGACACCAGCACCACGTCGCGCCCGGCATGCGTTGCCTTGAGGCTTTGCACGACCCCGAGGATCTGGTTGTCGGCCTTGCCCTCGGGAAGTCCCGCAGGAAGCGATACCGCCAGGCCCTGGGTCTGGATCATGAGGCATCCGGTGGCGTCGCGGTTGCCAAGCGCATCGAGTGCCAACCCAACCCCGGGGTCTGCGCTCGAGGCGCGCATCAACTGGTCGAGCGTGCGACTGATCTGCCGTGCGTGCCTTGAGACCTCCGACATCCCCTTTTTGTGCGCATCGAGTTCCTCGAGCGTAATCATCGGCAAGTACACATCGTGCTCGTCGAAGCGAAAGAGGCTCGAGGGATCGTGGAGGAGCACATTGGTATCGAGCACAAAGAGCCGTGGGCCATGGGGGGAGGTGCGTCGCTTGCGTAGGCTGGCCGGGCGGGCCGCTTCACCGGATTCCTGCGACGGGTTTCCGGCCTGCGGGCCGGGATCGCGTTGCTCGCGCCCCCTGCGCACCCTGGGGGCGGGCTGAGGGTCTTGCGGCCCGGGTTCACGGCTCAACCCGGGGCTCCCACCCGAGGCTTGCGGAAGGCTTTCAGCAACCAGGGGCGCTGTGCCGGGTTCGGGAGGCTGAGCCCTCAGCGAGGAAACCTTTGCGCGGTGTCGGGAGACCTCCTCGAGATCGATCAGGGTGGCAGGCTTGCGGGGTGCGGGAGGAAGCGGCATGCAGACTCCTGGGAGGACCGTTCAAAGGCCCTGAACGAAAGCGAGCACTTCGGCCACATGGCCGGGTACTTTCACTCCCCGCCAGGCGCGCAGCAACACACCGTCGCGGCTCACCACGAAGGTTGAGCGCTCGATCCCGCGCACCGGTTTGCCATACATCGTCTTGTTCCTCATCACGCCAAAGCGCAGGCAAAGCGCCTCATCCGGGTCGGAAATCAGCGCAAACGGCAGGTCATACCTGGCCTTGAAGTTCTCGTGCGAGCGAAGCGAGTCGCGCGAGGCACCCACCACCACAGCCCCGGCCGCAGCAAAGGCGGCGTGCGAATCGCGAAAGTCAACGCTCTGGGTGGTGCAACCCGGCGTGCTGTCCTTCGGATAAAAGTACAGCACCAGCGTCTTGCCCCGGAACTCCTCGAGCATGAAGGGCCCGGCGGTGCTTTCGGCGCGGAAGGCGGGTACTTCATGGCCTACTTCGGGCGCGCCGTTCGGTTGGGTGTTGCTCATGGGGCGGGTTCTCCTTGGTGGGGTTGCGTGGGAAGCAGCGCCGCAAGGACTCTGCGTCCCTCGGCCATCAGGATGTTGTAGGTGCGACACGCCGCCGGCGTGGCCATGCACTCGAGCCCGATGCCGCAAGCGGTGATCCGGGTGGACAGACGCGGGTGCAGAAAGCGTTGCAGTGCACCGGTGCCAAGCAGCACAAGGTCTGGCTTGCGCAGGCTGATCGCCTCGAGCGCCAGGGCATCGAGGTCCTCGAAGCGTTGCGGCTGCCAGGATTCGAGGACGCCTTCGGGCATCACCAGCAGGCTGCCGCTGTAGCGCTGCGCATTGACGGCGATCCAGTCCTCGCCGTAGCCCGTGATGGTGTGAAGCGAGGCAGCATCGTGTTCTTGCAGTTTCATGGTGCGATCATGCCGGAGTGGGCGAGTCGGAAATGTTACATTCGCCGCCACTTCGACGCGCCTCAGCACCACCCTTGGAATCCCGCCGCCCCGATCCATGAATGCCTCCAGCGAATTCTCGCGTATTCAGCGGCTACCGCCCTATGTTTTCAACATCACGGGCGAGCTCAAGATGGCGGCACGTCGAAGGGGTGAGGACATCATCGATCTGAGCATGGGCGACCCCGACGGGGCAACGCCGCAGCACATCATCGACAAGCTGGTCGAGGCCTCGCAAAAGCCGCACACCCACGGCTACTCGGTCTCAAGAGGTATCGCGCGCTTGCGCAAGGCGATCAGCGACTGGTACGCGCGGCGCTACGCGGTGGAGATCGACCCGGAGACCGAGGCCATTGTGACGATCGGCTCCAAGGAAGGGCTCGCCCATCTGATGCTCGCCACCCTGGATCGCGGCGACACGGTGATCGTGCCCAACCCCAGCTATCCGATCCATATCTACGGGGCAGTGATCGCGGGTGCCGAAACGATCTCGGTGCCGATGCTTCCGGAGGTGGATTTTCTCGGCGAACTCGAACAGACGCTGCGACGGGCAGCCCACAAGCCACGCCTGATGATTCTGGGTTTTCCAAGCAACCCGACTGCGCAGTGCGTGGATCTGGCCTTTTTCGAGCGGGTGGTGGAACTGGCGCGCGAGTTCGATGTACTCATCGTGCACGACCTGGCCTATGCCGACATCGTGTTTGACGGCTACCGCGCACCGTCGATCCTCGAGGTGCCGGGTGCGCGCGAGGTTGCGGTCGAATCGTTCACCATGAGCAAGAGCTACAACATGGCCGGCTGGCGTATCGGTTTCATGGTCGGCAACGCGCGGATGATCGCCGCGCTGGCGAGGATCAAGAGCTACCATGATTACGGTGCCTTCACGCCGATTCAGGTGGCCTCGATTGCAGCCCTCGACGGGCCGCAGGAGTGCGTGCACGAAGTCTGCGCCAAGTACCGCTTGCGCCGCGATGTGCTTGCCAGGGGGCTCAACGAGGCCGGGTGGCCGGTTGATCTGCCCAAGGCCTCGATGTATATCTGGGCGCGCATTCCCGAGCCTTTCCGGGCAGGAGGCTCGCTCGAATTCGCCAAGCGCCTGCTGGCGGATGCAAAGGTGGCGGTTTCGCCCGGCATCGGTTTTGGCGAATTGGGCGATGCTTATGTGCGCTTTGCACTGATCGAAAACGAGCAGCGCATTCGCCAGGCAGTACGCGGTATCCGCGAACTGCTGCGCGCGGACTCGAGGCTGGGCGGAGGCGAATGATGCACGATATCCGGGTGGGTCTGCTCGGCGGAGGCGCGTGATGCACGATATCCGGGTGGGTCTGCTCGGCGGAGGCGCGTGATGCATGACATCCGGGTGGGTCTGCTCGGCATCGGCACAGTTGGGGGCGGCACCTTCGATCTGCTCTGGCGCAACCAGGACGAGATCCGCAGGCGCGCCGGATGCGCGATCCGGATCACGCGGGTAGCCGACAAGGATCTGGAGCGGGCGCAGAGGGTGGTGAGCGGGCGCGCCGCGGTGGGCAACGATGCGTCAGCGGTGCTAAACGACCCCGCGATCGATGTGGTGGTGGAACTGATCGGCGGCTACGGGTTGGCCCGCCAGTTCGTGCTTGATGCGATCGCAGCAGGCAAACATGTGGTCACGGCCAACAAGGCCTTGCTTGCCGTGCATGGCAACGAGATCTTTCACGCGGCGCACAAACGGGGGGTGATCGTGGCCTTCGAGGCTGCAGTCGCAGGGGGGATTCCAATCATCAAGGCCCTGCGCGAGGGCCTTACCGCCAACCGCATCGACTGGATCGCCGGCATCATCAACGGAACCACCAATTTCATTCTCTCGGAGATGCGCGACAAGGGTCTGCCGTTTGCCGAGGTGCTCCGGCAGGCGCAGGAACTTGGCTATGCAGAGGCCGATCCGACCTTCGACATCGAGGGTGTGGACGCAGCCCACAAGATCACGTTGCTCGCGTCGATCGCCTTTGGTATTCCGGTGCAGTTCGAAAAGGTGCATGTGGAGGGCATCAGCCAGCTCCAGGCCGAAGATATCCGCTACGCCGAGCAACTCGGCTACCGCATCAAGCTCCTGGGCATCACCCGGCGCCGGGATGAGGGTCTGGAGCTACGGGTACACCCCACGCTGATTCCCGCGAAGCGCCTGATCGCCTCGGTGGAAGGCGCGATGAACGCGGTGTGGGTGAAGGGCGATGCGGTGGGGCACACGATGTATTACGGCAAGGGTGCAGGCGCCGAACCAACCGCCTCGGCTGTGGTTGCCGACCTGGTCGACGTGGCGCGCGCTGCGCGCATTCCGCAGTCGATGCGGGTGCCATCGCTCGCCTTTCAGGCCGATGCGATGACCGACTCGCCGATCCTTGCGCGGGGCGAAATCGAGTCGGCCTACTATCTGCGCCTGCGGGTGGAGGACCAGCCCGGGGTACTCGCCGACATTACCCGCATACTCGCCGACCGCGAGATCTCGCTCGATGCGGTTCTGCAGCGTGAACCTGCAAAAGGCGAACATCAGACCGATGTGATCCTGCTCAGCCACCGCTGCATCGAGGCGCGTGTGGATGCGGCGATCGAGGCGATCGGGAAGCTCCCCACCGTGCTCTCGCGGGTGATCCGCCTGCGACTCGAGGACCTCGACTAGCCTTGCATCGATGCAGTATCGCTCCACCCGAGGCGGCCTGTCGCCGTGTGGCTTCGAAGACATTCTGCTTGGCGGGCTTGCGCCCGACGGCGGGCTGGTGGTGCCGGAGCGCTATCCGCAGATCACTCCGGAGACCCTGCAGTCCTGGCGCGGGAAATCCTACCCCGAGCTCGCCTTTGAGGTTCTGCGACCGTTCATTGACTGCTGGCCCGAGACCACACTGCAGGCACTGATCGCAAAGACCTACACCCGGCAGGTCTTCGGCTCGGCGGAGATCACGCCGCTCAGGCAGCTCGAACCCGGTCTGTTCCTGCTCGAACTCTCCAACGGACCGACGCTCGCGTTCAAGGATGTGGCGATGCAGTTGCTCGGCAACTTCTTCGAGCACGCACTCCTGCGGCGAAACCGCCAGTTGAACGTACTCGGCGCAACCTCGGGCGACACCGGGAGTGCTGCCGAGCATGCGTTGCGCGGCAAGCGAGGCGTACGGGTGTTCATGCTTTCGCCCCATGGCCGGATGAGTGCGTTCCAGACCGCGCAGATGTACAGCCTGCTCGATGCAAACATCTTCAACATCGCGCTCGATGGCGTGTTCGACGAGGCGCAGGACCTTGTGAAGGCGGTGTCCGCCGATCTGGAGTTCAAGCGCAGGTACGCGATCGGCACGGTGAATTCGATCAACTGGGCCCGTGTACTAGCCCAGGTGGTGTACTACGTGAAGGCCTATCTGGCAGCTACCCAGGCCGAGGGCGAGCAGACGCCGCAGGAGGTTACCTTCAGCGTGCCCTCGGGAAACTTCGGTAATGTCCTGGCCGGCCACATTGCACGCCAGATGGGCCTGCCGATCCGCCGGCTGGTGGTGGCCACCAATGAAAACAACGTGCTCGACGAATTCTTCCGCACCGGTCGCTACCGTGTTCGTGCACCGCGCGAAACACGGGCTACCAGTTCGCCTTCGATGGACATCTCCAAGGCCTCCAATTTCGAGCGCTTCATCTACGACTGGACAGGCGCCGATGCGCAGCGGGTGTGTGCGCTCTGGACGCAACTCGAGCGCGAAGGATCCTTCGATCTGGCAGCGGATCCGTGCTGGCCCCAGGTGCGCGGGAAGTTTGGTTTCGTGTCCGGCGCCAGCAACCATGCCTTGCGCCTGCAAACGATCCGCGAGGTGCATGCGCGCTATGGGCGCCTGGTCGATACCCATACGGCCGACGGCATTGCGGTGGCGCAGGCCTGGCGTGAGCCTGGCGTTGCGATGATCTGTCTTGAAACCGCGCAGGCAGTGAAGTTCTCGGAGAGTATCCATGAGGCACTCGGCATCTTGCCCTCGCTGCCTGCGGGAATGGCCGATCCGGCCCTGCGCGCGCAGCGCTTCTACCGTATGCCCCGGGATCTGGGCCTGCTCAGGCACTACATCCAGGCGCAGGTTGAGGGGGCTGCATGCTGACCCTCGATGAGGCGCTCGCGGCTCTGCTCGCGCGTGCAGCCCCCGTGGCCGAGGTGGACCAGCTGTCCACGCTCGAAGCCGACGCGCGGGTACTCGCCGCAGACCAGTTCGCCACGATGGATGTGCCACCGATGGACAACAGCCAGATGGACGGCTATGCGCTGCGGCTGCAGGACCTGGGCGTGCAGGCCGACAATGGCGCCACGATGCCGCAGCTTGCCGTACGTCAGCGCATCGCCGCAGGCCATCCGGCCGCACCGCTCGAGCCGGGGACAGCGGCGCGGGTCTTCACCGGCGCCTTCATTCCGCAGGGTGCCGATGCGGTCGTGATGCAGGAGCAGGTGGAGGTGGGTGCCGAGGGTATCCGCTGTCTTCACCGTCCAAGGCGCGGCGAGTGGATCCGGCGCGCTGGCGAGGATGTGGCGCGCGGTGCGCGCATCCTGGCGCAGGGCCAGAGGCTCAATCCCCAGGCGCTTGGCCTTGCGGCCTCGGTCGGTGTGGCGCAGTTGCCTGTGTACCGGCAGCTGCGCGCGGGGTGTTTCTTCACCGGCGACGAACTGGCGATGCCCGGGGAGCCGCTCAGGCCGGGCGCAATCTACAACTCCAACCGTTTCGTCCTGGTGAACCTGCTGCGCAGGCTCGGCTGCATCGTCGAGGACCTGGGTATCGTGCCGGATTCGCGCGAGCGCACCCGTGAGGCACTGCGCGCGGCAGCCGGGCGCTGCGACCTCATCGTGAGCTCGGGAGGGATGTCGGTGGGCGAGGAAGACCATGTGAAGCCTGCGGTTGAGGCCGAAGGCGAACTGCACGCCTGGCAGATCGCGATCAAGCCCGGAAAGCCGCTGGCGTGGGGACTTGTGCGCTCCAGCGGGCGTGAGGCACACTTCATCGGTCTTCCGGGCAACCCTGTGTCGAGTTTCGTGACCTTTCTACTCTTTGTGCAACCTTTCATCCTGCGTTTGCAGGGGCAGCGTGAGGTCTTGCCGCAGGCGATCATGATGCGTGCCGATTTCGATTGGCCCAGGCCCGACCGCAGGCGCGAATTTCTCCGCGTGCGTGTGAATGCGCAGGGTGGACTCGAACGCTTTCCGAACCAGGGCTCGGGGGTGCTCACCTCAACGGTCTGGGCCGAGGGTCTTGCCGACATTGCGCCGCACACGCCGGTGAACCGAGGCGATCGTGTCCCTTATCTGCCCTTTCATGGCTGGGCGGCCCTGCAGGGACCCGCATGAGACTGCGTCTCGTGTATTTTGCAGCGCTGCGCGAGCATCTTGGCCGCGACGGCGAGAGCCTCACGGTGCCCGCAGAAGTGCGTACGCTCGCGGACTTGCGCCACACGCTGGCCTCGCGCGACAGCCGATGGCAGGAGGCGCTCGGTCCGCACAGGCTTGTGCGTGCGGCCATCGACCAGCGTCTGGCGAGCGACGACGAAATGCTCTCCGATGGGGTGGAGGTGGCCTTCTTTCCGCCGGTCACCGGGGGTTGAGCCTTGCACTCCGATCGCATTCGCATCCAGGTCGGCGAGGCAGACTTTGATGTGAACCGCGAACTCGAAGCCGTGCGCCGTGATCGCAAGGGCGTTGGGGCGCTGGCGGTGTTTGTGGGGACGGTTCGCGACCTCAACGAGGGGGATGCGGTGTGTTCGATGTTTCTCGAGCACTACCCGGGGATGACCGAGCGCAGTCTTGGCGACATTGCGGTCAAGGCCTTCGAACGCTGGCGTCTCGAAGCGGTCACGATTGCGCACCGGGTGGGGTGGTTGCATCCGGGGGATCCGATCGTACTGGTTGTGGTGGCTTCAGCGCACCGGCACGACGCCTTTGAGGCCTGCGCCTTTGTGATGGACTACCTCAAGACCGACGCACCCTTCTGGAAGAAGGAAAAGACCTTGGGCGGCGAACGCTGGGTGCAGGCGCGCGCGAGCGACGCGCAGGCGCGCGAGCGATGGCTCAGCGCGCCCCGAAGCGGGTTGCTCCAAACACCTCCTTGAAGCCTGGGGGGTTGGCCCGCCAGTACTGGCGAGGCGCGGCAACGCACGCGCCGAGTTGCGCGGCAGCCCGCCATCCCCAGCGCGGATCCCAAAGGAAGCCGCGGGCGAGCGCAACCAGGTCGGCGTGCCCCTGAGCGAGGATCGCTTCGGCCTGCTGCGCCTCGGTGATGAGCCCCACAGCGATCACCGGAATCCCGACGCTCGCCTTCACCGCCTGCGCCAGGGGCACCTGATAGCCTGGCCCAAGGGGAATCTGCTGGCTGCGCGACACACCGCCCGATGAAACATCGATCCAGTCAGCGCCGAGCCGCTCCAGTCGCCGGGCAAACACGCAGGCGGCCTGGAGGTCCCAGCCGGAGCCCTCCACCCAATCGGTGGCCGAAATCCGTATCCCCATCGGCTTGTGCGCCGGCCACGCCGCACGCATCGCGCTGAAGAGTTGCAGGGGAAAGCGCATCCGGTTCTCGGCGCTTCCGCCGTAGTCATCGCCACGCTGGTTGGCAATCGGCGAGAGGAACTGGTGCAGCAGGTAGCCATGCGCAGCGTGGAGTTCGAGCGCGTCAAAGCCGATGCGTGCAGCGCGTTCGACGGCCTGCACAAAGGCCGCACCGAGCGCGCGCAGGTCCTCCGGAGTGATTTCCGAAGGGGGCGCTTCGTCGTTCAGGTGCGCAAGCGGCGAGGGTGCAATCGTGGGCCAGCCACCCTGATCGAGCGGCATCTGCTGTCCGCCCTCCCAGGGTCGGGCGCTCGAGCCCTTGCGGCCGGCATGCCCGATCTGCAGACCCACTGCGGCACCCGACACCGCGCGCACGCTCTGCAGCACCGAGGCCATGGCTGCCTCGGTGCGGTCATCCCACAGGCCGGTGCAGCCCGGCGTGATCCGTCCTTGCGCAGTGGGCGAAGTGGCCTCCACCATCACCAGCGATGCGCCGCTCAGGGCCATCGTGGCCAGGTGCACCCGGTGCCACTCCTGCATCGCGCCGTCCACGGCCGAATACTGGCACATCGGCGAAACCATGAGGCGATTCACCAGATGCAAGTCGCGAAGGCGGATCGGGCGAAAGAGTTGGCTCATCGGGGAGTATCCATGGAGGTGGGGGGTGGTCGCGGCAGGGTGGTTACGGCAGGGGCGTTGCGGCGAAGTGGATGCAGCAGGGTCGTTGCGCCGAAGTGGATGCAGCAGGGTCGTTGCGCCAGGGCCGTTGCGACAGGGTGGTTATGCAGATCGGCTGACCGGATCGTGGCCGGATTGAAGTTGGCCGGCTCGACCCCACCTATACGGCGTATGGTAATGCTTCGCGGGAAGTGGTGAGGCTTGCGCGTGACGAACCTGCTCCTGCCCGGGAGCACCGGCCGACGGGCTCTTTCCGGATGCAGCGGCCCTACAGTTCGTTGCCGAACGTACCGGCCCACCACCGCTTCGCCGAATGCACCGGCCCGAGACCCCTTCAGGAGTGCCTCCGATGCG
>VGHO01000015.1 GCA_016868175.1 Betaproteobacteria bacterium
GAACCTTCGGGCTCCCGATGCGATTTGATGTTTTGTTCGAACCAGCGGGTACCTCTCGCGTCGTCGGTTGCTTGAAGTCGGCTTACTCCCTGGACAGCGAGGTTTAGCGGTGCGTATCGCACGGCGATCTCTACGCCATGGACTGCCGTTGTTGCGGTTAGCGCCATCATGACTGCGAGTGGCCTGGCTCTTCGCATCACCGAGAGCTCGTAGATGTGACCACTCCCTCGCATGGTGCGGAGAGTTGTCAAGGTAGTTTTTGCGCCCACTGTGCAGCATTCACCTTTCTATCGGGCTCTGACTGCCGCGCTGAGCACTGAATACCGCTCTGGACTCACGGCGACGGCGTCGATGGGTGATGCAGTTACTGGTTTGCTTTGACCAGCGTGCAGCGTTACGCTCACGCGCCCAAGGGTACCCCGTATGGCACCGAGACAGGGCCTTGCGCTTGCCCGCGCCAGCATTGGCAGCAAAAAGATGCATGCAAACAGACTACGCATGGTGGACTCCCACTCCATCGCCCGAGAACGCTTCAACCTCACACCGCCGTGCCCTTGCGCCGCAGTCGCGACCCTCGGCCACCAGACGAATGAGTCCGAAGGCCGCGCGACCAGTCATGCTCAGGACTGCGCAGATCGTCCTTGCGGTAGCCAGCGCTGCTTTGTGAGTGTTTGTATCACGGGCAGTAAGCGCACTCAAGAGGCTTCGAGCGGGTTTTCTGCGCAAAGGCTCTCTGACGGGCCGACAAGCCCCGCGCAGTGCTCGTCGGCGGTGTGACCGCTGGGCCGGAAAAGTAGGAGTCGTTCGAGCGGAATAGTAAGCAAGAGGTAGCCGGATGGGACCAACGCGGAACTTGGGGGGTGCCCCCGGGGTGGGGTCCGTCTGGGCACGTTTTGCTTAAGGGGCGGGGTGCTTCGGAGAGGAGGGCCCCGGGGGATGGTCAAGCGGTTTCGTTTTCGGTACGCAGGATGGTATGTCTTTCCGGATAACCACCCTAAGCCATTGAAAACAAGAAGGCATTGGCGGAGGCGGTGAGATTCGAACTCACGGAGGGCGCGAACCCTCGCCGGTTTTCAAGACCGGTGCATTCAACCGCTCTGCCACGCCTCCTTCGCCCCCGATGATAGTTCAAGTCAGGCGGGAGGATGCTCCCGCCAGGCTTGCGCCGGCTGAAAGCGAGGCCAGGGGATCTGGCCGCGATACATCTGGGCGAGCCAGAGCGTGCCGATGTGCGTCTTCACGTCGGGAATCTGGTGGGTGAGGCAAAGCGCAAGCAGCGCCTCCACCTCCAGCCAGTGAAGTTGCAGGCGCTCGCCGCTGTCGAGCCTTTGCTCCACCGGTTCGAGACCCCGGCAGATCCAGATGTCCATGCGTTCGTCGGCAAAGCCAATCGCCGGATAAATCCGGGTGAGAAATGCCCATTCGGCGGCGCAGTGGCCGGTTTCCTCGGCGAGTTCGCGCACCGCCGTGTCGATCGTGGACTCGCCAGGGTCGCGCTTGCCCGCCGGAAACTCGGTGAAGACCGCACGCGGCGCGTAGCGGTACTGGCGCTCGATCAGCACCCTGCCCTGCGCATCGATCGGAATGATCGCCGCCGCACCGGGGTGACGGATGTATTCGCGGGTGTGCAGGCTGCTGTCGACCTGCGCGATGCGGTCGCGTGCCACGTCGAAGAAGTGCCCGGTGAAGAGCACTTCGCTTGCAACCGTGGACTCGAGCAGCGAAGCCTCGCGCCCTGGATCAAAGCGCGGGCTCAAGGCCTTAGCGCGCAACCATCGAGAGCTGGATCGCCTCGACACACAAGGTGAGCAGCGGCCCGGGCAGCACCCCGAGCACCAGCACCGCCGCACCGTTGATGCCGAGCACCAGTCGCGCATCGGTGGCAGGCTCGGGGGTGGAGAGGTCGACGGGACCGTCGAAGTACATGGTCTTCACGACCCGCAGGTAGTAGAAGGCACCCACCAGCGACATCATCACGGCAAAGACCGCCACCCACAGATATCCGGCGAGGACCACCGCCTCGAGCACGATCAGCTTGGCGTAGAAACCCACGGTGGGAGGCACCCCCGCGAGCGAGAACATGAGCGCCAGCATCACCAGAGCCATCCACGGGCTGCGCCGATGCAGCCCCTTGAGGTCTTCGATCTGCTCGCACTCGAAACCCGACCGCGCCATCAGCGCGATCAAACCGAAGGTGCCCAGCGTGGTGAGCACATAGGTGAGGATGTAGAACATCGAGGCCCCGTAGGCCAGCGGTGCCAGTTGAAACGAACCGTCCACCATGCCGGCGATAAGGCCGAGCAGCACGAAACCTACCTGCGCAATCCCCGAGTAGGCAAGCATGCGCTTGAGGTTGGTCTGCGCGATGGCGATCAGGTTGCCAAAAGCGAGCGAGAGCCCGGCCAGGATGAGCATCATGTGCTGCCAGTCGAGCACCACGCCGGGGAGTCCTTCCACGAGCAGGCGGTAGGCGAGCGCGAAACTCGCAAGCTTCGGACCGGTGGCAATCAGCAGCGTGGCGCCGGTGGGCGTGCCCTGGTACACATCGGGTACCCACATGTGGAAGGGCACCGCCCCGAACTTGAACGCGAGGCCTCCCACGATGAAGACCAGGCCGAAGACGAGAAAGGTCTTGTCCTGCTCGGCCCTGCTCACCAGCGCAATGTCGGAAAGGTCGAGACTGCCCGAGGCACCGTAGAGCATCGACATGCCGTAGAGCATGAAGCCCGAGGCGAGCGCACCGAGCACGAAGTATTTCATCGCCGCCTCGGAGGCCGAGCGATCGTCGCGACGCATGGCGGCGAGCGCATAGAGCGAAAGCGACATGAGTTCGAGCCCGAGGTACATCACCAGCAGGTTCGCCGCCGAAATCATCACCATCTGCCCGAGGAGGGCAAAAAGAGCGATCACCTGGAACTCGCCGCGTGGCACCGGTCGCTCGGTGTTGTAGCGTCGCGCGTAGATCAGCGCCACGAAGAGCGCGAGCGCGGCCGTGATCTTGAGCACCGCCGCCAGCGCATCCACCACGAAGGTGCCGCCGAAGGCGGTCTGCGCAGGACCGCCCGCCTGCCAGAGCAAGGCACCAAGCACCACCAGCACGCTGATCAGGCTGAGGGTTTCCACCCAGTGACGGTCTTCCTTGCGGAGCATTGCATCGGCAAGCAACACGCCGCAGGCGAGCATCAGGAGCAGGATTTCCGGCACAAGCGCGATGAGATTGAAGTCAGGCATGGGCCCTGGTCACTTGATCTTGGACACCGAAACATGCTGCAGGAGCGCATCGACCGAGGTTTCGGTGAGGTCGGTGAAGGGCTTCGGCTGCACCCCCATCCACAGCGTGACTATCGCAAGCAGCGACAGCATGATGAACTCGCGCGCGTTGAGGTCGCGCAGTGCAGCGACCTCCGCGTTGGCCACCGGGCCGAAAGCCACGCGCTTGTACATCCAGAGCGAATACGCCGCGCCGAGCACCATCGTGACGGCCGCCGCAAACGCGGTCCAGGGGTTGAAGGAGACCGCGCCCAGGATCACCATGAACTCCCCCACGAAGCCCGAAGTTGCGGGAAGCCCGGCGTTGGCCATGCTGAAAAAAAGGAAGAAAGCGGCAAACTTCGGCATCGTGTTGACCACTCCACCGTAGGCGCCAATGTCGCGGCTGTGCATCCGGTCGTAAAGCACGCCGATACACAGAAAGAGCGCGCCGGAGATGAACCCGTGCGAGATCATCTGGATGATCGCCCCCTGCATGCCGAGGTTGTTGAACATGAAAAACCCGAGCGTGACAAAGCCCATGTGTGCCACCGAGGAATAGGCCACGAGCTTTTTCATGTCCGACTGCACCAGCGCCACCAGTCCGATGTAGACCACCGCAGTGAGCGAGAGTCCGATCACAAGCCACCCGAGTTCGTGGCTTGCATCCGGTGCGATCGGCAGCGAGAAGCGCAGAAAACCGTAGGCGCCCAACTTGAGCATGATCGCCGCGAGCACCACCGAGCCCCCGGTGGGCGCCTCCACATGCGCATCCGGCAACCAGGTGTGCACCGGCCACATCGGGACCTTCACCGCAAAGGCTGCAAAGAGCGCAAGGAAGATCAGGAGCTGCTCTTGCATCGTCAAGGGCAGCGCATGCCAGTCTGCGATCGCAAAACTGCCCGCGCTGAGGTAGAGGTAGATCAGCGCAACCAGGGTGAGCAGCGAACCGGCCAGCGTGTAGAGGAAGAACTTGAAGGCCGCATAGACGCGTCGAGGACCGCCCCACACGCCGATGATCACATACATCGGAATGAGCGTTGCCTCGAAGAACACGTAGAAGAGCAGGCCGTCCATCGCGGTGAACACCCCCACCATCAGGCCTGAAAGCATCAGGAAGGAGGCCATGTAGGCCGCCACGTTCTCCTCGATCACTTCCCAGCCGGCGATCACCACGATCACGGTGATAAAGGCTGTGAGCACCACGAACCACACCGAAATCCCGTCGACCCCGAGGTGGTAGTAGGCGTCGAGCAGGTCGATCCACACCCGCCGCTCCACGAACTGCATCTCGGCAGTGGAGGGGTCGAAGCGGGCCACGATCGGCAAGGTGACCAGAAAGCCGATCAGCGCGCCCACCAGGGCGATGCCCCGGATCACCCCCGGACTGCGGTCGTTGCCGAGGGCGAGCAGCACCAGGCCGAAGGCGATCGGTATCCAGATCGCTGCGGAGAGAAGGTCGTTCGAATCCAAGTTCGGTCCCGTCGAGAACTAGCCGCCGAGTATCGGCACGAACCAGTAGAGGAGGATCGCCACGCCTCCGATCATCGCAATGGCGTAGTCGTAGATGAAGCCCGACTGCAGGTGGCGGACGAAGCCGGCGAGCCATCCGATCGTGCGCGCGCTGCCGTTGATGGCCACCCCGTCGATGATGGCCTGATCGCCGCCCTTCCACAGACCCCGGCCCAAACCCCGCGCAGCGGCGGCCAGTACCTTTTCGTTGAAGTCGTCGAGGTAGTACTTGTGCTCGAGAATCGACACCAGCGGACGCAGGGAGGCTCGCAGGCGCGCACCGCTCTGGGGACTGTAGAGCGTGCCCGCCCAGGCGAGCACGAAACCGAGCAGCATCAGCCAGAAGGGCAAGGTGAAGAAGGCATGCAGCGCCATGCCAAAGACGCCATGGAAGCTCCCGGCGAAAGTGGTGATGGCGGGGTGGTTCGGCAAGACCATGATCGAGGACTTGAAGAAGTCGCCCACCACCATCGCCTCGATGGTGTAGGCGCCCACCATCACCGAAGGGATCGCCAGGAGCACCAGCGGGACGGTGACCACCGCAGGCGACTCGTGCGGCACGAGCGGGGCATGATGCTTTTGGGCAGACGCGTTGTGCTGCGCCTGATCATGGCTTGCATGATCGTTGTGCTGCGCAAGATGCCAGCGCGGTTCGCCATGGAAGGTCATGAAATACATGCGCCAGGAGTAGAGCGAGGTGATCAGCACTCCGATGACCACCACAAAGTGGGCAAAGCCTGCACCGGCCACTGTGGCGTGGCCCACTGCCTCGATGATGCTGTCCTTGGAGTAGAAGCCGCTGAAGAGCGGCGTGCCCACCGCCGAGAGGGTGGCAAGCAGACAGGTGATCCAGGTGACCGGCATCTTCGCGGCCAGCCCTCCCATGTGGCGCAGGTCCTGGTTGTGGTGCATGCCGATGATCACCGAGCCTGCGGCAAGAAAGAGAAGCGCCTTGAAGAAGGCATGCGTCATCAGGTGGAAGATCGCCGCCTGGTATGCCGAAGCACCGAGCGCGATCGTCATCAGGCCGAGTTGTGAGAGCGTGGAGTAGGCCACCACCCGCTTGATGTCGTATTGCACAAGCCCCATCAGGCCCATTGAAAGCGAGGTGATGGCACCGATCACGATCACCACCGAAAGCGCTGTGTCGGAGAGTTCGAAAAGCGGCGACATGCGCGCCACCATGAAAATCCCGGCGGTCACCATCGTGGCTGCATGGATCAGCGCCGAGATCGGCGTGGGACCCTCCATCGAGTCGGGCAGCCACACATGCAGGGGAAACTGCGCGCTCTTGCCCATTGCTCCCACGAAGACCAGGATCGCCGCCAGCGTGAGCAGCCCCCAGGCCTGGCCGGGGATCACCTCGATCGTGGAGGCCGCAAGCGCGGGCAGGCGCTCGAAGACCTCGACGTAGTCGAGACTACCCGTGGCGTGGAGCAACAGACCGATGCCAAGCGCAAAGCCGAAGTCGCCAACCCGATTCACAAGGAAAGCCTTGAGGTTGGCGAAGATCGCCGTGGGCCGGGTATACCAGAAGCCGATCAGCAGGTATGACACCAGCCCCACCGCCTCCCAGCCGAAGAAGAGTTGCAGGAAGTTGTTGGACATCACCAGCATCAGCATGGCGAAGGTGAAGAGCGAGATGTAGGCGAAAAAGCGCTGGTAGCCGGGGTCCTCCTCCATGTAACCCATGGTGTACACATGCACACAGAGCGACACCGAAGTCACCACCACCATCATCATTGCGGTGATCGGGTCGATCATGAAGCCGATCTCGAAGCGGATGGCGCCCACCTGCGCCCACTGGTAGAGCGTCCCGTTGAAGTGGTTGCCGTCGAGCACATCAATCAGCGTCATCAGCGAGGCCACGGTGGACACCCCAACAAGCCCGATCGTGATCAGCGCCGAGGCCAGCCTGCCCAGCCCACGCCCGAAGAAACCCGCAGCAATCGCACCGAGCAGCGGCGCAAAGGCGGCAACCAGATACATCGTCTTCATCGACTCACCCTATCCTTTGAGGCTGTCGAGACCCTCGACATCGATGGTGTCGAGGTTGCGGAAGAGCACGACCAGGATCGCCAATCCGATCGCTGACTCGGCCGCCGCCACCGTGAGGATGAAGAACACGAAGACCTGACCTGCGCCATCGCCGAGGAAGTGCGAGAAGGCCACGAAGTTCATGTTGACCGCAAGCAGCATGAGTTCGATCGCCATGAGAATCACGATCAGGTTGCGACGATTCATGAAGATGCCCACAACACCGATGGCAAACAGAATCGCGCCCAACACAAGGTAGTGGGCGAGGGAGAGGCTCATCGGTCTTTGGACTCCGCAGGCATCTTGAGCAGTGAAAGTCGGTCGGCAGGCCTCACCCGCACCTGCTCGCCGGGATCCTGATGCTTGGCGTCCTTGCGTGAACGCAGGGTGAGCGCAATCGCCGCAACCATCGCCACCAGCAAGATGGCCGCAGCGATCTCGAGGGGATACACATAATCGATGAAGATCAGCCGCCCAAGCGCCGCAGTGTTGCTGAAGTCGGGCGGCAATTGCGGCGCATCGGCCTGATACACCCGCGAGAACATGTTGAAGAGCACCGCGGCCATCTCGATCACAATCACCGCGCCAACGAGTGCGGCCACCGGCAGGTTTTTCCAGAACCCCTTGCGCACGCCGTCGAGGTTGATGTCGAGCATCATCACCACGAAGAGAAAGAGCACCATCACCGCGCCCACATACACGAGCACCAGCGTGATTGCGAGGAACTCGGCCTGGAGCAGCAGCCAGATCGCACCGCAGGAAAAGAAGGTGAGCACCAGAAAGAGCGCCGAGTGCACCGGATTGCGCGCCGTGATCACACGCAACGCCGAGAGGACCGTGATCCCGGAAAAGAGATAGAAGGTGAAGGTCAGCGCATCCATGCGCGCTCAACGGAAAGGGGCATCGGCCGTGCGCGCAAGCGCAATCTCCTGCTCGTAGCGATCGCCCACCGCGAGAAGCATTTCCTTGGTGAAGTAGAGGTCGCCGCGCTTTTCTCCATGGTATTCATGGATGTGGGTTTCAACGATCGAATCGACCGGGCACGACTCCTCGCAAAAGCCGCAGAAAATGCACTTGGTGAGGTCGATGTCGTAGCGTGTGGTGCGACGGGTGCCATCGCTGCGCTGCTGTGATTCGATCGTGATTGCCAGCGCCGGACAGACCGCCTCGCAGAGTTTGCAGCCAATGCAGCGCTCCTCGCCGTTGGGATAACGCCGCAGGGCGTGCAAGCCGCGAAACCGCGGCGACATCGGCGTTTTCTCCTCGGGATAGAGGACCGTGATCTTGCGGGCGAACAGGTACTTTCCGGTGAGTCTCAGGCCCTTGAGCAACTCAAGCAACATGAAACTCTGGAAGAAATCCCTTACCGTTTGCGCAGCAGTTGCCATGTTGACCTCACTTCCAGATATTCAACGGGGTCTGCATCCAGATCGCCACCACAACCAGCCACACCAGAGTGACCGGAATGAAGATCTTCCAGCCCAGACGCATGATCTGGTCGTAGCGGTAGCGGGGAAACGAGGCCCTGAACCAGATGAAGCACGACACCACCAGAAAGGTCTTGATGCCAAGCCAGATCCAGCCCGGGATGAAGGACAGCAGCCCGATCGGCGCATACCATCCCCCCAGAAACATGATCGAGGCCATACACGAGATGAGAATCATGTTGGCGTATTCGGCAAGGAAGAACACCGCAAAACCCATTCCCGAATACTCCACCATATGCCCGGCCACGATCTCCGACTCGCCCTCGACCACGTCGAACGGATGCCGGTTCGTCTCGGCCACACCCGAGATGATGTAAACCACGAAGATCGGCAGGAGTGGCAGCCAGTTCCACGATAGGAAATTGAGACCGAGTTCAGCGCCCCAGCCCCTGCCCTGCGACTCAACGATGTCGGTGAGGTTGAGACTCCCCGAAACCAGCAGCACCACCACCAGGGCAAAGCCGATCGCAAGCTCATACGACACCATTTGCGCCGAGGCGCGCAGCGCCCCGAGAAAAGCGTATTTCGAGTTTGAGGCCCAGCCGGCAATGATCACGCCGTAAACCTCGAGCGAGGTGATCGCCAACAGCAGGAGCAGTCCGGCATTGACATTGGCAAGCACCACGTCGGGGCCGAAGGGGATCACCGCCCAGGCTGCCATCGCCGGCATGATCGTCATCACCGGCCCGATGAAGTAGAGGACGCGGCTGGACGCCGTTGGCGTGACCACTTCCTTCACGATGAGCTTGAGCGCATCGGCGATCGGCTGCAACAGACCCATCGGACCGACCCGGTTGGGTCCCAGCCGGATGTGCATGAATCCCAGAAGCCTGCGCTCCCAATACGTGAGATACGCCACGCAGACCAGCAGCGGTAGCAGCACCGCAACGATCTTGGCCAGCGTCCACACCACCGGCCACGCCGGGCCGAGCACGCTGCTGCCCTGGGCAGTGATCGCCTCGAGCATTCCGTTCACGCGAGGGTTGCCCCGAGACCCTCGGCACTCGCCGCAAGTGCCATGGTGGCAGGAAGCGCTGCGGGGATGCGCAACACTCCGGGCGCCACCCGCAGATCGGCACTGGCCGGAAGGATCGCTTCGCCCTCGCCCTGCACGATGCGCAGCCTCGCCCCGTCGCGCGCTCCAAGCTGCGCAAGCGTATCCGGATGCGCGCGCAGCACCGCAGGCCGTGCGTCGCGGGTGGACTGAAGACTCTCGGCGCGGCGCACCACCGGGTCGGTGGCATAGATCGGCACCTCGGCCACTCGCTCGAGCACAGGCACCGGCTGAAGAGTGAGAAAGAGTCCGGGCACGGTGCCGCAGTGGTTACTCAGCGGGTAGGCGTCGGCGCGGGCGATCGCTGCACGGCGCACCTCCTCCACGGTTTCGAAGCCCAGCCCGGGAATCTGCAGCAGATCGGCGAGCACCCGCAGCGCCTTCCAGCCCGGGCGTGCCTGACCGAGCGGCTTCACAACCGCCGCATACGCCTGCCGTCGGCCTTCCATGTTCACCAGCGTGCCCGAACTTTCGGTGTAGGGCGCAATCGGCAGCAGACAGTCGGCATAGCCGAGCATCGGCTCGCTGCAGTAGCTGCCCATCACGATCACCCGGTGGGCCGACTTCAGGCGGGCGAGGCACGCTGCGGCAGCAGCATGGTCGAGTTCGGGTTCGACCTGGTAGAGGAGATATGCCTTGCGCGGCTCGGCCATCAGTTGCGCCGCATGCACAGCACCCTGGGCAGACTGCGCCGCTCCGGCACCCCGGCGCGCGCCCAACACCGAAGCCGCGCACGCCCCCACCTGCCACGCGCCCACGCCGTTGGCGCCCTCGGGCAACTCGCCAAGCACTGCGCCGCAGTGCAAGGTGATCGCCTGCGCCAGGGCATGCAGCCTGCCGTAGTGCGGATGGTGACGCGCAGCCGAGCCCAGCCACACTGCCTTGCGGTCTCCGCTTTGCAGCGCCTGCGCAATCGAGCGACCAAGTTGCGCAACCGCAGGATCGGCCGAGGAAGAGGCCATCTGGTCGACCCAGTTCTTGAGTTCGGGATCCACCGCAGGCATCGGGCGCGCCTCGAGCGCCAGCGTGCTGCGCAGTTGCTTGAGCACCACCGCAAGCAGCAGGGGCCACTGCGAAGGGGCAAGGATCGCCTTGTGCGCAAGCGGCATCAGGAGGTCGTCGTCCACCGCGTGGATCACCGACACCGCCAACCCTCGCTTCACTGCGGCGCGTACCCGCGCAGCCAGAAGCGGTTGATCCTTGCGCAGGAAGGATCCGATCAGCACCAGGCGCTGCAGGGTGTTGACCTCGGCGATCGGCATACCAAGCCAGGGTGCGCCCTCGCGCACCGCGTCGAGCGAGAAGTCGATCTGCCTCAGGCGCGTATCGATCGGCACCCCGCCGAGTCCGCGGGCGATTTCGGCGAGCATGTGGAGTTCCTCGAGCGAGGACTGCTCCGAGGCCAGCACCCCGATCGAAGAGGGGCCATGCGCGTTTCGGGCGGAACCGAGCGCATCGGCAGCGAAGGTGAGCGCAGTCGACCAATCGGTCTGCTCCCACTGGCCATCACGCCGGATCATCGGAAGCTGCAGCCGCTCGGCGCTGTTGAGGCCCTCGTAGGCGAAACGGTCGCGGTCGGACAGCCAGCACTCGTTCACGGCCTCGTTTTCCAGCGGAACGACGCGCAGTACCTTGTCGTGCTTGACCTGGACCACGATGTTGGAGCCAAGCGCATCGTGCGCTGCCACCGAACGGCGACGCGACAGCTCCCAGGTGCGTGCAGCGTAGCGGAAAGGCTTCGAGGTGAGCGCTCCCACCGGACAAAGGTCGATCATGTTGCCGGACAGCTCGGAATCGACCGAGCGGCCCACGAAGCTTGCGATCTCCGAGTGCTGCCCGCGATTGTTCATGCCGAGTTCCATCACACCTGCGACTTCCTGGCCGAAACGCACACAACGGGTGCAGTGGATACACCGACTCATCTCCTCGGCCGATACCAGCGGCCCGAGGCTCTTGTGGAAGACCACGCGCTTTTCCTCGCGGTAGCGTGAGGTGGACCCCCCATACCCCACAGCGAGGTCCTGCAACTGGCATTCGCCACCCTGATCACAGATCGGGCAGTCGAGCGGATGGTTGATGAGGAGGAACTCCATCACCGCCTGCTGCGCCTTCCTTGCCTTGTCGCTCGCGGTCATGATCTTCATGCCGGGCGACACCGGGGTGGCGCAAGCGGGAAGGGCCTTGGGTGCCTTCTCCACATCCACCAGGCACATCCGGCAATTGGCCGCAATCGAAAGTTTCTTGTGAAAGCAGAAATGCGGGATGTAGATACCGAGCTTGCTCGCCGCCTGCAGCACCATGCTGCCGGGCGGCACCTGCACCTTCTGACCGTCGATTTCGACTTCAACCATGTTCACCTCAGACGTAGGCCGGGACCATGCAGGTCTTGTGCTCGACGTGGTACTCGAATTCCTTCCGGTAGTGCTTGAGGAAGGCACGCACCGGCATCGCCGCCGCGTCGCCGAGTGCGCAGATCGTGCGGCCCTGGATGTTGTCGGCCACTGAATTGAGCAGATCAAGGTCCTCGGGCCGGCCCTCGCCATGCTCGATCCGGTTCACCATCCGGTAGAGCCAGCCGGTGCCCTCGCGGCACGGGGTGCACTGACCGCACGATTCCTCGTAATAGAAGTAGGACAGGCGCAGCAGGCTCTTCACCATGCACCGGGTGTCGTCCATCACGATCACAGCGCCCGACCCGAGCATCGAACCCGCCTTGGCGATCGAGTCGTAGTCCATGTCGAGCGCCATCATGGTCTCGGCAGGGAGCACCGGCATCGACGACCCCCCGGGGATCACCGCCTTGAGCTTGCGACCCTCGCGGATGCCCCCGGCGAGCTCGAGCAGTTTTGCAAACGGGGTGCCAAGCGGCACCTCGAAGTTGCCCGGCCGGTTCACGTCGCCGCTCACCGAAAAGATCTTGGTGCCGCCGTTGTTGGGCTTGCCCGCCTCCAGAAAAGCCTGTCCACCGTTGCGGATGATCCAGGGCACCGCAGCGAAGGTTTCGGTGTTGTTGATGGTGGTGGGTTTGCCGTAGAGACCGAAGCTTGCGGGGAAGGGAGGCTTGAAGCGCGGCTGACCCTTCTTGCCCTCGAGCGACTCGAGCAGGCCGGTCTCCTCGCCGCAAATGTAGGCACCGTAGCCGTGATGCGCATGCAACTGGAAGGAAAAAGGGCTGCCGAGGATGCGGTCGCCGAGATAGCCCGCAGCGCGGGCCTCCTCGAGCGCCTCCTCGAAGCGTTCGTACACCTCGAAGATCTCGCCGTGGATGTAGTTGTAGCCCACGCTGATGCCCATCGCGTAGGCACCAATGATCATGCCCTCGATCACTATATGCGGGTTGTAACGGAGCAGGTCACGATCCTTGAAGGTTCCCGGCTCCCCCTCGTCGGAATTGCAGACCAGGTACTTCTGCCCGGGGAACTGGCGCGGCATGAAACTCCATTTCAGTCCGGTGGGAAAGCCCGCACCGCCGCGCCCGCGCAGCACCGAGGTCTTGAGCTCGGCGATCACCTGCTCGGGCGTGATGCCTTCCCGCAGGATCTTGCGCAGGGCCTGGTAGCCATCGCGCGCCTCGTAGTCCTTGAGCCTCCACGCTTGCGGGCCGTGCAGCCCGGCAAAGATGAAGGGGCGGATGTGGCGACCGTGGAAGCAGGTTTCCACAGGCGTTGCGGCCGGAATCACGGCCATTGCGTCGTTGGCTCCCATCTCAGGCTCCTCGGGTTGCGGATGCTGCAGCCGCTCTCAGTTCAGTGATCAGGGCATCGATCCTGCGGCCGTCCATGAAACTGCACATGCGCTTGTTGTTCACCAGCATCACCGGCGCATCGCCGCATGCACCCAGGCACTCGAGTTCCTTGAGGGTGAAGAGTCCGTCCTCGGTGGTTTCGTTGAAGTCGATCCCAAGGCGCGCCTTGAGAAAGGCTGCGGCTTTCGCCCCCTCATGCAACTGACAGGGCAGATTGGTGCAGATACCGAGCTTGTAGCGCCCCACCGGCGCGGTGTTGTACATGTTGTAGAAGGTGGCCACCTCCTCCACCGCGATCGGGGGCATGCCGAGGCATGTGGCCACAGCCTCGATCACCTCCGGACTCACCCAGCCGTGTTCGTCCTGCGCAATTGCAAGCGACGACATCACAGCCGATTGACGCTGATCGGGCGGATACTTGGCAAGTTCCCGCTCGATACGCTTCCGCGCCAGCGCCGAGAGTTCGTAAGCTGCAGTGGCGTCGCCGTGATCCCCTGCGGGGTGCCCTGCCTGCGGACGGCGAAGGATCTCCTGCCCTGCCTGCGGACCACGAAGGGCCTGCCCTGCCTCAGGACCGTGAAGCGCGTGCCCCGCCTGCGGAGCGTGGGGAGCACTCACCGGTCGATCTCCCCGAACACGATGTCCTGGGTTCCAATGAGCGTGACGACGTCGGCGATCATGTGGCCGCGCGCCATTTCGTCGAGCGCCTGCAGATGCGAAAAGCCTGGTGCACGCAATTTGAGCCTGAAGGGCTTGTTGGCACCGTCGGACACGATGAAGACCCCAAACTCGCCTTTGGGATGCTCCACGGCCGCATACACCTCGCCCGGGGGCACATGCATGCCTTCGGTGAAGAGCTTGAAGTGATGGATGAGATCCTCCATCTGCGACTTCATCTGCACCCGGTTCGGCGGCGCAACCTTGTGGTTGCTCGTCATCACCGGACCCGGGTTGTTGCGCAGCCATTCGATACATTGCTGGATGATCCGGTTCGACTGACGCAATTCTGCAATCCGCACCAGATAGCGGTCGTAGGAGTCGCCGTTGCGACCCACCGGGATATCGAAATCGACCAGATCGTAGACCTCATAGGGCTGCTTCTTGCGCAGGTCCCATGCCACCCCCGAGCCGCGCAGCATCGGCCCTGTGAAACCGAGCGCCTTGGCCCTGTCGGGATCGACCACGCCGATCCCCACGAGTCGCTGCTTCCAGATGCGGTTGTCGGTGAGCAGCGTTTCGTACTCGTCGACACAAGCCGGGAAACGGCTGGTGAAGGCTTCGATGAAATCGAGCACCGAGCCCTGGCGGGTGATGTTCATCTCGCGTATTGCGGCCTCGTTGCGCACCTTCGAGAGCTTGTACTGCGGCATCTGTTCGGGCAGATCGCGGTATACACCTCCCGGCCGGTAGTACGCCGCATGCATGCGCGCGCCCGACACCGCTTCATACACATCCATCAGGTCTTCGCGCTCGCGAAAGGCATAGAGCAGCACGGCCATGGCACCCACATCGAGAGCATGCGCCCCGAGCCACAGCAGGTGGTTCATGATGCGCGTGATCTCGTCGAACATCACGCGGATGTACTGTGCGCGCAGCGGCACCTCCACCCCGAGGAGTTTCTCGATCGCCATCACGTAGGCGTGCTCGTTGCACATCATCGAGACATAATCGAGACGGTCCATGTAGGGCACGCTCTGCAGATAGGTGCGGGTCTCGGCGAGCTTTTCGGTGGCGCGGTGGAGCAGTCCGATATGCGGATCGGCGCGCTGCACAACCTCGCCGTCGAGTTCGAGCACGAGACGCAGCACGCCGTGCGCAGCCGGATGCTGCGGCCCGAAATTGAGCGTGTAGTTCTTGATGTCGGCCATACTGATCAGCCTCCGCCTGCGCCATAGCCGTCCTCACGGACGATGCGCGGAATGTTTTCGCGCGGCTCGATCGACACCGGCTGGTAGATCACCCGGCCCTGCTCGGCGTCGTAGCGCATCTCCACATAGCCCGAGACCGGAAAGTCCTTCCGGAAAGGGTGACCGACGAAGCCGTAATCGGTGAGTATCCGGCGAAGGTCGTGATGACCTTCGTAGATGATGCCGAAAAGATCGAAGGACTCGCGCTCGAACCAGCCCGCTGCCGGCCAGACTGCGGTGAGCGAGGCGATCACCGGAAACTCGTCGTCGGCTGCAAAGGTCTTAAGGCGCAGGCGCAGGTTGTTGCGTACCGAGAGCAGATGCACCACCGAGCAAAACCGCAGACCCTCCCAGGGCGCGTTGCCGTAGTTAAGGTAGTCGACACCGCAAAGGTCGATGAGCGTGTCGAAACCGAGCTGGGGATCGTCGCGCAGCACACCTGCCACCGGCAGCAGGTCGTGGGCAGCCACCGTGAGGCTCAACTCACCCCGGTCAGCCACCAGGGCCCGCGCACGTCCCTCGAAGAGGTTCTGCAGCCGGCCTTTCAGCGCTTCCAGTGACGGACTCATCGCGCGATCGTGTGCGTGCGGCGGATCTTGTTCTGCAACTGGATCACACCGTAGAGCAGGGCCTCGGCAGTGGGCGGGCAACCTGGCACATACACATCCACCGGCACGATCCGGTCGCAACCTCGGACGACCGAGTAGGAGTAGTGGTAGTAGCCACCCCCGTTGGCACATGAACCCATCGAGATCACCCAGCGTGGCTCGGCCATCTGGTCGTAGACCTTGCGCAAGGCGGGTGCCATCTTGTTGCACAGCGTGCCGGCCACGATCATCACATCCGACTGCCTTGGACTGGCCCGAAACATCACGCCGAAACGGTCCATGTCGTAGCGTGATGCCGCGGCGTGCATCATCTCGACTGCACAGCAGGCAAGCCCGAAAGTCATTGGCCACATCGAACCGGTGCGGGTCCAGTTGATGACCTTGTCGAGTTGCGTGGTTACGAAACCTTCGCTCAGCGCGCCGTCGATACCCATCTTGCGTGTCCCTTCACCGATGTTGCAAAAGCCGATCCCGGATCAATCCCAATCGAGTGCACCCTTCTTCCACTCGTAGATGAAACCCACCACCAGGATCGCGAGAAAGATCATCGCCGACCAGAAACCGAGCATCCCGAGTTCCTGATACGCCGCCGCCCAGGGGAAGAGAAAGGCGATTTCGAGATCGAAGAGGATGAAAAGGATCGCCACCAGGTAGTAACGCACATCGAACTTCATGCGTGCATCCTCGAAAGCGTCAAAACCGCACTCGTAAGGCGAGAGTTTCTGCGCATTCGGGCGCGAGGGCCCGAGCAACTTGCCAAGCACGATCGGGCCCATGCCCACCAGCGAGCCAACGAGAATGAAAAGAATGACGGGCAGGTACTGGTTGAGATCCATGAATGACAATTCTTCCCTGTTTCTGGCATTGCGCTCAACCGTTGGAAGCCTCGACGGCTCAAACGCCCCACGGTTGACCATGCCCGACCGTTCAAGCGCCCGACCACCCGAACGTTCTACGGTTCTGAGGTTCTACGGTTCGTCCACTCGGAGGCTGCGCCCTGCCCCGCCCTGCAGTGGTGCCGACGGCGAGACTCGAACTCGCACAGCTTTCGCCACTACCCCCTCAAGATAGCGTGTCTACCAATTCCACCACGTCGGCAATTTGCCCGAATTCTACTGCTATTTCATGACGACGGCCGTAGCTCAGCGCGAAGGTGGCGATTGGCCCGCCGAAGAGCCTGCCTGAGGGGTACCCGCCCCTCCGGCTGACTGTGGACTACCCACAGCGGCTGCCGAAGGCACCGAAGGATTTCCCGGGACGGAGGGTATCGAGGAACTGCCCGGGGCCGAAGGCACCGAAGTGCCGCCCGGGGCCGAAGGCACCGAAGGATTTCCCGGGATGGAGGGTATCGAGGAACTGCCCGGGGCCGAAGGCACCGAACTACCGGTACCCTGCGCCGGTGTGCCCGGATTGCCTCCGCCCGGCAGCGCACCGCCAGGAGCGGCTGTTCCCGGTATCTGCGAGGCGGGCCCTTGTTCCATCACGCTGCGCGGCGCGGCGGAATCGCGCGAGCCTGCGTTGCCCAGATACGCCAACCCGAGCGTGGACACGAAGAACACCGTGGCCGCAACTGCGGTGGCCCGGCTCAGGAAGTTGGCCGACCCGGTGGCGCCAAAGAGGCTTCCGCTTGCGCCCCCTCCGCCAGCGCCAAAGGCAGCGCCCATGTCGGCACCCTTGCCCTGCTGGATCAACACAAGGACGATCACGGCAAGTGCACAGGCCACCTGAACGAAAAGGAGGAGCGAGGACAACCAGGTCATGGGAATCTTCCTTCAAGGCCGGGAGGATAACCCACCGATGCCAAGAAACTCACCGACGCTCAGCGAGGCGCCACCCACCAGCACACCGTCGATGTCGGGCATCGCCAGCAACTGCGCAGCGTTGGCCGCCTTGACCGAACCTCCGTAGAGGATCCGGGTGGCGCGTGCCTCAAGCCCTTGCGTACCGAGCCATCTGCGGATCGCCGCGTGGACCTCCTGGGCGAGTTCGGCGGTTGCACTGCGTCCTGTGCCGATCGCCCAGATCGGCTCGTAGGCGATCACCACTTCAGTTGCCCCCAGGCCCCCTGGCGAAGCGCCCTGCAGCGCCGGAAGGAGTGCCTCGAGTTGCGCCTCGATCACCGGCACCGTGCGCTGCGCCTCGCGCTGGGCCTCGGTCTCGCCCACGCATACGATGCTGTGCAGACCTGCCTCCTGGGCGCGCTGCAGCTTGGCGAGTACCTGTGCATCGGTTTCACCAAGCAGGGTGCGACGCTCGGAGTGCCCGAGGATCACCCAGGTGCAGCCCGCATCGCGCAGCATCGAGGCGCTCACCTCGCCGGTGAGCGCACCACCGGCAGTTGCCGCGAGGTTCTGCGCCCCGAGCGCCAGGAGTGCGCCCGCATCCTCGGGCGTGGCCTCGCGCAGGCACGCTTCAACCAGGGGCAGATGCACGAAGGGAGGACACACCAGCCACTGGCTGCCCCCCCCTGGGGGACGCTCGCGAAGGCCCGCCACAAGGCCGCGCGTGAGTTCGAGCGCCGAGGCTCGGGTGCCATTCATCTTCCAGTTTCCCGCAATGAGCGGAACACAATCGGTCATGGTTTGTCCTGCATCTTCAGAGTTCCGGTTCATCGTGGCGGGCAAAGGGCGAAGGGAGCCGCTTCGAGCGCAGCCACAACGCGTAGAGCCAGCCCGACACTCCGTAGCCCAGGAAAAAGAGAAAGAGTACCAGCGCCGGTTCAAGCGAGACCAGGCCGAAGCCCAGCATCACTGCGAAGGCGGTCATGAACGACACCCGTCGACGCGGGTTCATCGTTTTGAAGCTGTAGAAGGGCGCATTCGACACCATGGTCAGTCCGGCATACACCGTGATCAGCCAGCCGAGCAGCGCGAGGTCGGAGCCGCGCCAACTCACCAGATCCATGGCCTGCAGTTCAGTGAAGGTCCAGATCAGTCCCACCACCAGGGCCGCTGCCGCGGGCGAGGGCAGACCCTGAAAGAAGCGCTTGTCGACCACCCCCAGGTTGGTGTTGAAACGTGCCAGCCGAAGCGCCGCACCCGCAACATAGACGAAGGCGGCGATCCATCCGAACTTGCCAAGCCCCTTGAGCGCCCACTCGTACATGATGAGCGCCGGCGCTGCGCCAAACGACACCATGTCGGAGAGGCTGTCGTATTGCTCACCGAAGGCGCTGGTGGTTCCGGTCCACCGCGCCACGCGCCCATCCAGGCTGTCGAAGATCAGGGCAAAGAAGCACGCCATTGCCGCAAGATCGAAACGCTGATTCATACCCTGCACGATCGAAACGAAGCCGCAGAAAAGCGACGCAGTGGTGAGCAGATTCGGCAACCAGTACACGCCGCGCGGCCGTCGGCGGCCAGCCGCCTGGAGTTGCTCCTCAGGCACGCGGCGGACCGAGCCGGGCCAATACGCTCCTCGTGGCATGGACAACCTGTCCGACGCTCACCTGCGGCCGCGCATCGAGCGGCAAGTACACATCGACGCGCGATCCGAAGCGGATGAAGCCGTAGCGCGAGGCACGTTCAACCTGATCGCCCGCCCGTACATAGCAGAGGATGCGGCGCGCAACCAGCCCGGCTATCTGCACCGCGGTCACGACACGGTTGTGGGGGTCGCGGATCACGACCGCATTGCGCTCGTTGTCGAGCGAGGCCTTGGGCAGCGCAGCGTTGAGAAAGCTGCCATGGAAGTAGTTGACGGCATCGATGCGCCCTGCAACCGGCATGCGGTTGGAATGCACATTGAAGACGTTCATGAAGACGCTGATCTTCACCGCCCTGCGCCCGGCATAGACGTCGTCGGCTTCTTCCACCGCAACAATGCGGCCATCGGCAGGCGACAGCACATCGTCGGGATCGTCCGAACCGGTACGGGCTGGGTCGCGGAAGAACTGCACCACGAAGAGTGCCAGCAACCACAGCACACCGCCAGTGAAGGCCCCCAGCACCGCATCGCCCACCAGCGCCAGCACAGTGGCAAGCGCAATGAAGGGCCAACCCTCGCGCGCGATGATCGGGTGCGGCCAGTGGAAGGCCCGGTTCATCACGCGGATCTGCAACCGCGTCGCTCAGTTGCGGGCCTTGTCAACAAGCCTGTTGTTCCTGATCCAGGGCATCATCGCACGCAGCTTTTCGCCCACCACCTCGATCGAGTGTTCGGCCATCAGCCGCCTGCGCGAGAGCAGCGTGGGTGCCCCGGCCCTGTTCTCGAGGATGAAGCGCTTGGCGTATTCGCCGGTCTGGATGTCGGCGAGGATGCGCTTCATTTCGGCGCGGCTCTCCCCGGTGATGATCCGGGAGCCCGAGACGTATTCGCCAAACTCCGCATTGTTGGAGATCGAGTAGTTCATGTTGGCGATGCCGCCCTCATAGATCAGATCGACGATCAGCTTGAGTTCATGCAGGCACTCGAAGTAGGCCATCTCGGGTGCATAGCCCGCCTCGATGAGCGTCTCGTAGCCGGCCTTGATCAGTTCGACAGTGCCGCCGCACAGGACCACCTGCTCACCGAAGAGGTCGGTTTCGGTTTCCTCCCGGAAGTTGGTCTCGATGATCCCTGCCTTGCCGCCCCCGATCGCGCAGGCATACGACAGGGCAAGGTCGCGCGCGTGGTGCGAGGTGTCCTGGTACACCGCAACCAGCATCGGTACGCCCCCGCCCTGCACATAGGTGGAGCGCACCGTGTGGCCGGGAGCCTTTGGCGCAACCATCACCACATCGATGTCGTCGCGGGGGTTCACCTGCCCGTAGTGGATGTTGAAGCCGTGCGCGAAGGCAAGTGTTGCGCCCTTCTTGAGGTTGGGCTCCACCTCGGACTGGTAGACCGCCGCGATATGCTCATCGGGCATCAGCAGCATCACGAAATCGGAACCCTTGACCGCATCGCCGATCTCTGCAGGCTTCAAGCCCGCCTTCTTCACCTTCTCCCACGAAGGCCCCCCCTTGCGTGCGCCGACGAGCACTTTCGCGCCCGAGTCGTGGAGATTCTGGGCGTGCGCATGCCCCTGCGAACCGTAGCCGAGGATGGCCACCTTGCGACTCTTGATGAGTTTGAGGTCGCAGTCCTTGTCGTAGTACACCTTCATCGGCTTCTCCTTTTTTGTTGGGCCTTGCGCTGCGCGCGCCTCTTGGACCGGGGCCTCAGACCCGCAGCTGGCGTTCCCCGCGGGCAATGCCCGAGGTCCCGGTGCGTACGGTTTCAACGATGGCCGCGCGATCGATCGCGTCGATGAAGGCGTCGAGCTTTCCTCCATCGCCGGTCAATTCGATGGTGTAGGTCTTGTCGCTCACGTCGATCACCCGGCCGCGAAAAATGTCGGCCATACGCTTCATCTCGTCGCGCTCCTTGCCCACCGCCTTCACCTTGATGAGCATCAGTTCGCGCTCGATGTGCGAGCTTTCGGTGAGGTCCACCACCTTGACCACATCGATCAGACGGTTGAGTTGCTTGGTGATCTGCTCGATCACATCGTCGGAGCCCGAAGTGGCAACCGTCATGCGCGAGAGCGAGCGATCCTCGGTGGGCGCTACCGTGAGCGTCTCGATGTTGTAGCCGCGGGCAGAAAAGAGCCCCACCACCCGCGAAAGCGCGCCGGGTTCATTCTCAAGCAGAATCGAAATGATGTGTCGCATGCCCGGCCCTCACAGATCCTCGGAGCCGAGAATCATCTCGGTGAGTCCCTTGCCCCCCTGCACCATCGGCCACACGTTTTCGGTCTGGTCGGTGATGAAATCCATGAAAACCAGGCGGTCCTTGTACTTGCCGTAGGCGTCCTGCAGGGCGGGCACAACATCCTCGGGCCGGTCGATACGCATCCCGACATGCCCGTAGGCCTGCGCCAGCGCAACGAAATCGGGCAGGGCATCCATGTAGGACTGCGAGTAGCGCGACTGGTACTCGATCTCCTGCCACTGACGGACCATGCCGAGGTAGCGGTTGTTGAGATTCACGATCTTCACGGGCAGATCGTATTGTTTGCAGGTGGAGAGTTCCTGGATATTCATCTGGATCGAACCCTCGCCGGTGATGCACGCCACCTGTGATTTCGGGTGTGCAAGCAATACCCCCATCGCGTAAGGCAGACCCACGCCCATCGTCCCCAGGCCACCCGAATTGAGCCAGCGGCGCGGCTTGTCGAAGCCGTAGAACTGCGCCGCAAACATCTGGTGCTGGCCCACGTCGGAGGTGACGTAGGCCTCGCCACCGGTAACCTCCCAGAGTTTCTGCACCACATACTGCGGCTTGATCGTGGCCCCGTTCTGCTTGTAGGCGAGGCAGTCGCGACTGCGCCATTGCTCGATCTGTGCCCACCACGCCGCGAGCCCGCGCGCGCTCGGCGCCGGTCCGGACCCGGCAAGCTCCCCGAGTTGCGTGAGGAGGTCACGCAGGCCCTCCTTCACATCGCCCACGATCGGCAGGTCCACCTTCACCCGCTTCGAGATCGACGAGGGGTCGATATCGATATGAATGATCTTGCGCGGATTCTGCGCAAAGTGCTTCGGGTTGCCGATCACCCGGTCGTCGAAGCGCACGCCGATCGCAAGCAGCACATCGCAGTGCTGCATCGCCATGTTGGCCTCGTAGGTGCCGTGCATGCCGGGCATGCCCACAAAGAGCCTGCTGCTTGCGCGGTAGCCGCCGAGTCCCATCAGCGTGTTGGTACAGGGTGCGCCAAGCCTGTCCACCAGGCGGTTGAGTTCCTCGGCCGCTTCACCGAGGATCACGCCTCCGCCGGTGTACACCATCGGGCGCTCGGCAGACAGCAGCATCTGTGCGGCCTTGCGGATCTGGCCCTGATGCCCCTTCACGACCGGGTTGTAGGAGCGAAGGCTGACCTGCTGCGGATACTGGAAGCGGCACTTGTTGCGGGTGATGTCCTTCGGAATGTCGATCAGCACCGGGCCTGGCCGGCCCGACCTGGCGATATGGAAGGCCTTGGCAAAGGTGCTGGCCAGGTCCTTCACGTCACGCACAAGGAAGTTGTGCTTCACACAGGGCCGCGTAATACCCACGGCATCGCACTCCTGGAACGCATCCTCGCCGATGGCGTGAGTGGGTACCTGACCGCTGATCACCACCATCGGGATCGAGTCCATGTAGGCGGTGGCGATCCCGGTGACTGCGTTGGTGAGTCCTGGTCCGCTGGTCACAATGCATACGCCCACGGTCTGCGTGCAGCGCGCGTAGGCGTCGGCCGCATGAACCGCAGCCTGCTCATGCCGCACCAGAATGTGCTCGAAGCTCTGTTGCTTGTAGATTTCGTCGTAGATATACAGGACTGCCCCGCCCGGGTAGCCGAAGATGTGCCGGATACCTTCCTGTTCGAGGCAGCGCACCACGATCTCTGCGCCGCTGAGTTCCATTGCCGTTGCATCCTTTCAAGATCCGGCGTGACCGACCCGCCGGCACCCGAGCGGGGTATTCGCTCGCGACGCAGGCCTCAGAGCCGGGACCGGAAGGTTGATCGGACGCACCCGGGGCAGGCGCTTCTGGCGCTCCCGGGTGCCGTCGATTTCGCGACCACAGGTTGAGCAGCACACGAAAACCCGCAAGTGTACTTCCGCGCCATCGACGCAGCAAATCGCGCGAAGCACTGCGCTGCGGGTCGCTCTGCAGATTTCACAGCCGAACCCACCCTTGCCGCCCAGCGAGTCTCCAGTCACATGCGCTAGGATCGAAGCATGTCTGATCGTGTGGCACGTATCCGGCAGGAACTCGACGGCTTTCTTGCCTCCGTGGAGCAACGCGCCTTCAAGACAGCCCTCTACGCAGTACGCGAGGAGGATACTGCGCTCGACATTGTTCAGGACAGCATGATGAAACTTGCGCGTTCCTACAGCCACACGCCTGCAGCGGAATGGCCGCTCATCTTCCAGCGTATCCTGCAGAATGCAATCCGCGATCATTTCCGCCGTAGCCGCGTGCGCAACCTCTGGGTCAGTCTGGTGGGGAACCTGCGCAGCGGTCACGACGGTGACGCCGAGGACGAGCGCAGCGACAGTGAGTTGCTCGAGGCACTTGCGGCGACCGCAGGGCACGCTGCCGAGAGTCCTGAGACGGTGGTCAGCCGTCGCCAGGTGCTGCTCGAGCTCGAAACCGCGCTGGCAAAACTGCCCGCACGTCAACGCGAAGCCTTCCTGCTGCGTTACTGGGAGGGACTCGACGTTCAGGAAACCGCCGCAGTGATGGGCTGCTCGGAGGGCAGCGTCAAAACACACTGTTCGCGAGCTGCACACAGCCTTGCCGCGATGCTCCAGTCGCTAAAACCCGATCCCGGTTGATGAAAACACCGCACAGCCCCGCCGAAGCGTTCCAGTGGCGTCTTCCGCCCTATTAACCGCGCCCGCATCCAGTCGATTCGCCCACCCACATCCGCCCGATCCGCCCACATCCGCCCGATCCGCCCACACCGACGTCCGTCCCACACATGCATCCGCAACCATCCGCACCGCAGTTTCTGCGCGACCTGCTCAACGAGGGCCTTCACCCTGCGTCACCCCGCGGCCTAAGCGCTTCATGGCGCGAGCGGCTGTTTGCGGCGCGGCGCAATGCGCTCGACGAGGTACCGGGGAGCGCGAAGCGCAAGGCTCCCACACCCGCGCGCGAGGGCGATGCGCTGCTCTATCCCACCCGGCTCTCCGGGGCCGGAGACCTCAGAATCCACCTTCCCGAGGCCGG
>VGHO01000016.1 GCA_016868175.1 Betaproteobacteria bacterium
GGCCGCACCTGCGGCCTCCCTCTGAGGCACCCCGTGCGGACTCCTTTTCCGGCTCCCCTGTGGGGCCGGCACAGAGTTCCGGAGCCCGCAGCGGGGGTGGTTGGCTTCAGCGCACGCGTTTCCGTGGCTCGATCCCCGACCAACGGTGGCTCAGGCTCGATCGATCGGTCGTCTTTGCGTAAAATCCGGGGTTCTGGCTTACGCCGTCACCACTCCCAATGGACCGTTGCCGTGCCCAAGCTTCGCAGCGTCAGGCTGTGCCCCGTCTGATTTCGCCGCGCCGCGCCGTCCTTGCCCTTGCGCTGGTCCTGAGCGCCTGCGGCGCGAGCGTGCCCGAGCCTGTGGTCGAGCCTGTGCGCCCGGTACGTTCGATGGTGCTTGGTGCGGAGGTCGAGCCTGGGCGCTCGCGGATTTTCCCCGGGGAGCTCCGCGCACGCTACGAGAGCCGCCTTGGTTTTCGCCTGGCGGGCAAGCTCGTGGCGCGCGAGGTGCAACCCGGCGACCGTGTGGTGAACGGGCAGATCCTGGCCAGGCTCGACCCCAGCGAGACCGCGCCGCAGCTCTCCGGAGCGCGGGCGCAGAAGCTTGCGGCCGAGACCGATCTCAGACTGGCGCAGGTGGAGTTGCGCCGAGTGAGCGATCTGCAGGCAAAGGGGTTTGTGAGCGCCTCGCAAGTGGACCGGCAGCAGGCTGCTGTCGATGCAGCGGGAGCGCGCCTCGAGGCGGCCGAGGCGCAGCTTGCCCAGGCGGGCAACGCCGCCGAATACCAGGTGATCCGGGCGGAGGCAATGGGCGTTGTTGTTGCGGTGGATGCGGATCTGGGACAGGTTGTCGCCGCCGGGCAGAGCGTGGTTCGGATCGCGCGCGATGGCGAGCGAGAGGCGCTGATCTACGTCAACGAGGCACTTGCTGGCGCTCTGAGGCCGGGCCAGGCCTGGCGTGTGCGTCTTGGGGCTGCAGCAGAACCCGCCGGCAGCGTGTGGCGCGACGCCCGGGTCCGCGAGATTTCGCCACTTGCCGAGCCAGGCACGCGTACCTTTGCAGTGAGGTTGTCCCTGCCTGGCCTGCCAGCGCAGTCCCCGCTCGGTCTGAGCCTTGTGGCCGAGTGGGTGAGCAGCGGCACCGCGATGGTGGTGCCCGCCACTGCGGTTCATTCGCGCGACGGCAAGGCCTATGTATGGCGGATCAACGAGGCCAACTCCACGGTCACGCCGGTCCCGGTCCGCCTTGGAGTGCTCGGTGACCGGGGCGCTCCGATCCTCGAGGGACTCAACTCCGGCGATCGCATCGTGACCGCCGGCGTGCAGTTGCTGCGTGAAGGCCAGAAGGTGCGCTGGTCCGAGAGCTGAGACTTGCGCCCCCCTCAGGTCCCGGAGGATCCGGCCCAATCCGGCGGCTGGAACCTTTCGCTGCTCGCCTTGCGCTGGCCGCAGGCCACCGTGTTCTTTCTACTGGTGGTCGCGGTTGCCGGGGTTTTGTCGTACTTCAAGATCGGGCAACGCGAGGATCCTGACTTCACCTTCCGGGCCATGGTGATCCGCAGCATCTGGCCCGGGGCAAGCGGCGAGCAGACCGATCGGCTGGTCACCGACCGCATCGAAAAGAAGCTCCAGGAAATCCCCTACTTCAAGCACACCCGAAGCTATTCGCGCCCTGGCGAGTCCTTGATCGTGCTCGAACTTCTCGACACCGCCCCGGCTTCGGAAGTGCCGGCGATCTGGTACCAGGTACGCAAGAAGGTCGAAGACATCCGTCCGCAGTTGCCCGGCGACCTCCTCGGCCCCTTCTTCAATGACGAGTTCGGCGACGTGTTTGGCTCGATCTGGGCCTTCACCGGCGAGGGCTTCACTTCGGCCGAACTCAAGGCCCATGTGGAGAGAGTACGCCAGGAGTTGCTTCGTATACCGGACGTGTCGAAGATCGAATTGATCGGGGTGCAGGAGGAGAGAATCTATATCGAGATCAGTACCTCACAGCTTGCAGCACTCGGCCTCGACCCTCTGCTCATCATCAACCAGCTGCAGTCGCAGAATCTGGTGTCGCCAGCCGGAGTCGTGCACGGCCCTTCACAGGCGATTCCGTTGCGCATCAGCGGCGCGTTCGACTCGGTGGAGGAGGTGGCGGCCATGGCGCTCCAGGTCAACGGTCGGAGTATTCGGCTGGGCGAGATCGCCCGGGTTGTGCGCGGCTACCGCGACCCTCCAGGCTACACGATGCGCTTTGGCGGTAAGGAGGCGATCGGCCTTGCGGTTTCGATGGTGAGGCGTGGCGATGTGCTCAAACTCGGCGCCAACCTCGATGCTTCGATTGCCGCGATGCGCAAGGACTGGCCGGTTGGTGTGGAGGCGTTCAAGGTTTCCGACCAACCGCGTCTCGTGAAGCGCGCTGTGGGCCTATTCATGCAGTCGCTCCTCGAGGCGGTGGCGATTGTGCTTGCGGTGAGTTTTCTCAGTCTTGGCGCGCGTGCGGGACTGGTGGTGGCGCTCACGATCCCGCTGGTGCTCGCGGCCACTTTCTTCGGTATGGCGGTCTTCGGTATCGATCTTCACCGCGTATCCACGGGGGCCCTTATCATCGCGCTGGGCTTGCTCGTCGACGACGCGATGATCGTGGTGGAAATGATGGCACGCAAGATGGAAGAGGGGCTTGAACGGCTTCGCGCTGCCACCTTCGCCTTTGAGAGCACCGCCTACCCGATGCTGACCGGAACGCTGATCACGGCGGCCGGATTCGTGCCGATCGCCACTGCGAAGTCCTCCACCGGTGAGTACACCTTTGCCATCTTCGCGGTGGTAACGCTCGCGCTCCTCATCTCATGGTTTGCTGCGGTACTCGCCACGCCCTTTCTCGGCTACTACCTGCTCAAGCCCCATGCCGGCGCAAGCGGCGAGGATGCGCTCTTCAATTCGCGGCCCTACCGCGCCCTGCGCGCCACCATCGAGGGGTGCATGCGACACGCAAGGCTCACGGTCTTGCTCACCCTTGTGGGCTTTGCGCTCGGCGTGGCGGGTATGGCGGCCACGAAGAAGCAGTTCTTTCCCTCTTCGGACCGCGCTGAATTGCTCGTGGAGCTGTGGCTTCCCGAGGGCTCGAGTCTCAACGCCACCCAGGACGAGGCGATGCGCTTCGAGCGCGTCCTGGCGGCCGATGAGGATGTGGCGACTTTTGTCAGTTATGTGGGTAATGGATCGCCACGCTACTACCTGTCGCTGGACCAGCAGCTCTTTCGTCCGAACTTCGCCCAGTTTGTGATCCTCACCCGGGACGTGGCTTCGCGTGAGCGTGCACTTCTGCGCTTGCGTGCCACCATGGCGCAGGATTTCCCGGGGCTGAGGGGGCGGGTGTTCCGGACTCCGCTGGGACCACCGGTTTCGTACCCGGTGCAGTTCCGCGTGATGGGCGACAACCCGGCGGTGCTCAAGCGTATCGCCGACAGCGTGGCGCAGCAGGTGCGCTCAAACCCGCACACCGTGGATACCCACCTCGACTGGGGCGATCTCAGTCCGGCGTTGCGGGTCGAACTCGATCAGGATCGCCTGCGCGCCGCAGGACTTTCCACCGCGCAGGTTCGTCGTTCGGTGGCAACTGCGCTCAGCGGAAGCACGATCGCCCAGTACCGGGAAAACGACCAGCTGATCGACATTGTTTTGCGCGCACCCCCGGAAGAGCGGGTGAGCCTCGACCGGATCGCCTCGCTTCAGATCGCCACGCCTGGAGGGCGCAGCGTTGCGCTCGAGCAACTTGCCACTGTATCCACAGTGATGGAGGAGCCGATCTACTGGCGACGAAGCCGCGTTCCAACGCTCACGGTTCGCGCCGATCTGGTCGACGGCGTGCAGGCTCCCGATGTGGCCCTTGCGATCGACGCCACGCTCGGCAAGGCGCGTGCGCAGTTACCCGTCGGTTACCGGATCGAAGTGGGAGGCCCGTTCGAGGACAATCTGGCGGCGCAGGCTTCGATCAACGCCGGCATGCCGATGATGCTTGCGATCGTGTGCGCCCTTCTGATGCTGCAGTTGCGCACCTTCGGCCTGAGCCTTCTGGTGCTCGTGACAGCGCCGCTCGGCATTGTGGGTGTGGCCGCCGCACTGCTCGCCTTTGACCGGGCCTTTGGCTTCGTGGCAATGCTGGGCACCATCGCGCTCGGCGGAATGATCATGCGAAACACTGTTATCCTCGTGGAGCAGATCCGCTTCGACCGCGAGCGGGGACTCGAGGCCTGGGAAGCCGTCCGGGAATCGGCGGTGCGGCGCTTCAGGCCGATCGTGCTCACGGCGGCCGCAGCAATTCTTGCGATGATTCCACTGTCAAGGGATGTGCTCTGGGGGCCTATGGCGATTTCGATCATGGGCGGGTTGCTGGTGGCCACCCTGCTCACGCTGCTCGTTGTCCCGGCGCTCTACGTCCTCGCCTACCGGATCAGGCCAGTAACGAAGGCATCGCCGCTGTAGCGGGTGATGTAGGCCCTCCGCGTAGGGCCAACGCCGCGAAATGCACAAGCCCGTTGTTCTTGCGCGCATGCAGGCGCTGGTGAACCCTTGTGGGTGAGACAACTTCACGCATCTGCGTCAGGCGTCGCTCTCAGGCTTAGGTAGGGGCGACTGGATGGAGACGCTTTCCATAATCGCGGGTGTGGAGCCTCCCCGTCGTGCCCGCATCTTCTTTCATCATGCTTCGACGATGACACCGGAGCGAAGGATCAGCGCGTCGGTGGTCACACAGGTGCACGGTCAGAGCAGTGAGGCGATCCTCGAGGCCCTGAAGAAGACCTATCCGCACTGGAACGACTTTGTGGTCGTGAGGGTGGAGTGGCTCAGTTGAAGCGATCCAGGCGTTGGGGGGTGCGTCAGGGGGTCAGCACCGGACCTTGAACTGGGACGTGAAGCGTTGCGGCGCTCCCGCAAGGCGGTCTTCCTCACCGGAGCCGGCATCTCCACCGACGCGGGGATTGCGGATTTCCGCGGCCCGCAGGGCGTGTGAACCCGGGATTCAGGGCTTCGCGTTGCCTCGAGAACCGCGGTGAACCCGCAGTGGCAACCACGGTGGGAGGGCGGCGGTCCTGCGGACCCCGCTCCGAGGACTACCCGGGAATGAGCGCCGGGCTCTGCTTGGGCCAGCTTTGGCGCGTCCAGTCGGCCTTACCCTGGCGCTTGGACTCGCGCGCGAGCGTCTCGGCGCCGCGTTCGGTGGGGTGAATCAGGTTGCGCTGCTTTTCCTCGATCACCATCAGGTGATCCTTGTAGAGCTGTGCGAGCGCCCGCATCGCGTCGGCGGGTTCAGCGCGCGTGGGCAAAAGCCAGAAGACCTGATCGGCCTTGATGCCCGCCCGAAGCCTTGCGAGGGCGGCGAGCGCCTCGTTGTTGAGGGATTGACTTGGCGCGTCATAGGAGCCAAGGCTGATGATCACGGTCTTGGCCGCAAACTTCACGCCGTTTTCGCGGACCCAGCGCTCGGTGGTGGTGTTGGCTTGGGTTTTCAACTCGCATTCCGGCCGGAACTGCCGGATACTGTCGGCGATCTCATCTCCGAGAATCATGCAATCGATCATGGTTTGGCCACTGAAGAGCGTTGGGGAAGCTTGAGGTGCGGGCAAGGGGTTTGGGGAGCGCCTGGACGCTCCCTTTCCCGATTTTGAACCTTCCCCTGCGTCTCGGCAAGAGTGAGTGACGGAGTGCGTTGAAGGCACACTTCGCCTCGGGGTTGGAGCGGTTGTGGGGGCTTTGGCGATGCTGAGCATTGTGGTAACAACGGTTGAAGGCCTTGATGACGCAAGGCGCCTTGCACGCGCGGCGGTTGAGCAGTCGCTTGCGGCTTGTGTGCACCTCGAAACCATCGAGAGCGTGTATTTCTGGGAGGGTGCTGTCCAGTCGGGCGTGGAGTATCGCCTGAGTTTCAAATCCTCGGAGCAGGGCAGTGAGAGGCTCAGGCTTTGGCTCGGGGCGCACCATCCCTACGCGCTACCCGCGCTGTACACGCTTCAGGTGAGCGAGGTGGACCCGCGCTATCTGGCCTGGGTGGCCGAGGGCAGTGGCGGAAGAGCAGGGGTTGGCTGAGGCTGCCAAACGATCAGCGGGCAGGCCCGGCACCGGTGGAGGTGCGCAGCAGACGTTCCATGAGCCTGCGGTTGGCGGGCGTGAAGGCGTCCTCCGCCAGGAGGCCGGTCCGGATCAGGTCGAGATGACCGCCAGTTGATGCGTCATACACCTCCTCCTTGAGACGTCCCTCGATGCGAAAGCCCAGATGCAGCGTGCCTGCGAGTGAGCGCGGATTATCCGGGTACACGAGCGAGTAGAGTTTGTGGAAGCGGAGTGCCTTGAAGTAGAACTGAAAGAGCATGAGCATCGCCGCAGTGGCCAGTCCGAAGGGAGCGTCGGGCAGCACACCGAGCAATACTTCGGCCTTGCGGTGCTGAAGCGACAGGTCCACCAGACTCAGGAGCCCTCGCGCCCCTCCTTTGCGATCGCGCACGATGAAGTGCAGCGCATGGCTGTCTTGCAGCAGCGCAGCGAATTCCTGTCGGAGGATCTCGGTCAGCCGTCGGTCGGAGTCAGGCAACTCCGGGGCCTGACGATGGAATTGGCGAAGGAAAGTCCTGTCGCTCCAGAGCTTGCGCAGAAAGGGCAGGTCGGCGGGCCCTCGGCGGGAGAGACCACAGCTTCGGGCACGGATGTCGCTCCAGAAGCGCGGGTGGTGCTGCCAAGGCAGCGAGCCAACGCGCAAGTCTGCGCCCAGGTGGGCGCAGACGGTCTGGTACGACGCCTCGATCCTGCCGTCAAGCCTGAGGCGAAAGGCCTGGCGCAACACGGCCTCGAGCGACTCACGGTCCGGCGCCGCTCCTGGAAGGTCTTCGGCCACCGCCTCCGCCTAGATGAATCCCACCAGCCAGAGTGAAATCCCGGGGAAGAAGAGCAGCAGCAGGGTGCGCACCACGTCGCTCAGGAGAAACGGCATCACACCGTGATAGCTCTCGCGGATCGGCACAGGCTGCAAACGGTGGCGCACGATTCCGTTCACCACATAGACATTCAGACCGACGGGCGGTGCAAGCAAGCCGAACCCAACGGTCATCAGCACCATGATGCCGAACCAGATGGCGGTGTGTTCCCGACTCATGCCGAGGTCGAGGCTGATGACGAGCGGAAAGAAGATCGGAAGCGTGAGCAGAATCATCGACAACTCGTCCATGACCGCGCCCAGCAGCACATAGAACAGCAGGATGGCCCCCACAATGGCAAGCGGAGGCAGCCCCCATCCGCCGATCACCTGCGCAAGCTGGTTGGGTACCTGGGTCAGCGCAAGCGCTGCGTTCATCACGTCGGCGCCGAGGAAGATGAGGAAAATCAGGGCCGAGCTTTCGGCGGTGGCGAGAAAGCTCTGCGCAGTCTTTTGCGGTGTGAGCTCCCCCTTCAGCAGCGCTGCAACGAAGGTGGATGCCGCACCAACCGCAGCGCCCTCAGTGGGCGTGAACGCACCGCCGTAGATCCCGCCAAAGACTACGGTGAAAATCGCGACGATGGGTAACACGCCCCGCAGTGCCAGTCCGAGGTCGGCAGTGTCCACAACGTCATGTTCGGGCGCATGACCGGGCACCAGCCGAACATAGACCGCAATCGCGATCATGTAGCCGCACATGGCAATCAGGCCTGGGATCATTGCGGCTGCAAAGAGCTTGGCAATGTTCTGCTCGGCGAGGATGGCGTAGATCACAAGCGGAACCGAAGGCGGAATGAGAATCCCGAGCGTGCCCCCGGCGGCAAGCGTTCCCGTTGCGAGACGTCCGGAGTAACCGTGGCGGCGCATCTCCTCATAGGCCACGTTGGTGATGGTGGCTGCGGTGGCAACCGAAGAGCCGCAGATCGCCCCGAAAACCGCGCAGGCGAGTACCGCACCCATGGCAAGCCCGCCACGCAGCCGGCCGGTGACGCCTGCTGCAAAGGAAAAGAGCGCCTTGCTGATCCCCCCCTGGGTGGCGAAATGGCCCATCAGGATGAAGAGCGGAATCACCGAGAGGTCGTAGCTTGCAAAGCGGGCAAAGGCCTGTCCGTTGAGGAAATTGGCGTAGGGAATCCAGCCGGTCTGGACGAGATAGCCCACGGAGCCCGCCACAAACATGGTGACCGCGATCGGCACCCGGATCACCATCAGCGCAAGCATGATCGAAAAGATCATCACCGTGAGCATGATCGGGCTCACGCCATCGGCCCCCCGCCTGCGCTTTCGGCCTCGTCTGTGCCCGCTTGCGTGGGTTCGTGCCAGCCCAGCGCCGCCTGGGCAAGGCCAATCACGGCACTGAGCGCCATTGCAGGGGCCATCAGGGCATACACAATCCACTCAGGAAAGCCGAGCATGATCGAGCCCGCCCCCGACGCGAAGGCATTCAGCCCCCCGAGCGTGATACGCCAGGTGAGCATGAGCATCACGAGGCCGAGCGTGAACTCGCCAAACCGGTCAAGACGGTAGCGCGTTTTCGGCGAGGTTTTCGTGGTGAAGAAATCCACAATGATGTGTGCCCTCCGGGCTTGCGCGTAGGGCATGAATAACGCGACCGCAGCGCCTGCAGCGAAGCTTGCGAGTTCGAAATCGCCCACGATCGCCGTTTCGAAGAAGGTGCGGCCCGCAATGCTGACCACGGTGAGCCCGGTGATCGCCACAAGAACTGCGCCAGCGAGTACAGCGCTGATCCTGGCCATCGCATGAAGCGTCTTCATTGCTCGGGTTCGGGGCGGGGTGGCAGTGGTGTGTGCGGTGTAGACGGAGGCGACTTCGCGGATTCGAGGGGTGCAAAGCCGGTTCGGTGGCGCGTTGGTGCTTCTGCTTCGCGGGATCCCGCGTGAGTTTGCCACGCCTTGGGCTGCGGGGGTGAGGACACTGCTCCTGCCTGTCGCGGGCGAGCCTCGGGCGTAACGCTCCACCTTTGTGCGGCGTGCGCAAGTCTTGTTCGCCTCTTCGTCTCGCCGCACCAGCACGTTGCAGTGCGCGGCCACGCACAACCCGAAGGGTGCGGTAGGCGCTGGCACGGTTCTCGCTTTCCACGTCACGACTGTTGCACTTTCTTGAGGACCCCACCATGGAAACGAATCGTCGTTCCTTCCTTGCTCACGGTGCTGCCGCAGGCGCGGTCGCAACCCTGGCCGCACCCGCGGTTGTGAAGGCGCAATCGACTTTCAACTGGAAGATGACCAGCGCGTATGTGAAGGGATCGCCCTTCTACATGGACGGTCCTGGAAGCGCCACCGATCTCGCGCGGCGTGTCGAGGTCATGTCGGGGGGGCGTTTGAGGATTCAGGTCTTCGGAGCGGGCGAGTTGGTGCCCGCCTTCGAGGGTTTTGATGCGGTGCGGTCGGGTACCGTGGAAATGAACCACGCCAACAGTTACTTCTGGACCGGAAAGACCTTCGCGGCGCAGTACTTCACCGCGGTACCGTTCGGAATGAACTTCCAAGGTATCAACGGATGGTTCTATGACGGCGGAGGCATTGATCTCTGGAACGAGGTCTACGCCCCGTTTGGCATGGTTGCGATGCCTTGCGGGAACACCGGGGTGCAGATGACCGGTTGGTTCAAGAAGGAGATCAACACGGTTGGCGATCTCAAGGGCCTGAAGATGCGCATCCCGGGGCTTGCCGGGAAGGTGTATGCAAATCTCGGCGTTGACGTGAAGGTGTTGCCGGGTGGCGAAATCTTTCCAGCGCTCGAACGCGGCGTGATCGATGCAGCCGAGTTTGTCGGGCCGTTTCAGGACCGCAGGCTTGGGTTGCACAAGGCGGCGAAGTTCTACTACACCACAGGGTGGCACGAGTCGGCCACCGTGTCGGAGTTGCTGATCAACCGGGCGGCCTGGCAGAAACTCCCCCGCGACCTTCAGGCAATTGTTGAAAATGCCGCAGCGGCCTGCAATGTGATCAGCGAGGCCTGGTGCCAGAAAGCCAACTCGGATGCGATGGAGGATCTGGTCAGGAACCACAAGGTCGTGGCAAAACCGCTTCCGGAGGCTGTGATCAAGGCTCTGCGAAGCGAGACCGACAAGGTGCTTGCCGAGTCGATAGCCAAGGATCCGCTCACCCGGAAAGTGCACGACTCCTACTTCAGCTTCAAGGCGAAGTACGACCGCTGGAGCGAGATCAGCGAGGAGGCTTATCACGTCACGGTGAGGGGTTGAAGCCCGCGATGGCCCGGAACGCGAAGGAACCGTGCGCCGAATCGGCGGGTACACCGGAGTCCGCATCCATACAAAGCCCGCTTGATCGTATTGAGCGATGGATTGATACCGCAGGTCGGCTGAGCCAGTGGACCGCCCTCGGCATGATCGCGCTGGTGGCAGTGAACGTGATCCTGCGCTACAGCCTCAGCCTTGGGGCAGTGTGGGCGCAGGAACTCGAGTGGCATCTGCTTGCCATGCTGACCCTGCTCGGACTCGCGCATGCCCTGCAGCGCGGTGACGAGGTGAGGGTTGATGTGTACTACGCGCGCTACAGCGTGCGCACCCGGGCCATCGTCGACCTCGTGTCACTGTTTCTGCTTTTTCTCGTGGCATTGCTTCTTGTGCGGCTGAGCATCCCCTATGTGATGCAGTCTTTCAGCATTGCCGAGATCTCGCCCGACCCTGGGGGACTGCCGATGCGCTGGCTGATCAAGGCGATGATCCCCTTGGGCTTTGCTCTGGTGGCGCTGCACTGCATTGCCGCGTTCTTCCGCACGCTTCTCGCAGCCCGCGACGTGCTGGCGGGCAAGGTTGCGGCATGAAGGGCGGCCGCAAACCCGTCTCTGGGCGCGCCGCACTGGATGCCGCACTGGATGCCTCATTGGATGCCGCACTGGATGCCTCGTTGGATGCCGCACTGGCTGCCGCGCGTTGATGGAACCGCAGTGGATTGCCTTGCTGATGGTGATGGCCTTTTTCGCTTTGCTCCTGGTGGGCATTCCGGTGGCCACCACGCTTGCGGTTGTGGGCTTTGTGTTTGGCTGGATCGGATTTGGCGAGACGCTTTTCAATCTCCTGCCCGCCCGGCTCTTCGGCATCGTGGCCGGCTATCAGTGGATGGCGATCCCCCTCTTCGTGTTCATGGGTGTCATGCTGGAGAAGTCGCGCCTCGCCGACGATCTCCTTGATGTGATCGGCCTTGCGGCCGGCGGCATTCGCGGGGGTATGGGTGTTGGGATCATCCTCTTCGGCGTGCTGATGGGGGCAACCACCGGGATTGTGGGGGCCACGGTGATCACGCTGGGGCTCCTTACGCTTCCCACACTGATCCGCCGCGGCTACGACAAGGGGATCGCCTGCGGGGCGATCTGCGCCTCGGGCACGCTCGGCCAGATCATCCCACCGAGTCTCATCCTGATCCTGCTCTCCGACATCATGCAGTTGTCGGTCGGCACGCTCTTTGCCGCAGCAGTCATGCCCGGGCTCCTGCTCGCAGCGCTCTACATCGCGTACCTGCTGCTGCGTGGTGCGCTCGCGCCCTCGCTCATGCCACCGATTCCGGTCGAGGAGCGGATGCGGGTAAGCCGGGGCGAATTGCTGGGCCGTTTCTGGCGCGTCGTGGTGCCGCCAGTCCTCTTGGTGGTCTGCGTACTCGGGGCAATCGTGGGAGGGGTGGCCGCCCCCACTGAGGCCGCGTCGATGGGTGCGGTGGGTTCGGTGCTCGTGGCACTCGGCGCCCGGCGACTATCCATGAAGGTCCTCGGCCAGGTTGCGCTCGAGACCTCCAGGATCACTGCGATCATGATGCTGATCCTCATGGCGGCTCAGGTCTTCGCGCTGAGTTTCCGAGGTCTTCAGGGCGAGGACCTCATCACCCGGATGTTCGACCTGATCCCGGGCGGAGTGAACAGCGACATCTGGTTCATGATGCTGCTCATCTTCGTGCTCGGCTTCTTCATCGAGTGGATCGAGATCAGCTACATCGCGGTGCCGCTCTTCATGCCGGTGCTGCTCAAGCAGGGCGTTGATCCGGTGTGGCTTGCGATGCTGATCACGGTGAACCTTCAATCCTCCTTCCTCACCCCGCCCTTTGGCTGGTCGCTCTTCTACCTCAAGGGCGTGGCGCCCCCTGAGGTCTCGATCACCGACATCTACCGCGGCGTGGTTCCGTTCATCGTCCTGCAGGGACTCGGGCTGGTGCTGGTCTTCCTCTTTCCGGAGATTGCGCTCTGGTTGCCCCGCGTGATCGGATGGTAATCACCGGGGTTCACTGCGCCGACCCGCCCTCAGCGCGCCTTCAGCAATGCCTCCACCTCGAGCAGAAGGAACTCGTTGTCGTCTGCCCGGTTGGGATCCTGGATCCGCATCAGGTCCACGAATCCTATCTTGCGTACCGAGGCGTTCGCATTCGCGTCGTTCATTTCTATTTTCACGACTCTCTTGAATCTGGCGAGATCGTGGAAACAGTTCGGGGCAGGCCTTGCGTCGGGGCAGGCACGGTCCGCAGTACCTTCACCGTCGTCGCGTTCGATAACAAGGGCGGTCGTTGCGTCGATCATGTTGAAGTCACCGATCGCTGTGGCGCCCGGCGTGAGCGGGTACTTCCAGTGGCGCCCGGTCCAGCGTTCCTCCGCGACTGAGAACTCGAGCACCCGCAACACCAGCTGGCCGTCCAGTTTTTCCCAGTCCTTTGTTGAGCTATCCCAGAGTGGTCCTTCGAGCATGCCGTAGAGAAACCGCCCATCCTTGGAAGCGGCAAGTCCTTCGAAGCCGCGCGAGCGGCCAAGATTCACCGCAGCTGGGGCAGTCTGGCCCGGGATCGGGGCGACGATGCGGTAGTGATCCGGCGACATCACCGGTTTGCCGTCGGCCAGCGTCTCGAACACCGCCTCCACACGCCCGTCGCGGTCGGCACGGATCAGGAAGGGACCAAATTCCTCGCCGATCCAGAATTTGCCTCCCAGGATCTGGAAGCCCTCGGGGTCGAAGTCACCACCGGTGAGGTAGCGCTTTTCGGTGCCTTCATGGACGATGCGAAACGGGACTCTCTTGTCGGGGTCGTGCAGGAATACCGTGCGTACCCGGTCGATGCGCCCGGAATCCCAGTTGATCGTGTAGTGCGAAAGAAACAGGGCCGCATCCGGGGAATTGGCCTTGGTGCCAAACCCGTTGTCACTCAGCACCCAGAATGAGCCATCTTCCATCTTCTTGACGCCCGAGTGGCCTTGGACCGGCTGCCCCCGGAAGGGAAGCCGAACACCGGTGGGTCTTCCGGCGGAGCTACCCTCGAAACTTCCAACGGTCTCGTTACGCACGAGATTGTTGGTGAACTTGCCCGAGATGCGCAAATCCGCAGGTGCGTCGGCAGGCATTTCGAGAAAGGTTTCCGCAGGCAGGATCGCATGACCGGCAAGGCGTGCTGCGAATTCGGTCTGAGCAGGGAGTGCTCCGCTGAGCACGGTGGTGAAGACAACGCCAGCAAGCTTTTTCAACACGGGGACCTCGCGCGAGTTGACCTCGCGCGAGTAGTTATTAGGGCGCGCAGAGGGCGGCGCTCACTGCGCGGTGGCTTCGCAGGGGACGATGTCTCCGGCAGAAGCTCCTCGGAGCGTAGGTGATCCGAGTGACGCAGGCGTGACGGCTCAGAAGAAGAACTCGCCGGAGGGAGGACGCTCCCGCTCGCGCCGACGCTCCTCCTTGAGCCAGCGTTTGGTTGCCCCGACATCGTCGAGCATCCGGTTGATCTGCTGCTGCATCGTGATCTCGTTCCGGGCCGCATAGCTCATGTCCTTGAGCAGATCGCCCAGCCTTGCCGGATTGACTTTCAAGCCGGGATCGATCCCGAACTCGAGCATGAATCTCACCTCCTCCAACTCGATTTCGTCGCGCAGTTCCTCGAGCTGTTCGGCAAGAATCCTGTTGTAGTGCTTCACCTGGCGGGCGCTTGCGTTTGCGATGTGCTTTGCATCGATCTGTTCGATCTCCAGTTGCAGCTCGAGCAGACTGAGGAGGTCGTTGGCCGCATAGGCCTGATTCACCCGCTGCATCATCGCGGTCTTTTCGTTGCGCCGCACCGCGTCGGACTCCCGATCGGGATGGAGCGCGCTCGCGAGTTTTCGGTAGATCTCGCGGATCGATTGCGAAACAAGTTTCGCCTCCTGCTCCCGCCGTTGCTGGGCCTGCTCGGCGCGCTTTTGTGCCGCAGCGCCCCGATGGCCTTGCTGCACCCGCGCGCTGGCCTCGGCCTCCTGCGCCTGGATCTGCGCCTTGAAGCTTTTGTGCATTCGCCGAATGAAATCCTCCTGGGTGTTCAGGTCCTTGTCGTCGCCAAGGTCGACACCGGTGACCGCTTCGGTGAGGTCTTTCACCGACTTGAGGATGTTTTGACGATCGGTTTCGAAATCGACCCCAGCGTGCCTCTCAAAGAGCGCCTTCAGTTCCTCATCGTTGGCGTGTGCAACCAGGAGCTGGCTGGCGGCTTCGGCCACGATCTGGTTTGCGGTGGTGCGTTCGGCCTTGCTCCACTTGCCTGTGGCAAGCAGTGCATCGAGCTTGAACAGCCACGTCCTTGTCTCGCGGCCCGCCTCGACCTGGAGTGGCACGATCGTCTCGGTGTAGATCTGGCGAAAACTCAGGACGTTGTCCTTCCACGCGAGTAGCTTCCTGCGTGACTGCGCGATCTGCTGCGTGAGGGAGTTGAAGCGCTTATGGTCGGCGCTGAGCGTGTTACCCGCCTTGGCGGCGACGATGCGGAGCGAATGGGACGGAGGCATGAGGAACCTGCAGCTTGAGCGTTGAGGACTGCCCTGGCAAGCGCAGCCGCCAGGGGTCCTGCGGTGTGTCTGCGGAGCGGCGTGCCGAAGGATGCGCCAGAGATCTGCGGAGCGGCGTGCCGAAGTATCCGTTAACGCAACGGTAAGGTGCGCTTGCTGGATCTTAGGCGAAGAGTCCCCGTTCTTGGTAGCGTCATGCGCATGGAGCAGACTGCGGCTGCGATTCAATCAAGTACATTTTTGCTATGCGGAGGAGGCCATCGATGCTGCGAGTGACTTATCTGAGCAGGGAGTCATCACCGTTTACTTCCCGGGCACTGCTGGATCTGCTCGAGCAGTGCCGCCGCAACAACCCGCGCTGGGGCGTGACCGGGCTTTTGCTCTACGGCAACGGCACCTTCCTCCAGACGGTGGAGGGCGAGCAGGAAGCCGTCGAGGCGTTGCTCGACAGGATCGCCAGGGATCCTCGGCACACGGATTTTCGGATTCTTCGCCGGGAGGAGGAGGCGCTGAGGCGGCATGCCGACTGGAGCATGGGTTTTGAGCGGCTCACCGACGAGAGGCTTCGCGAGATCCCGGGTTTGCGCAACCTGTCGCTGCGGGAGTTCAACCCGGAATTCCTCAGTGGCAACAGCGGGGTTGTGGAGAACCTGCTCCAGCAGCATCGCTCGCGCCACTGGGATCCTCTCATCGGCGAGATCGACGCGCGCGACCGTCTGATCGAGGATCTGCGTCGCGCCCTGGGCACTTCCGAGCAGCGCATCGAGATGGTGGCCCTGCTGATCGAGTCGGTGATCGAGTCGGGCGGCGGGAAGGCTTTGGACGCGGCCCATATCGCGCTTTGCCGATCCACCCTGGCGGCTCTGCGCGCTGAACCCACTGCGCCCTAGTCTGATCCCGCTTTCCAGCCCCGGCGGCGCCGCAGGGCGGCGCGACTCTCCGGCGGCCCCGGTCTCGTTCTGGTGCCTTCAGCGCTGACCGGATCGAGACCTCCAGGCCGGTGTAGTGTTGTGATCCTTGAGTGCATCGGTGGCGCGCTAAGAAAGGAGCAACGCATGCCCGACAAGACCCACAATCCGTCGATCTACCAGCCAACCCAGCCGGGACTGATCTTCCCCGAACTTCCCGCGTTCGAATCGCATGCGGCAGAACGGCTGCATCGGAAGCAGCGCCTTGTCGCAGCCTGCCGGGCGTTTGCGATCGAAGGTTTTGACTATGGGTTCGCCGGGCACCTTACCGTACGCGACCCGGAAAGGCCTGAATTGTACTGGACCAACCCGATGTGCGTGCACTTCAACCAGGTACGGCTATCCAACCTTATCCTTGCCGACCACAAGGGAAAGGTCGTGGAAGGTGACTACGCGCTCAACCGTGCGGGCTTCGTGCTGCATGCGGCAGTGCACGAAGCGCATCCCGACATCGTGTCAATGTGCCATGCGCACACGGTATACGGCACAGCCTTTGCAGCGCTCGGGCGCGCGCTCGATCCGATTTCGCAGGACGCAGCCGCTTTCTTTGAGGACCATGTGGTGATCCGCAAGGAGGCGGGGCAGGTGGCGGTGGAGGAGCGCGCAGGACTTGCGGTGCGCGACTGGTTCAGGGGTGTGAAAGCGGCAATCCATCAGAACCACGGACTCCTCACCGCAAGCCGCCACAGCATCGACGCCGCGGCATTCTGGTTCATTGCGCTCGAGCGTTGTTGCAGGCAGCAGTTGCTCGTGGACGCAAGCGGCCACAAACCCATCCTGGTGTCGCCCGAGCGGTCGCGCTACAGCCGGGAGCATGTGGGATCCGAGTACATCGGCTGGCTCCATTTTCAGCCGATCTACCAGCACATTGCTGTGTCGCAACCGGATCTGTTCGGCTAGCGCAGCAGCGCGCAAGACTCTCATCACAGATAGAACATTGCTGAGGTTGGATTTCAGTATCCGAAAGAAGCGTACGCTGTGGGAGTTGTTGCGGATGTAAACGAATATGAGCGAATGTTAGCGACATTGACGCGCATTAACGGACATTAACGGGCATTAACGGACACGAGCGGACACGAACGGATGCAGGAGGATCCGGGCACTTCTGATCAAGCTTGCCAGGTCGGGTCAGCGGCCATGCCCGATCTGCACGCGCGCCGGAGCAGTGTGTTTGCGAGGGAGCGCGCTACGCGTTGACTTACCACTGCGGATACGGATAATCCGCCGGGCCGATCATGGGCCGCGGAAGTGGATTGCAGGACTGGAGGATTCCGCGTGGGCTCAGAGGCGGGTTTTCGAACTTCAACCTTTGCGAGGTGCCTGTGGCGATTCTGATCCAATATTGTTCGCATTGAGGTTACAAGTCAGAAGCCCTCCGTGTGAAGGCTAGGCTTGAGAGTCTGGGCAAAGGCCCGGTCACCCTGCAGTCCGGCAAGGCCGGGCAGTTCGATGTGTCGAGGGACGGTACGCTTTTGTACTCAAAGGCGCTTACCGGAAGATTCCCGGGCAACGATGAGATCAGCGGGTTCTTCGCCCTGAAATCCTGAACCCGGAGGCCTCAGGGTCTCACGCAAGTTCCGGTGCATAACCCGGGTATCGATACCGCAACCGACGGCGTCCAGTCCCGCAGAGGTCCGCCCCGATTACGCTCTGGAGCAACAGGGGGCCATCAATGCAACCGCGCGAGCACCCGATGCTGCCACGCAATGTGGCCTCGGTCGACAATACGTTTCTGAACCACGGCGCGGGCCCGTGCGATTTCACCCGCGTGCTCGAGTGCATCCAGGTAGATCAGGTCAAAAAGATCGCGCTGGGCGTGGCTGCCACCCACTTCCTGTAGCCTTGACATAACCGGCTTGAGTTCGCTTACTGCCTGTGCATGCCGGCCGAGCCCTGCGGCTGCGAGTCCACGCGCGGCGGGAACAGTTACCTCGGTCCAGGTGCGGCGAACGTAGGGGTCGACGGAGTGAGCGTCGGATTGCAGCCTCGCGAGCTTTTCCCGTACGCCGGCTTCCTCGCCCGCGCGCGCCAGACCGTAGACGTAGTGCAGATCATTGAAGGGCCACACCGACTCGTTTACCCGCGCCTTGAGAAACACTCCCAGTTCGGCCCAGCGGTTCCCTACGTCCACGCCGCGCAGTTCGAGCCGAGCGAGCAGCGCGACTGCCCCGATCTGATCCTGCGAATACTCCTTCCATACTCCCCAGACCCTCTGGTCGTAGAGCGCAAGCGCCTCCCCGGCTTCATCGCGATCGATGTGATAGAGCGCCACATGCCACCAGTTGTGCGTGAGCATGAACGAGTTGCAGTGCTCCCAGGTATCTGCGTGACTGCGCATGAAGGCGATCCCTTCGTCGAGACGGCCCTGGGTCTCCTGGGTATGGGCGAAGGCGTGCTGCGCCCAGGGGTCCCCGCGTTCGAGCGAAAGCGCCTTGAGCGCTGCCTCCTCGGCCTCCGGGATACGATGGTTCTGCTCGAGCGCGAAAGCGTGCATCCCGTGGGCGAATCCCACATCGGAGGCCGCACCGATCGCATGGTTGGAGAGTCTGAGCATGCCCTCGAAGTCGCCAAGAAGAAAGTGGAGCGTCTGTCCCAACTTGAGCGCCATCAGGTCCCGCGGGTAACGCTGGACGATCTCGCCAAGTTTCAGAACCATCGCCTCCGGGTGTCCCTCCACCCAGGCCTTTGTGGCCTCGATGTAGAGTGCCTCGCGGGTGCTTGGCGCTGGCGCTGCGCAGGCCGCATCAAGGAAGGGCCGTGCCAGCTCGGGCGCATTGCCAGTCTCCATGAACATCATGAGCGATGCAGCGTAGGCATTGGCCAGTGCACAGGAGGGCGCAGCGCCCGCCGCAGCAAAGATGCCCGCAGACTGATTGCCGTACCCGAGTACTTCGCGCAGAAAATGGTTGATGGCCCCGATCGTCGCGGGATCTTCGGTTGTTACAGTGTTGCCAAAGAGATCGTGCTGCATGCCTGCCTCGAACGGTGATTCCGGCTGAGGATAGCTTGCGTGATCATCGAAGGCAAGTCCTTTCGGGGTGTCTTTGCGCCGCAGGTCGACGGTTGCCTCGACCATCTTGCGCAACCGCGATGGGCTTGCACTGGAGGGTGGGGTTGCGTCGATGTACGAAGCTTGCATCAAGGGGTGTTCCATTCCTGGAGATTGATCGTGCTGGGCAATTTGGGGATTGCCGAGATCGCGACAGAAGATGAGTCTTGCCTGAACGCCCAGCGGCGCAGGCTTGTGCGCAACCTCGGATGGCTTTCGCTCGCCAGCCCAGTGCGCGATGCGTTGGCGCAGGCGGCTCAGCGCCAGCCCGCAGTGCGCGAATTCGAGATCGTCGCGCAGGAATCGAAGATCGGCTTTCGCTACCAGGCAGCAGGGTTCGGCGAACTTTCGGCGCGTTTCACCCGTTTCGAGGGAACGATCCGGCTTCGTGACGACGCGACCGATGTGGGTGCGCCGTCTGGCCCTACTGCAGAGGTCACAGTGATCATCGCGACCGACTCGGTTGACACCGGCAATCCTTTGCTCGACCGTATCGTGATGGGCGCCTCGCTCTTTGATACAGCGCGATTTGCGCAGGCACGCTTTGCCATGCGCCCAAAGCGTATCCCCGCGGGCTATGTGAACTCTCCGGGTACTCAACGCGCCAGTGGGTCGGTTGAAAGGAATTCGACCTTCGCGCTCGAAGGCGCACTGAGGATCCGCGATCAGGAGCGCGAAATCTCGCTCGCCATCGCAGCCATGTCGATCGCCATCCCAGTCGGCAGCAGCGGTCCTGCACCGGAGAGTCGGCAGACCGCAGCGCTCTACGCGCAGGCCCTGAACGCAGAAGCCCATACCCGGATCAGCCGCAGCGCGTTTGGGGTGGCAGGCTTTGCAGCACTGGTCCGCGATCCCATCGACATCGACCTGCGCATCGTTGCCCGCCGCATGTCTTGATACCGTCCGTCGGTCGCGTGCGTCGTGGCTCCTTGCCCCGCTCCCGCTGCGACCCTGAGGATCCACTGCGACCGCGAGCGCCGACTGCGACCGCGAGCGCCGACTGCGACCGCGAGCGCCGACTGCGACCGAAATGGCGCGCCTCGTACGCAACTGCAGTTACAGCCCCTTACCCTGAATCGTCTGGGCTTGGGTATCGTCACTCTGAATTTGCAGCAACAGCCGCAGCTGCATCCACAAACTCTCTGGGGCAGATCATGACCGGAATGACATCACCGTTGGTATTGAAATCGTGGTCGGAAGCGCCACGGCAGCCGGAGATGCCACCGCAGCCGAAACCAACGGGGTGGCGCGTCGTGCATGCACGCCATTTCGGGTCGCTTAAGCCGATGCACCGCTCAGCCGTCCGGCTCGCGATGCTTGCCCTCGCAGGGCTTGCTGCTCCGACGGGGGCGTGGGCACAAGTCGGCCCTGTCGAGATGGTTGATCAGTTCGAGGCCACAAGCGGAAAGTTTGCCGGCTATCGCCGCTCCGGAGCAAAGGGGATCTGCGCCGAGGGCACTTTTGTGGGCAGCGAATCCGGGCGGAGCCTTTCGCTCGCAAGCGCCTTCAGCGGCAATCCGGTGCCCGCGATCGTGCGTTTCTCGGTGGGCGGTGCGAATCCCGGAGCCCCCGACAATGCACGCTCGCAGCGCAACCTTGCCATGCAGTTCGATCTCCCGGACGGTGAGGTCTGGCATTTCGGCAACATCTCGGCTCCGATATTTGGTGCTGCTTCACCGGAGCAGTTGTTTGGTCGCTTGCAGTCCCTGCAGCCCGACCCCACCACGAAGGCGCCCGATCCGGCAAAGGTGAAGGCCTTTCTGGACGCTAACCCAGAGGTCTTGCTCCAGGGACGCTACTTTGCCTCGCAGCCTGTGCCCGCCAGTTTCGCGACTGTGAACTATTGGGGCGTCCATGGATTCGGCTTCACGAACACGCGTGGCGAAAAGACCTGGGGCAAGTGGGTGTTCGAGCCGGTTGGCGGAACGCAGAGCCTTTCCGACGAGGAGGCCAAAGCCAAGGGTCCCAACTTCCTCTTCAACGATCTGAGGGAGCGGGTACGCAGCGGGCCGGTGTCTTTCCTCTTCAATCTTGAAGTTGCCGAGCCGGGGGATCAGCTTGACCGCGCGACAGTGCCACTGCCCGCAGGCCGAAGAAAAGTCACCCTCGGCGTCCTCACGATCAACGCTGTGGCTCCCGACGGTGGCGGCTCTTGCCTCAACATCAACTTTGACCCCAACCGCATGCCAAAGGGCGTGGAAGGGGCTGCCGATCCAACGCTGACCGGGCGAACCGCGCCCTATGCGATTTCGCTCGCGCGGCGACTCGTGGAGGGACCCAAGCAGCAGTAAGCCGCCTTCAGCACTCCGGGCGGTACAAGGCTGTCGTGCGCAGGGTCCTTGCCGCAATGCTGCTCTGGGCCTCAACGCCTTGCATCGCATTCCGCCGGGCTCCGTCGGAGCCTGGAGCGTTCCTTCGCGCGCCAACAGGGGGTGCGTGCCTGAGCAGGGTTTGGGGTGACTTCAACCTGTTCCCCCAGGGTCGAGCATCTGCCGAAGGATCGGGTGGGCAAAACGTCTGCGCATGGTGATCGCGTAGAAGTTCTCGCTGATCTGGGGGATGCTGCAGCGCTCCACGAGCACGCCGCTGGCCAGTTCGTCGCGCACCACAACGGGCGGCACAAGCGCGAGAGCCCCCGTCTCACGGGCAAGCAGGCGAAGCATCGCCATATCGTCGATCTCGGCGAGCACCTGAGGTCGAACGCCTGCCTCCTCGAGCAGAAGGTCGAAGGCGGGGCGGATAGCGCTGTCCTCGCCTGGCAGCAGCAGCGGCTGCCCATCGAGGTCGTGCGGGAACCTGAAAGGCGCTGGCCTTTTCGCCTTGCGGCCGGCTGGCGCTGCCACAAGGCTGAGAGCTTGCTGCGCAATCCGTCGGCTCACCCATCCGGCTGATCTGTCGCGCGGGGCGGCTTCGTTGGCGAGCACCACATCCAGCGAGTGCACCGAGAGTTGGGCCATCAATTCACGCATCTGACCTGAAACGAGCCGAATCTGCACCTCGCTTGCCTGCAGCAAGGGGGCAATCCACGCCAGCTGGAAATTCCTCGACAGCGTTGCCACTGCGCCCACCCGCAGGGTAGAGCGCGTTTAACTTGGTGGCATCGTATCCGTCGATCATCAGCGCCCCTTAGTCCACCCCTTCGATGGGTGCCAGGCCAGCCGGCGAAGGGAACCCGGTTTTCGGCCTCGGGGTCAGCCCGAGGCTAGGCGTGGCGAATGAGTCAGGTCGTCGGCGTCATACCGCGGCCCGAATCGGGACCACGTTGTCTTGGCGCCAGGGCTCGCCGGCCTCGCAGGCCACCACGAAAGACGCCCATGTTTCGAGCGCCGCCCGACGTTCGGTCATGTAGTCGTGCTGGTCGTAGACGGCCAGCAGACCACCCAGCGAGTGGTTGAGGCATCGTTCTGCGACGATGACGTTGACGCCTAGCCCCGCAAGGTGACTGCGCGCCGTGGATCGCAGGTCGTGCGGGGTGAAGCGCCGCACTTTGTCGCCCAGCGCATCGCACAGCTTGTGCAGCCAGACGTTCAGCGTGCGCTGCTCGAACGGCACTTCCGCGCCGCCGTGCTTGCGGGTGCGCCAGATCTGGCGCGCGGGCAGCACGAACCGCGAACCGCAGGCCAGCGGCTTCAGCGCCGCAAAGCACGCCAGCGCGGCCGGCGCAAGCGGCACCGTGAAGCCCCGGCCGGTCTTGGAACTGGCGTCCGGCACGAACCATTCGGCCCGCTCGAAATCAACATGCGCCCACTCGGCCTTTGTCAGTTCGCCGATGCGGGTGCAGGTCAGCAGCAGCAACTTGACGGCTAGCGCGTTGTGGGCGCCGGCGGTGGGCAGCGCCGGCAGCACCGCGCGCAGCTCGACTTCGGTTAGCTTCAGCCGCTGCCGGTGCGGCTCGGCCTTGCCGATGATCGCCGCCACCGACACGCCAGCGCAGGGGTTCGCGGTCACGGCATGCCGGGCCACGCCGTGCTTGAAGATCTGCGACAGCGTCATGAAGATCATTTTGATGACGGCTGGCGTCTTGGTGCGGTTCAGGGCTTCAACGAACCGCACCACGTCGGCGGTGGTGACTTCACGCGCGGGCATGTTGCCCAGCCTCGGGCCGATGACGCCCTCGATATGCTGGCGCCGCTGCTCCACGGTAGTGTCGGCTAGCGTCGGAAACACCTTTCCCATGTAGTCGACGGCCAGTTGCTTGAAGCTCCTGGCGGCCGCTAATTCGATCTTCTCTCGCTGCCGCTCGCGCGCCACGTCGGCCCCGGCCTGCACCTGGGC